>JACQOF010000019.1 GCA_016202645.1 bacterium
CACAATGTTCATCCGTCACTCGTGAAATGGCTGGGCCTGCCGGCGTTCTGTCCCACATTACCGCTTGGCCCGTCCATCGGAACATTCCGGCTGGGCACCCTTGCCCTGGTTTCCATTTTTTTCTTCGCCCTGTATCTCCATGTATCGGGGCTGTACGGAGAGTCGACGGCATTCTTTGCGTCTGTCCTGCTCTTTTTCACGCCCCGGGTTTTCGCGCACCTGCACTTCGCCGCCACCGACGCGCCGCTGACCGCCCTCTGGGCCTGGACCTTTTTTTCCTATCGGACTCTGATCCGGTTTGATCCGTGGCGCCCGGCGCGGCTGTGGGCGACGGGCATTCTGCTGGGGCTGAGTCTCTCCGTCAAATTCACCGCCGTCTTTCTCGCGCCCCTCCTCTTTTTGTACGGAACATGGATCGAGCGCCGTCCGAACCTCCGGCGGGACGCGCTGGTTTTGCTGATCGGGGCCGCTGTGTTCTACGTCCTCAATCCCGACTACTGGCGCCATCCGCTGGATCACTGGGCTGAATTTGTCGGCCAGAGCATCGCGCGGAAAGACTGGGCGCCGATTTCGACGCTGTTTTTCGGCACTGTTTATCATTTCCGTCCGCCCTTTTATTTCGCTCCAGTCCTGTTCGTCCTGACGACCCCTCTTCCAATCCTGGCGCTCATGGCGCTTGGCGTCTGGAGACTCCGACGGTTTCAGGCGGAACTGGCATTTTTGCTGATGACGCCCGTGTTTTTTTTGATATTGCTCGCCCTGCCCGGCGTTCCCGTCTATGACGGAGACCGGCTGTTCATGCCGGTCATGCCGTTCATGGCTGTATTGGCCGGCGCGGGCCTGAATTGGATCTGGACCCTGGGCAGAGCCGGTCGGCTGGCCGCGGTTGCCATGGCTGTTTTCTGTCTGGCGGTTACCCTGCGGTGTCATCCCTACCAGCTCGTGTATTACAATACTTTGATCGGAGGCCCCGAAGGCGCCCGCCGCGCGGGGATGGAAAGCGAGTACTGGTGGTCGAGCCTGACGCCGCGTGACCTCAAATCGGTGTCGGGCATTCTGGAGAATCGCCGCGTGGCGTTCTGGCCGCCGCCGCCCTATTACGGCGAGACCCTTCAGGCGGTCGAATCGACTTTGCCGAAGTCGACCCGACTTGTCGATCCGGCCGACGCGCCGGATTTGCTGATTGTCCTCGGCCGGCCGCAAATGGACTGGTGGTGGTCGAGGGGTCTGGCGCGGGATTCGCTCTATCTCAGGGAATTTCGGGGAGTCCCGCTCTGGGGCGTTTTTCCGGCGCCGCCGAAGGGCTTTTCGAATTTACCTCTGCCGTAAAGCGTAATTCCTGAAAAACCAGTTGACGAGTGCCGTGATGGCGCTGACGGCCACGAGCGAGACCATGAGGGCATTCACGGGATTGTTCGGCTGAATGCCGCTTTCGCAGACCGACGCCAGAAAATCCGAGATCGACCGGTGGGTGTCCGGATTCGGCCTCGTGTATTCATAGGCCGTAAACGCGATCAGCCAGAACATCACCGAAAATTCCAGCCACACGCGGATGGTCCCGAGCAGGACCCCGTCTCCAACAGCCGCCGGGTCGTCCTTGCCGATCCGGCAGACGTCGATGGCAGTCGGGAGGACCATCAAGAAAAAAACGAGGCATTGGGTCGGGAGGGTCCACGGCGCGCCGAACTGGATGACAAGGAGAAAATATCCGACCAGCCCGATGAAAATCGCCGGAAACCTCGAGAGGTACACCGTCAAGGTCACAAGCAGACGGTAGCTCCAGCTTTCCGTGTTTTTCTCCTCGGCCAGAAACCGACCGGTCTCGCGTCCGAGGATGTATCCCGCCGCGACCCCGAACGCGGTGATGATCGCGAATCTGCCGACGATGGACGCGATGGACCCGCCGCCGTCGTAGATGATCATTCCGATTTTTTCTAGAGACTTGGGATCCGGAAGAAAGACGGTGGTAAGCAGGAGATAGATCAGGGAACCCGTGATCAATCCGAGGAGAAGAACACTGATGAGTGAAGCCAGAAGCTGAACCGGCCGAACGTTCATCGATGGTGCCTCCTTTTGGAATGGCCGTCAGCCGTCAGCTTTCAGCTGTCAGCATGCGGCTGTCGTACAGCGCCGTCACCCTACGATGAAACATTCCGGCAGACAAGTCCTTTCGGCCGGCAGGATGGCAGGATGGCGGAGGGAATGCTACAAATGCGGGTTCATGGACAAGACGAACCTCTACGATCTGGACCCGGCCCGGATGACGGAGTGGGTTGCGTCGCTGGGCGAGCCGGCCTATCGCGCGAAACAGATCATCGAATGGCTCTATGAGAAGGACATCGGCGATGCGGACCGGATGAGCAATCTGCCCGCGGAATTCCGCCGCTCGCTGAAGGACCGCTCCACGGCGGTCCTGCCGGAAGTCGGGGAGATCGTCCGGGGGGCGGACGGGACCGAAAAAATTCTACTGCGCCTGGCGCCGACTGCGAAACCCTCCGGCAAGGCCCTGAAAATCGAATGCGTGCTGATGCCCGCCGAGGACCGCACGACCCTCTGCGTATCCAGCCAGGCCGGCTGCGCGCTGGATTGCGTCTTCTGCGCGACTGCCACCATGGGATTCAAACGCAATCTCACGTGCGCCGAAATCATCGGCCAAGTCATCGTCGCCAAGCGGCATCTGGCGAAGTCTCTGGAGGAAGAAACGGGGACTCGCCGTTTAAGCAATATCGTGTTCATGGGCATGGGCGAGCCGCTCCTGAATTTTGACTCGCTCTGCCGGTCTCTAAGGATTCTGACCGGAAAAGACGGCATGGGCATGTCGCCGTCGCGCATCACGGTATCGACCGCGGGCGTCGCGGACCGCCTTCTGGAACTGGCGGAGGGGTTTGCCGTGAACATCGCCATTTCCCTGAACGCTCCCTCGCCGGATCTTCGCGCGCGAATCATGCCCCGCGTATCCGCGCGCCACGACCTCGACGCGCTCCTGGAGGCTGCCCGCCAGGTTGGAAAAACCCGCCGGAAACCCGTTACCTTCGAGTACGTTCTTCTCGCCGGCGTCACGGACCGCCCCGAGCAGGCGCGTGAGCTGGTGAAGCTGATCAGCAGGATCCGGTGCAAGGTCAACCTGATCCCGTTCAATCCGTTTCCCGGGTCCGACTACCGGCGTCCCGAGCCCCAGGAGGTGCTGGCGTTTCAGAAAATTCTCTGGGACGCGGACATTCCCACCTACATCCGCTGGAGCCAGGGTCTTGACGTGCGGGCGGCCTGTGGCCAGCTGGCGATTTCGAGCCGGTAAATCGGAACATGGCCTCCCCCCGGAATCTTGACCGAATGAAAAATGACATCAAAAAAATGCGGGAATTGATCTCCATTCTGCGCGGCCGTCGCGGATGTGCCTGGGACCGGCGTCAGACTCCGCGGAGTCTGGCGCCGCTCGTGATCGAAGAGGTGCACGAGATGGTGGAGGCGGTCGAACGCGGTGACCGGAAGCTTTTCCGGGAGGAATTCGGGGACCTTTTGTTTCTGGCGCTGTCGATTCTTCAGGCGGCGGAAGACCGCGGACTGTTTTCATCCGAACAGATGGTTGAAGAAACGGTGCAGAAATACGTAACGCGCCATCCGCATGTCTTCGGCAGAAGGGAAAATCTAACCCCGTCCGAAATTCTCGTCCGCTGGGAAAAGGGCAAGGCCCGGAAAGACGGCCGGCATCCGGTCGATCGTGTGCCCCACAGTCTTCCGGCGCTGTACCAGGCGAAAAGAATTTATGAGAAAGCGTCTCGCGTGGGGATGATCCGGTTGAAGAAGCGGAGATATCCCGGCGCGATGTCGCGTATCGGTGCGGCCCTGCTCAAGCTGGCCCGGAAAGCCGTGGAAAGCGGAGTTGACCCCGAGGCAGCTCTCCGGAGGAGACTGCGGGAACTGAGGCGGGACCTGAAGAAGAAAAAAATAATTTAAAGGGTTTAAGGGTTTTGTAACTGTTCAGGTCGTCATTCCCGCGAAAGCGGGAATCCAGTCCGCCTGGCGATAATCTGGATTCCCGCTTTCGCGGGAATGACGGAGAGGGATGAGTAATAACAGGGATTTCAAGATATCGAGATTTCCCTGAGTGCATCATCCAAGTACGTGAAAATATCCGACGCCAGGAAGGTCCGCTTGTCCCGGCCTTGGGCCACCGCGATGTCTGCGGCGCGGCCATGGAGGTAGACGCCGAGGCGTGAGGCGTCGAAGGCCGAAAGGCCCTGCGCGGCGAGGCCGCAGATGAGGCCCGCCAGGACGTCGCCGGTGGCGCCTTTGGCGAGAGCGGCGTTTCCCGTTCGGTTGATGTAAATCCTTCCGCCCGGCTCGGCGATCAGGCTCCGGCTGCCTTTGAGGACGACCGTCAGATCATATTTTCGCGCGCAGGTTCGCGCCGCATCCGGCATGTCGGCCTCGACCTGCGCCCGGCTCGCGCCGATCAGTCTCGACATTTCCCCGGCGTGAGGGGTAAGAGTTGCGTCGCCGCCCACCCGAAACTTTCGAGCGGCGAGCGCAAAGAGCGCGTCGGCGTCGAGGACGCGCCGGGATTTCGGTGAAAGACATCGGAGGACGCCTTCGACCCACCGGATGGTTTCTGGATGGCGGCCGATGCCCGGGCCGATCAGGATGCACGCGGCACGATCCGTGAACTGCGTAATGCGCCGGATCGATCCCGGCCGAAACATTCCAGTCCCTCCGTCCGGAACGGGTTGACACATGATTTCGGGCGAGAGTTTCCGGGCGACAATGGAATAAATCGCGGCGGGCACGCAAAGGGTGGTGAGGCCCGACCCGATCCTCAGAGCCGCTTCGGCGGCCAGCACCGCCGCCCCGAGCATGCCGCGGCTTCCCGCAAGAATCACGCTTCGGCCATACGTGCCCTTGTGACTGTGATCCGGTCTTGCCGGCAGGATGCGTGCCGCATCGGACCGTTCCATCAAAAACGTGTCCGGTCCGGCGCTCCGCACGGCTTCATCGGGAATGCCGATGTCCACCACATCGAGGCGCCCGCCGTACTCCGCGCCTGGCTGAAGGATGTGGCCGATTTTCGGGCGCGCGAATGTGACGGTCGCCCGCGCCCTCACGGCCGTACCGAGAATCTGGCCGGTACTTGCGTCGATGCCGCTTGGAATGTCGACGGCCAGGACGGGCCGGCCCAACCGGTTGATGTCTTCGACCAATTTCCGGATGGATGATTTCAGAGGTTGGGACAGACCCGTTCCGAACAACGCGTCGATGACCAGATCCGATTTTCCCGCCACAACCATCGCCTCGCGCCGCCCGTCCGCCGATCCGGCGCGAAGTATTGCCACGCGTTTAGGCAGGCGTTTCCACTGAGCGGCCGCATCGGGGGAGAACGTATTGACAGTCAGAATGACCGTCACGGCGTGGCCGCGCCGCGACAAGCGCCGCGCCGCCACCAGGCCGTCGCCGCCGTTGTTGCCTTTGCCGCAAAATACGGCGATCCTCCCTCGTTTTTTCCGGATCATTTTGAGCGCTTCCTGGGCCACCGCCGCCCCCGCGGCTTCCATGAGTTTCAGGGACGGGATGTTCATGCCGTCTATGGCGGCGCGATCCGCCGCGCGCATCTGTCCGGCCGAAAGCAGTTCCAGGCTCATTTCGAAAAAAAGACGACGGCGGCCGCCACGGCCATCGTCCGGCTGTGCGTGATGTTCAGATCCCAACTCACAACCTTGCGGTCCTTCAGAACCTTCAGGGCCTCGCCTTCTGCCGTCAGGTATGGCCGCGTTCTGCCCTCGGGCGGCACGATGCTGAGCGTGTTCATGGGAATCCCGCGCATGATCCCAATCCCGACTGCCTTCAGAAAGGCCTCTTTGGCCGCCCACCGCCCGGCGTAATGCATGGCGGGAAGGCGCTTCCCGTCGCAGTAAATGATCTCGGCCTCGCTGAAATTCCGCTCCTTGAAATGCCTGCCGAATTTTTTCAGAGATCCGGCGATCCGCGGAACTTCCGCGATGTCCACGCCGATCTGAAATCTCACGCCGTCAGGTAAAGTTTCCATGCCGGGCTCCCGATAGATTGAATGTATCACAGCCTAACGGATAGGCTGATTGCGGGCCATGGATGGTTTCCCGGCCGGCCTGAAGCAGGCTCGACGGGGCGAATCGGTGGCCCGTTTTTTTGTCCGAAACAGATTTAACAGTCATACAAACCGCGGATCATTTCGCAGCCTAGACGCAGCTGAAAACGCAGCAACGGTCGTAGTCCCCCGGCGCTCCTCAAGGTTCGCCGGGGGTATTTTTTTGTCACGGTCGGCCGCGCCGGGGAAGAAAGAGCATGCCGAAGATCCCATTCGTAATGAACAGCGCAAGGATCAGCGTCGACAGCGCCACGCCCGATTCCGCGCCCCAGCCCATGTTCGAAAAAATCGCCGCCAACACCGCGTCCCTCGGGCCGATGTTGCCCACGCTGATCGGCAGGATCGCCGGCAGCGCGGCGCTGGAAATGGCCATGGCGGTCTGCGCATAATCGACCGGCAGGGCCAGCCCCCGGACGAGGATCCACATTTGCAGAAAATAGAGGCCGAGATAGGCGCCGGTCAGGACCAAGGCTGCGAACCACGCCAAGGGCGTCCATCCGCACATATACGCGCGGATGTTTCGGCCTTCCTGTTCGATCAGATCCCGCCATTTTCCCCGGACGATTTTCAGGAGCATCCGGTCGGACTTCCAGAGCGCGGCCAGAACGGCGCCGCCGGCGATCGTCACGCCCAGCGCTGTCCAGCCCGCCGCTGGTCCGAAAAAAACGAAAAGACCGGCGACAGCGCAGGCCATCATCCCGGCCAGGTCCGACAGCCGGTCGATGAAAGTCACCGAAAAGGCCTCGGAGGTGGAAACTCCGGCGCGCGTGAGAAAAACAATCTTGGAAAATTCCCCGAGCCGTCCGGGCGTCAGGGACCCCACCGAAAACGCGAAGGCATTCATCCGGTATAAATCCTGAAGGTCCAGCCGGGACGTCATAAGCGCCCGCATTTTGATGGCCTTGACCCATATCATCACAAAAAAAACCGGCAGCGCCGCCAGAAAAAACCCAGGGCGCACCGCCGACACGGCGCGCCAGAGATTCTCCGGCCCGATCCGGTACAGCAGGTACCCGAAAATCACAAACCCGATACACCGAATCGCCCACCGCGCCGCCTGCCGCCTTTCAGCCATGATTACGTCGTAGCATGAATGTCCGCCATCCGCCAACTCACCCCTTTCTCTATTTTCACGGAAGAGATACGCTGGCGGCATGGAGATCATGCCTGTGGGGCTTCGGGTGTCCGGCAGACCGGTTCTGGTGGTGGGTGGGGGAGGGGTTGCGGTCCGAAAAATTCGGGCGTTGCTTCGATATGGGGCGGTCGTTTCGGTTGTCGCGCCCGCCGTCCGTCCGGAAATTCGGCGATGGGCGGCGGCCGGAAAAATTATCTGGAAACGCGGCGTGTTCGGAGCGGCGCTTCTGAAAGGGCGCCGCCCGGCGCTGGTGATGGCTTGCACGGACTTACCTGACGTCAATGCAATGGTCTCCCGGCAGGCGGAACGATCCGGCCTGTGGGTTAACCGCGTGGACGATCCGGGCGAATCGTCTGTCCATGTGCCGTCCGTCCTCCGGATCGGCTCGTTGACGCTTGCGATTTTCTCCGGCGGCGCCGCTCCGGTTTTTGTGAAGCACCTTCGAAAGCGCCTGGAGAAATTTCTAGGCCCGTCGATTGCGCGGGAAGTCCGCCTTCTTTCCGAATTTCGCGGGATGCTCCAAAGCCGCGTCGACAGCCCCGCGCGCCGGAAACGGATTCTCACGCGCCTCCTGGCCGACGGCGTGCCGGCGTTGATAGCGTCCCGGTCCGCGAAGGACCGCCGAAAGGCGCTGTCGAGGCTGATCGAGGAAAGGACGTAGGCCGGATGGAACGGATTTTTATGGGTGCCGGAATCTGTTACGCGCTGGCAGCTCTTGGACATCTGCTCTGGGCCCGGAATTTTCTGAAAAACGCCCGGATCGGAAAACTTTTTCTGGCGCTCGCGTTTCTCCTTCATTCCGTTGAACTCCTCCGGCAGGGATCCCTGGCAGGGGCCTTTCCGCTGTATAATCTTCGAAACGCGGTGATGTTTTTCTCGTGGTGCATCGTTCTTCTCTATGGCGCCCTCCTCACCCGGCACCGGTTTGAACTTCTATCCTTCTTTACGGTGGTCCTCGTCCTGGTTTTCATCTTCCCGGTGTTCCTCATTGCGCCGACCGTGCCGCCCGCCGACCGCCCAGCGCTGGCGGACTGGGTGACTTCCCTGCACATCGGCCTGTCGGTTTTTTCCTACGCGACCTTTTGTCTCGCCTCTCTGGCGGCCGCCGGATACCTGGTGGAGTACAGGCGTCTCAAAGCGAAGGCGCCCGCCGCTGTGGTTCTGAGGCTTCCGCCCCTGGAGATGTTGGAGTCGATCCAGGTCAAGATGATCCGCTGTGGTCTTTCGACTCTGGGTCTTGGCATCCTTGCGGGATTCTGCTGGGCGACCCGGGAGTCGTGGTCGGTTTTGGTGGAACCGAAAGTCCTTCTGACGGCGGCGGTCTTTCTCATGTATCTGGCTCTGGCGCTGTCGCGCCGCGGATGGCGCGGTTCAAGCCGGGCGTACTCGGTCGTCGTCCTGGCGGGGTTTTTCATCTGTCTGGTGTCGTTTTTCATCGTGAGTGTCTGGTTCAGTGGCAGTCACCGGTTCTGACCCGGGCGCCGACGGACTCTACAGCGTCGGCCTTTCCCACCGGACGACGGACATCGACCTCCGGGAACAGCTCTACATCCGTCCCTCGGCCCTTCCAAACGCCCTCGAGGAAATCCGGCAGGACCTCGGCGTTCCGGAGGCCGTGATTCTATCGACCTGCAACCGTTTTGAGATCTACCTGCCGAGTGAACTCGAATCAGCCGCCCGGTGGATCGCGGGCCGCGTGAAGCATTCGGGCGCGGAACTGGAGAAACTTCTCAAACCCTACCGCCGCGCGGACGCCGTCCAGCATCTTTTCTCTGTGGCGGGAGGCCTTGAGGCCCAGGTCGTCGGCGAGCCGCAGATTCTGGGGCAGGTCCGGGACGCCTACGAGACCGCGCGCCGGATGAACCTGACGGGTCCCGTCCTCAATCCGCTTTTTCAACGGGCGATCTCAGTCGGGCGGCGCGTCCGGACCGAAACCCGGCTTTCGGAAATTCCGGTCTCTGTCAGTTCCGTGGCGGTCCGGCTCTGCGAAAAAATATTCGGCCGGCTGGGCGACCGGACCGTTCTGGTGGTCGGCGCCGGCGAGATGGCGGGCCTGGCGGCGCAGCAGCTCCACGAGCGCGGCGCCCGGATTGTTCTTTTTTCGACCCGCGGCCGGGACTCGGCCGAACAGCTTGCGCGGATCTTCGACGCGAAGACCCTTCCGCTCGAGTCTCTCCCCGATATGATCCCGTCGGCGGACATTGTCATCAGCGCCAGCGGCGCGCCGCACCTGGTGGTCCAAGCGCGGGACATCCAGGCGTCGCAGGAGAAGCGGAAGTTTCGGCCGCTGTTTCTGGTCGATCTCGCGGTGCCGCGAAACATCGATCCGGCCGCCGATCGGATCGACAACGTGTTCTTGTACAACCTCGACGACCTTCAGGGCATTTCCGACGAGCACCGCCGGGACCGGGAGAAGGAAATCCCCCGGTGCGAGGGCATCATCCGGGAGGAAGTGTTGCGGTTCTGGGAGTCTGTGTCATCCGCGCGGGAGGAGACGGCGATCCGGCGGCTCCATGAACAGATCGCGTCGGTCGTCGGTCAGGAACTGTCGAGAGCCGGAATCGCGGAGGAATCTCAGGCGGCGCTGAAAAAAAGCATACCGAACCGGATTCTGTCGGAAGCCTTCAAGCGAAGCCGCGCCCCTTTTCAAGCAGATGATCGCCAGGCCCTCCTTCGCGCGCTCAAGGAATTTTTCGGACTGTGACCGCGCTTCGTCTCGGCACCCGGAAAAGTCCGCTCGCCCTGGCCCAAGCCGGGTGGGTGGCGGATCGGCTTCGCTCCACCGGGATCGACGTCGAGTTGGTTGGGATCGTGACGGAGGGGGACAAGCTTGGAGAAACCCAGGTCGCCATGCCCAAGGGGTCCGGCAAGGGAATTTTCGTGAAGGCCATCGACGAGTCCCTTCTGAAAAAAAAGGTGGATCTCGCGGTCCACAGCGCCAAGGACGTTCCCGCGGATCTGCCCGATGGCTTGGAGATTGCCGCTGTCCCGGAACGGGAAGACGCCGCGGACCTGCTCGTGAGCCGGGACGGCTGGAGTCTCGCGTCGCTCCCGCCGGCATCCCGCGTCGGCACGTCATCGCTTCGGCGCGCAGCCCAGCTCCGGTTTCTCCGGCCGGATGTCGACGTCGTCCCCCTCCGGGGAAACGTCGAAACCCGGCTGGCCAAAATCGGCAAGGGTCCGGATGCGGCCGGCTGTGACGCCGCGCTCCTCGCGGCCGCCGGCATCCACCGGCTCAGCGCCGCCGCACCGGTTCTCGAAAAAATGAATCTCAAATCCACCCGCGCCAACCCGGAGGAATTTCTGCCCGCCGCGGGCCAGGGGGCGCTCTTGATCGTGTCCCGGGCGGAAGACGCCGGGCGATTCTCCGTACTGACCGACCCGGAAACGCGGACGGCCGTCCGTCTTGAACGGGCGCTGGTGCGCCGGCTCGGAGCGGACTGCAGTTGGCCGGTCGGCGTCCACGTCCGGAAGAACGGCGCCGGATCGTGGTCAATCCACGCCGCCATTTTTTCCATAGAGGGAAAAATGCGCGTGCGGGAAATCCTGACAGGCCCGGCCGAGGATTCCACGGCGGAACACTTGGCCGATCAGTTGATGCAAAAGGGCGGCGATAAAATTCTGGCCTGGAACCGCCGGCATTTTCCGTCATGACCCGCCCGTCAAAACCCGCTTCGTCAGTGATTCTTGCCGGCGCGGGTCCTGGCGACCCGGGCCTCTTCACGCTCGCGGCGGACAAAGCCTGCCGGTCTGCGTCGACCATCTTTTATGACGCACTGGTTTCTCCCGAAATCCTGAAACGCTTCCCCGGAAAAAAATGCGTCGCGGTCGGCAAGCGCGGCGGCCGCCCATCCCCGTCCCAGGAGGCAATCAACCGGAAACTCGTGTCGGCCGCAACCCGCGGCGGGATCGTGGTCCGTCTCAAGGGTGGAGACCCGTTTCTATTCGGGCGGGGCGGCGAGGAGGCGACGGCCCTGCGGAATCGGGGAGTCCGGGTCCGCGCGATTCCCGGGATTTCGTCCGGCATGGCCGCCGCCGCGGCGGCCGGATTTCCTCTCACCGACCGCCGATTCGCCTCAAGCGTCACCTTTCTGACCGCAACCGCCGCGCCGCGCGGCTCTCGTTCCGTTCCGCCGGATTATCGCGCGCTGGTCCGGCTTGGCGGAACGTGGGTTTTTTTCATGGGTCTACAAGCTCTTCCTGACATTGTTCGAAACCTGATCCGTTCGGGCGCGGATCCGAACCTCCCCGCGTCGACGATCTCAAAAGCCACCACGCGGTTCCAGCGCGTCGTCACGTCGACCCTTCGCGGTCTTCCGGATGAGGCGCTCCGGTTCAAGCTCGATGCCCCGGCGCTGACGATCATCGGCCCGGTCGTGTCTCTCCGTCCGCCGCCGCTCCGGGATGTTCCCGTTCTGGTCATGCGTCCCGAACATCAGGCCGGGCGGCTGTCCGGTCTCATACGAAAAAAAGGCGGTATCGTGACGGAATACCCCGCGCTGAAGATCGTCCTCCTTCGGCCCAATCCGCGGTTGGACCGCGCCCGCGGCCGTCTTGCGGCCTACGACTGGATTGTTCTCACGTCGGGCAATACCGTCCGTATTCTTTCGCGCGTTCTCAAAAATTCCAGTCGCCGCGCCAGGCTCGCCGCGATCGGTCCCGGCACCGCCGCGGCCCTGCGAAAAACAGGCCTCCGGGCGCATCTCGTCCCGTCAACGGATTTCTCCGCGGAAGGCCTCGCCGAAACGCTTCTAAAAAAATTGGGCTCCCCCGGAAACATCTGGCTGCCTCAGGCCGAAGCCGCCCGGGACGTTCTGGCGGCCGACCTTCGCCACGCCGGACATCGGGTGGAGGCGACGCCGATTTATCAAACCCGGGTTTCCAAAAAACAACTGGCCAACGTCCGGTCGTGGATCAAAACCGTGGATCAGGGCCTCGTCCCCCTCACGAGCGCCTCCATGGCCCGCGCCTTCTCCGAAGCCGCGCGGGGACTCGATCTTTCCCGCCTGCGCCTGGTTTCCATCGGCCCGGTCACGACGGCCGCCGCGCGAGCGGCGCGTCTTCCGGTCTCGGCTGAATCTCCCCGAGCCGTCCTTGAAGACCTCGTCGATACGCTCCACCTCGTTGCTTGACGCGCTCCTTTCCATTTGTTACGTTTCGGTCTCTAAAGGATGTGCGCAGGATGCGGCTCTGGCCGTCAAAACAGGGGAGGATCGCGTGAATAGGCAACGGGGTCAGGGGGTCGTCGAATACGGGCTTATCATCGGATTGATCGCCATCATCGTGATCGCCGTCATCGTCGCGCTGGGTCCCCAAATCAAGGAAATCTGGTCCCCGGACAGCGCCGCGCCGCCTCCACCCGCGCCGGTTTCTTCAGACACACAGCCCTAACCGGGGGAAAAAATTCGAACTGTCCTGCTGCCCGCCGTTTCCGCCTTCGGCGCGGCGTTCTGCCTGATCCCGCTCCTCATCCGCGCGGCGAGCCGGTTCGGCGTTCTCGACCGGCCGGGTTTGCCGCTGAAAACACATCGCGCGCCCGTTCCCTATCTGGGAGGCGTGGCGGTTTTCGCCGGTGTTCTGGCCGGCGCGCTGGTTTACCCGGACCACTGGCCGACTGATCTGGCGGGCCTGCTCATCGGCGCCGCTGTGATCCACCTCGTGGGTCTGGCGGACGACCTCCGCCCCGTCTCGCCTTACACGAAACTCGCCTTTCAGTTTATCGCCACGACCCTGATGATGATGGGCGGCATCCACGTCAGCATTTACGCCCTGCCGCCTTACGCGAATTATTTTCTAACGTATCTCTGGATGATGGCCATCACGAACGCCTTCAACATCATCGACGTCCACGACGGCCTCTGTTCGGGAACCGCCTGCGTCATCGCCGCCGGGCTGATTCTGGTTTCCGTCTTTACGGTTCTCTACGACAAAACAACCGTGACAGTGGCGGCGTCCGCCGTCCTGGGATCAACCGCCGCGTTTTTTCTGGTGAACCGGCCGCCCGCGCGGATGTTTCTCGGCGACGCCGGAAGCCTGACGATCGGATTTCTCCTTGCTGGCCTCGCCATCGGCGAGTCCTATACTCCGGACCACCTCGTCGGCCTGCTCGTTCCGTTCATCCTGTTCCTCGTCCCGATTTACGACCTGATCTTTGTGGTTGCCGTGCGATGGCTCAAGGGTCTTTCTCCGATCCGTGGAAGCCCTGACCACGTGGCGATCCGGCTGAGACATCTCGGCTGGAGTGACAGCCGGGTGCTTTACGGCCTGCTGATTCTCAGCGCCGCCGCCGCCGTTCTTTCGCCCGGCGTCGTGTTCCTTCCCCTGCCCTATGCGCTGTTTCTCGCGTCGTGCGCCTTGATCGTCGCCGCCGGACTCGGGATCGTTCTGTACGGCATCAAACCGCAATGACATCCACCGTCCCGGTTCTTATTCTGGGCGGAGGCCCCGCGGGTCTGAGTCTGGCGATGTATTTGCGCGACCGCGGCATCGAGTCCCGCGTCATCGAAAAGTCCTCGACGGCCGGCGGACTCGCGCGGAGTTTTCGGGTCGGTCCGTACACGTTCGATCATTCCGGGCATCTTTTGCATACCAGCCGGAAGGAAGTCCTGGATCTCGTGCAGAAGCGTCTCAAGGTCGGACTGAACCGCATCGAGAGGCGGTCGGTGTGTTACGTCGAGGACAAGTTCATTCCATTTCCCTACCAGCAGAACCTGTTTTACCTGAAACCGGAAACGATCCGGGAGGCGCTCCGCGGATTTTTCCGGCGCAAGATCAAAAATCCCAGGAATTTTCTGGAGTGGCTTGAAGCCAGCTGCGGCTCGGGGATCGGCCGGCAGTTTCTGTATCCCTATAACAGGAAATTATGGAACACGGACCTGTCCCGGATGTCGGCTGACTGGGTCCCGAGGTTTTTGCCGTCGTCGGACGCGCGGGAGATTCTGAAAAGCGCGTTTTATCGGGAAAAAGAACCGTGGGGATACAACACTGTTTTTTATTATCCGACCCGCGGCGGCATCGGCACGATCGGCGGCCGCCTCGCCGATCAGGTCTCGGACCGCACGATTCTGAATGCCCGCATCCGGAAAATAGACCTGGTCAAACGTCTGGTCCATCTCGCGGACGGAAGCGTCTGGCGGTATGACCGGCTCGTCTCGACCATTCCCCTCCCGGAATTTCTGAAATTCGCGGGCCTGCCGCCCTCCCCGCTTCTTCGCTCGACCGGCGTCAGTGTTTTCAATGTCGGCCTGCGCCGTGAATTCCCCCATGACTTTCACTGGTGTTACGTGCCGGAGGCCCACATCCCGTTCTACCGCTTCGGCGTCTATTCCAATATCTCCCGCCGCGCCGCGCCCCGCGGGCATTCGGCGCTTTACATCGAATGCGCCGCGCCGCCGGACCGGCTGGGCCGGTTCAGGTTTTCAAGCGTCCTGCGGTCTCTCCAAAAATTGCGGCTCATCCGATCGGCCCGTGACGTCGATGTCGTTCATCGGCTGGATCTCCGGTACGCCTATCCGGTTCCCCTCCTGGGCCTCGCCGCCTACCGGGAACGCCTTGCTCGCCGCCTCGGAAAACAGGGCGTCACGCTCATGGGACGCTTCGGCGCCTGGACCTACGTCGCCATATCGGACGTGATGGTCGAAGCCCGGGAACTGGCGGCTCGGCTGTGACCGGACTTCTGACGGGAATTGGATCGGGACTGCTGGACCTCATCTATCCGCCCCGGTGCCGGACCTGCGACGCGGAAATCGGGCAGGCTGACTTGGCCCTGGAACTGTGCGAAACGTGCATCGTTGATCTCGTGTGCCTGCCCCGGGAGCGCTGTCCGGCGTGCGGGAAAATCAATCTCAAGAGAAAGCCTGACCGGTCGCTCTGTTTTGAATGCAGGTCGGGACTGCGCCGCTTCGACCGGGCCATCTCCGTGTATGTCTATGCGGGCGCGTTTCGAAAACTCTGGCATCGCGTGAAGTTCACCCGCCATCCGGAGTGGATTCCGTCCATCGTCGACGCCGCGCTGGAGAAATTGACGCCGGACGACGAGTTCAATCCCTTCTTGTTTGACGCCTATACCTGGGTCCCGACCACCGACCACCGAAAATCCGTCCGGGGGTTTGATCCGGCCGAGGAAATTGCCGGCTATCTCGCCAGAAAATACAACAGGCCGATCGTTCAGTTCCTCCGCCGCATCCGGGACACTGCCCCGCAGTTCGAATTGGGCCGTCGCGCCCGGATCAAGAACGTCGAAGGCGTCTTCGCCGCCGCCATTCCCGCCGGCCAGCGGACCCGCGCGGTCCTCCTGATTGACGATATCCTCACCACCGGCGCAACCGCCTCCGCGTGCGCTGATGCGCTGAAATCGAGGGGAGTGCAGAAGGTGGTTCTGTTCACATTGGCGCGCGGCGCCTGAGTTGAGGCTACCTGCCCAGTAATTATTCAGCGCTTGCCGTCATTCCCGCGAAAGCGGGAATCCAGTCTGACTTGCGATTGGTTTGGATGCCCGCCGGAGTTTACCCCGTGCTGGATTCCCGCTTTCGCGGGAATGACAGACACGGGGCGGGCATGACGACCTGCCCAGACCTAAATTCACCCCCCTCTTTTGCCGATAATATCTAATGAGCACTCTCTTAATCACGGGGGGCATTGGCTATTGGCTATTAGCAATTGGCAATTAGCAATCAGCCAATAGCAAGACAATCACCACCAAGCCAGGAGGGACTTGGAGTGGAACAAATCGAGATGTACTTGGACTTATTATCCCATGAATATGAGGAATTGGGCCGGCTCATTGACGTGGCCCGTCAGAAACGCGCCGCAATTCTCGACGGCGCGGGCGATTCCATCGTTTCCCTCTCCGAGTCCGAAGAGACTCTTCTGAAATCTGTCCTGGACACCCGGACCAAACGCCGGGCGGTCCTGGAGGAGATCGTCGGCGTTCACGAAGTCGAACGGGACGCCGAACCCTACGTCCGTCAGCGTCTCGAGGAGGCAACGCCTTCCGAACACCGGCCGGCACTGGCCGAGGCTCTTTCGAAATACGAGACCCGGATCCTGGACCTTCGCCGGGCGGCAAAACTCAACAATGTTCTGCTCTCCGACCGCATCCTCTCCCTGCACCACGCGGTGACGGCGGTTCTCTCGGCGGCTGGTCCGAAGGAAGAGTACGAGCCGAAAAATCCGAAGGCCCCGCGGAGAAAAAAAGGCGCGGGGGACCCCCTCGTGCTGGACCAGAAGGCGTAGCATGCCGGGCGGGCTTTTCGGCATTGAGATCGCCAAGAGCGGGATTCTGGCCAACCAGCGGGCCATAGATGTTACGGGCCAGAACATCGCCAACGTCAACAACGACGACTACCACAAACAGCGCGCCATCCTCGGAACCACAAGCCCCCTCTACCCGCTGTCTCTTCAGGGCGGCACGGGCGCGCGGCAAATCGGGACGGGGGTGGAGGTCAAGCTCATCCAGCGGGTGCGGGACGCGTTTTTGGAACGGCGCCTTCGGGAGGAGACGACGGACCTCGGAGAATTCGAGACGGCCTTTGATTTTCTCCATCAGGTCGAACTCATCTACAACGAACCCTCCGAAAACTCCCTCCGGACGCGGGCCGACGAGTTCTGGCAGGCCTTGCAGGATTTGTCCAACAACCCGGATGACATGGCGGTCCGAAGCGCCGTTCGGGAGAGCGCGCAGGGAGTGGTTGAAATCATCCAGGAGCAGGCCTCGGAATTTTTGCGGCTGGGCGGAATCACCTCCAACACGTCCATCAATCAGGACATCCAGGGCATCGTCAACGACATGAACACCAGCGCCAGGGAACTGGCGCTTCTGAATAAACAGATCCAGGTCCAGGAAGCGGGCGGATATCAGC
>JACQOF010000020.1 GCA_016202645.1 bacterium
AGCCGGTTCCACGTCGCGGCCAGCGCGGCGACCAGAGCCAGAACGAGGACGGCCCGGACGGCGTTGCTCATTGGCGAAGCGCGTCGAAACTTTCAAAAAATCTGGCGTACACGGGCGGGATGCCGGGTTCCCGCGCGGCGGTCTTGTAAATCGGGTCGAGGGAATACTTGTACAGGAAAAACAGCAGGGGCGCGCTCCGGGCGTCCGGGGCCGACACGTTCAGGATTTTCCGCGCGAGGTCGATGCGGTCGGAGAGGGCCGGCATGTGGTCGATGAGCAGGCGCAAAACCTCCGGCGACCAATTCGTCTCCGGCGGCGCGGATTTGAACAGCTCGACCATCTTGTCCCAGCGTTCCGACCCCGCCTCGATCGCGACGAGCCTGGACCGCGCCTGGTCGGCCATCCGGCCGGAGGGGTAGAGATTCAGATAGAGGTCATAATTAAACCGGGCCAGTTCGGTGTTGCCCGATTCCTCGAAAGCCGCCGCCCGGCGAAAAATAAATTCCAGACTTTTGGTCAGGTTGACCTCCGGAATGGCCAGTTCCGACTGGGTGACCGTGTAGACCTTCGGGCTGACCAGATCGTACAGTCCCGCCGAAACGTCCAGGTTGTAGGATCCGGGCGGCATGGGCCCCAGGAGGAACGTCGGCGTTTCGGGCCTCACGACACTGCCGTAGAGATTTTCGCCGACGATGCAGACAAAAACGTCCGAAGGATCGTCATAATTAAATTCGACCCGGCCGGTGACATGACCGAGGACGTCGTAGTCCGCCGGGCCCGCCGTGCGGACGGCATAAAATTTGTCCGTGGCGATATCGTGGAAGAAAATCCGTTTCCCGTCGCTTCCGAGCGCGCGCCACGATTCCCGGAATCTGCCCAGCGACTTTTCTCCGACGCCGAACCCGGCCAGCCGGACTTCGGAACTTCCGGCGCGGTGGACCGTGTAGAGCGCGCCCGACGGCGCGGCCCGCAGGTCCGAACCGGCCGGGGAGACTTCGATGATTTCCGGCGCCGTCAAGTCCCGGGCGTCCAGCTGGAGGATGCCCGATTCGGTTTCGATCATCCAGACCAGGTTCCCGATTTTGACCGCCCGCCGGACATGGTCGATGCCCTCGATGACCACCGTCACGGCGGTGTCGCTGTGGCCGGCTGGATCCGTCGAAAAAAGAAGGACGCCGTCGGGTTCGGGTTTCCAGGCGATGCCGTCGCCGACGCTCCAGACGATGCCCAGCCGGTCTTTGCGGATGAGGGAGGGCGGCTGGCCGGAGAGGCTCCAGAGAGTCTGCCGGGTTTCCGTTTTTGAAATGAGGGTGGGAGACGATCCGGGCAGAAACCCTGGAAGGATATCCTCCGGCAGATCGAGGATCGGCTCGGGCGCTTCCGTCAGGCGAAATATTCTCAAACCACGTTCAGCATCTTTTGCCATGACGTAGACCATACCGGCGGGACCCACCGTCAAGTCAACCGGATCGGCGGTGATTCTCAATTCCGTCACCGAGGCGTACCGGGTCCATTCCCCGGCGGGCCATGCCGTCAGGACCGCCCGTTCGGCGTCGAGGACGAATACTCCGAAGGTCACTGCCATGGTCTCCGATTCGGATTCCGGATAATGAAGAATTGGCGCGATTTTTTCAAACCGGCTGTTGCCGAATGAGACGTACCCGGAAAATTCCGGGGAGGGACCGATCAGCCGCCAGTGCGGCGGGGACTTGACCAGAAATCCCTCCGGAAGAGCGACCACGTCCTCCGGGCCGACGGCCGGTTCCAGCGCCGGAAACATCCGAATTTGGTCTTCCCGGACCAGCGCGAGCACGGACGATGGGCCAATCTCGGTGAGACGGAGACTCGCCAAGACGAGTTGACCCGCCGGGCCCTCAGCGAGGACTCTCGGGTTTCTAAAAAAGCTCAGCCAGTTGGCCGGCAGGCGCGTCTCGCCTGTTTTGGACTGCGCCCACGCGCGGATGGGCGCGGCGGGCGTCGTGTCCGCGTTCAGTTGAATCAACCGCTCGCCCGTATAAGGGTCGTCGCTCAGCCGCGCGCGCCACCGGTCGCGGCCGATCTCGATCCGCGCGACGCCGGCCGTTTCGGATTCGAGCGTCGCCTCGGACAGATCCATCAGACGGGAGATGAGACTCGGGATCTCTCCGGCGTACTTGATCCGCTTCTGCCCGAAGACGCCGCTTTCGACCCAGAAAAGATACGCCCGGCCATGCCGGTCGATGAGCTGGAAACTATCGTCCCTCGTCGACCATCGCAACGGCCGGACCCTGCGGCCGCGGCCGGCCAGGTCCGCGACGGCCTGCGCGAGCAGAGACTGGTCCCGGACGCGGGGCGTGACCGGGGGCGGGGCCAGATTGTGAGGGACGGACGCCCACGCGCCCGCGGCAGAGGTATCGTCCAAAGACGGCGTCAGTTCCAGCCAGCGGTCGGCGCCGAACGCAACGCGGCCGTCGAAAGCCAGGAGCCGCGATCCCTCCCAGTCGAGTTTGATTTCTCCCTCGAGCAGGCGATCCAGGTCTTCCTGTTTCGACACGAGCGACAGGATCTCCTCCCGTTCCGGGGAGAAGCCTGGAGATTCGAACGGCGTGACCGCGCCCTCCGGGAGGGACACCCGAAAGATCCGGCCGGTGATCTGGTCGGACACGAAGGCCCAACCTCGGCCCGGGTCGGTGACGACGTCCGAGACGAAAACGGGCAGACCCGGATCGTACCAGTCGTCGAGGGGTCTTTCGGTTAGGGCTGAAGCTGGATCCGCGAAGAAAACCGATAAAAGTAATACAAAAATGAGAATTAAAGGGTTCACACGGAGTTCACGGAGACTGAGCACGGAGAGCACGGAGAAAAATTTATAATGTGCGCTCTTCCTCCAATGAAAAACAGAATTCTTCCCTCTGTGACCTCCGTGAGCAATCTCTGTGAACTCTGTGTGAACCAAATTTTTCACAGGTTCCGACCGGTTGCCATTCTTTTCATTCAGAGTTTCTTCGACAGGCGTTTGGCGATGCGTTCCATGGCGTCGGACCGGTCGTGTTTGTCGAGCATGAGGTTGATGAGGGTGAAGGACCGCTTGTTGGCGTAGGCGGCTTTGAGGGCGTGTTCGAGTCCCGCTTCGTCCCGGACCTTGAAACCTTTCCCCGCGCCGAGAATTTCCGTGACCCGGTGGTAGGCCCAATCGGTGATGTCGTTGAAAGGCCCGTCGTGGATCTGCCGTTCGGTGGCGTAGCCGCGGTTGTTGAGGACGATGACGATGGGATTTAATCCCAGGCGCTTGATCGTCGACAGTTCCATTCCCGTCATCTGGAACGCCCCGTCGCCGACCAGCACGAGCGGCCTGAGTTTCGAGTTGGCCAGTTGGGCGCCGAGCGCCGCCGGCACGGCGAATCCCATCGAGGTGTAGTAGGCCGGCGACAGAAATTCCGTGCGGCGGTGGATGACGAGGTCCGACGCGCCGAAGAGCGAGTCCCCGATGTCGGCGATGACCACCATGTCATCCTTGAGATACCCGTTCAGCCTGTGAAAAAACCGTTTCACCGTGATCGGAGCGGCGGCGCGGGGGCGGTAGGGTTCGTCGAACGCGTCGGGATTGGGCAGGACCTGTTTCGGCTGTTTCCGGATGGGCGCGCGGACAAGCCCCTGGAGAAAATCCTTAAACCGGACATCCTCGAAGTGATGGTGGCGGATCGCGATTTTTTCGCTGGTCGCCTCGATGCAGGCGCCGCGGTCGAGCTTGGCGGTAAAAATCCCGAGATTGATGTCGGTGAGGACCGTGCCGAGCATGATCACGCAGTCGGAGGATTCGACGAACAGCCGGACTTCCTCACGGCCCAGGGCGCCTTCGTAGATGCCGATGTAATTCGGGCGCTTTTCGCTGATGACCGATTTTCCGAGAATGGTCGCGGCGACCGGAATACGCGTCTTTTCCATCAGGCGCACCAGCAGCGGTTGGAGGCCGTAGCGGTGGAGTTCCACGTCGGCGAGGATCACCGGGCGTTTGGCCTCGTTGATCATCCGCACCGCCTCCGCCAGCGACTCCTTCAGGCTCTCCGGATCGCTGCGGTCCGGAGGTTCGGGCGGCCGCGCCGGAATTCCCACCGGAAGGTCAATCATATCCCGCGGGATCTCAATGTATCCCGGCCGCTTGTGCCGAAGGACCGCGGCGATGACGCGGTCGATCTCGACCGCCGCCGTGCGCGGATCGTCCAGGACCGCCGACGCAATCGTGATTTTGTCGAAGACTTCCTTCTGCGTGTCGAAATCCCGGACTTTGTGGTGCAGGAGGGGATTGCGGACGCGTTCCTGGAGGCCGGGCGATCCGGTGACGAGGATGACGGGCGATTTTTCCGCGAACGCCCCGGCGATGGGGTTCGTCACGTTGAACCCGCCGACGCAGTAGGTGACGCAGACGGCGCCGATCCCGTTGATGCGGGCGTAGGCGTCCGCCGCAAATCCGGCCCCGTCCTCCCGCGACGTGATCACCGTCTGAATGGGCGACCCCTGCAGAAGATCATAAAACCGGAGAATGTAATCCCCGGGGATGCCGAACACGTGCCGGACCCCATGCTGGGCCAGCCGCCGGATCAAGTACGTCCCAATCGTGGCGCGGCGTTTCATCGAAACACCAGAATAACTCCGGCAGGGCGGCGGGGCAAGGCGGGGCAAGGGGAGGTTGACATTCGGCGGTGAGTTTGTTTTTCTGCACAGCCCGATGCATATTCGAAAGATGATGTTTCCAATCTTGGCGGCGGCGCTTCTGGCGCTGCCGGGGGTTTCGGCGGCGAGCGAAGCGGAGTTGGTGCTGCCGGATCTGTCCTCTCAGATGTTTCTGGGGATGACCGGCCACAACCTTCTGTTGGTCGGCTTGGTCATCTGCATCCTCGGCATGGGGTTTGGCTTCATGATGATGGCCCGGGTGCGGGACCTGCCCGTCCACAAATCGATGCGGGACATTTCCGATCTCATTTACGAGACCTGCAAGACCTATCTCGTCACGCAGGGCAAGTTTCTCGCGATCCTCTTCGCGTTCATCGGCGCGATCATCGTCATTTATTTCGGAATGCTCCGGCACTTTACGGCAATTCAGGTGTCGGCCATTATTTTCTTCACCATCGTCGGGATTCTCGGCAGTTACGCGGTCGCGTGGTTTGGCATCCGCATCAACACCTACGCCAATTCCCGCACGAGTTTCGCCGGTCTTCGCGGCAAGCCCTGGCCGACCTACGAAATCCCGATCCAGTCGGGCATGTCTGTGGGGATGCTTCTCATCAGCGTGGAGCTGGTGATCATGCTGGCGATTCTTCTCTTTGTGCCGGGCTCGTGGGCCGGCCCCTGTTTCATCGGCTTTGCCATCGGCGAGTCCCTGGGCGCGGCGGCGCTTCGAATCGCCGGCGGCATTTTCACCAAGATCGCCGACATCGGTTCCGACCTCATGAAAATCGTATTTAAAATAAAGGAGGACGACGCGCGAAACCCTGGCGTCATCGCCGACTGCACCGGAGACAACGCGGGCGATTCGGTCGGCCCCACGGCCGACGGCTTCGAGACCTACGGCGTGACCGGCGTTGCCCTCATCACGTTCATATCGCTGGCGGTGTCCGATCCGGCCGTCCAGGTCCAGCTTCTGGTTTGGATTTTCGCGATGCGAATCGGCATGATCGTGACAAGCGCCCTCGGGTATTTCATCAATCAGGCCATCGCGCACTCGCGCTACGGCAACGCCGACAAATTCAATTTCGAGATTCCCCTAACGTCCCTGGTCTGGATCACGTCCCTCATCTCCATCGGCATGACGTTTCTGGCGTCAAAGCTTCTCGTCCCCAACGTGGGCGGCGATCCGACGCTCTGGTGGAAACTCTCGGCGATCATCACCTGCGGCACCGTGGCGGGCGCCCTCATTCCCGAGCTGGTGAAGGCCTTCACATCCACGGAATCACGTCACGTGCGCGAGGTTTTGGCGGCCTCCAGGGAGGGCGGGGCTTCCCTGAACATCCTGTCGGGGCTTGTGGCGGGCAATTTTTCCGCCTACTGGATGGGCATGTCCATCGTGGTCCTGACCGCCGCCGCCTATCTGGTCAGCACCCTGGGGCTTGCCGGCATCATGACCTTTCCAGCGGTGTTCGCTTTCGGTCTCGTGGCGTTTGGGTTTCTCGGCATGGGTCCCGTCACCATCGCCGTCGACTCCTACGGCCCGGTGACGGACAACGCCCAGTCGGTGTATGAGCTGTCCCTCATCGAGCACATTCCAAACATAAAGGGAGAGATCAAGAAGGAATTCGGGTTTGACCCCGATTTCAAGCGGGCGAAAGAATTTCTGGAGCTGAACGACGGCGCGGGCAACACCTTCAAGGCCACCGCCAAGCCGGTGCTCATCGGCACGGCGGTCGTCGGCGCGACGACTCTCATTTTCGCGATCATCATGCTTCTCATCCAGCAGTTCGGCGAGCAGGACGTGTACCGCAATTTGTCGATACTCAATCCGCTCTTCATGCTCGGCCTCATCACCGGCGGCGCGATGATCTACTGGTTTACAGGCGCCTCCATCCAGGCCGTCACCACCGGCGCCTACCAGGCTGTGGAGTTCATCAAGCGGAACATCAAGCTCGAAGGGGCGGTGAAAGCGTCCGTGGAGGACAGCAAGCGCGTCGTTGAAATCTGCACGCAGTACGCGCAGAAGGGCATGTTCAATATTTTCCTCGGCGTGTTCTTCGGCACGCTGGCCTTCGCCTGCGTCGACCCATTCTTTTTTGTCGGCTATTTGATCTCGATTGCCATCTTCGGGCTCTATCAGGCCATCTTCATGGCCAACGCCGGCGGCGCCTGGGACAACGCGAAGAAGCTGGTCGAAACGGAGCTGAACGCGAAAGGCACGGACCTCCACGCGGCGACGGTCGTGGGCGACACGGTCGGCGACCCGTTCAAGGACACGTCGTCGGTGTCGATGAATCCGGTGATCAAGTTCACGACTTTATTCGGGCTTCTCGCCGCCGAGCTTGCCGTGGCGATCAAATATCCGGCCGGGAGCACTCTCGCGAATCCATCCGCGGGGGGAAGCACGACGACGCTGGCGCTGGCGGCCGTCTTTGTCCTGATTTCCGTTTTGTTTGTGTAT
>JACQOF010000023.1 GCA_016202645.1 bacterium
GCCTTCCCCCGTCCAGCCGGCGATCGACAGCGTCGTGAATCCCTCTCCGCCGAACCCGAGGCCGGCCAGGGAGGGTCCGTTCTTGACGAAAATGTTGGCGTTGCAGGCGCGGGCCATGTCCGACAGGCGCGCGATGTTGGTGGAATGCATCGTAAAGGTGTGCCGGAACCGGTGCTCGGCGATGACGGCCCAGTCCCTGGCCTGGTCGTAGTCTTTGCATCGGACGATCGGCGTGACGGGCATGAGTTGTTCGGCCATGACCATGGGGTGGTCCCAGTCGACTTCGAGAAAAGCATGGCGGGTGCCCAACGGCGCGCGGATGCCGGCCTGGGCCAGGATTTTCGACGCGTCTTTGCCGATGAGTTCCTTGTTGACGCGCGGGTGCCGCTCGCCCGACCCCGAATCCTGGACGATGATGAGTTTGACCAGCCGGTCCAGGTCCCGACCTTTGACCTCGAACGAACCGTTCTTTTCCATTTCGGACTTGAAAGCGTCGCAGATGGAGGCGACGCAGAAGATTTCTTTTTCGCCGGTGCAGAGAACGCAGTTGTCAAACTGCGCGCCGAAAACCGTGTCCCGGGCGGCCTGCGGCAGGATGCACGTCTCGTCCACGACGACCGGCGGGTTGCCGGGACCGGCCGCGAAGACTTTTTTCCCGGAAGACATGGCCAGCCGCACGATTTCGCGGCCGCCGGTGACGAGGGTGGCGTCGACGCCGGGATGGTTCATCAGTTTCGCGCCGGATTCCTGGGAGGGATTCCCGATCGCGCAGATCAGGTTCTTGGGCCCGCCGGCCGATTCCACCGCGCGCTGGAGTATCCGCGCCGCCTCGCAGGAGACTTCCTTGGCGGTCGGATGCGGGTTGATGACAACAGCGTTCCCCGCGGAAACCATGCTGATGGCGTTGTTCACGACGGTGGACGGCGGATTGGTCGTCGGCGTGATGGAGACCATGACGCCGTAGGGCGCTTTTTCGACAAGAGTCAGGCCGGCGTCGCCCGTGAAGGTTTTCGGGTGGATGATTTCCGGGCCGGGGGTTTTTTTCGCCGCGAGTTCCACTTTCTGCTGTTTGTCCGGCATTTTTCCAAGACCCGTCGTCCGGACGGCCAGCTCGCCGAGATGGCGGGCGGACTCAAACGCGGCTTTGCGCATGGCGGCGACAAGGTCGAATCGCTTCTCCAGGCCGAGGTCGAGCAGTTCTCTTTGGGCCTCGCGCGCCGCCTTGACGGCCGCGTCCGGATCGTCAAAGGCGCTGTCAACGCCGCCGTGTTTTCTCGGTTTGAAGTCCATGCTGGGTGACGAGGATCTGGAGGTGGCGCCAGCGAAGACTTTCCCCGCCGTGCCGACGGTATACCGCTGGCGGATTTTGGTCATGACTTTTCCGACAACTTCCTGAATTTCGTGTTCGGTGGCCATGAGGTCAGTTTACCACAGAGGTCACAGAGTCTGATCACAGAGTTCACGGAGCAAGTTTAAGGTTTAAACCCTATGACCAAACCTCTGTGCCCTCCGTGTTCAGGCTCTGTGTCCTCTGTGGTGAAATAACTTATTTCTCCTCGACGTGAATCGGGAAGATCGGTTCAAGATCTCCATGCGGCCTCGGGATGACGTGAGCCGAAACCAGCTCCCCAACCCGCTCGGCCGCCGCGGACCCGGCGTCGACCGCCGCTTTGCAGGCCGCAACATCGCCGCGCACAAGCGTGGTCACAAGCCCCGATCCGATTTTCTCGTAAGCAACCAGTTTGACCTTGGCGGCTTTGACCATCGCGTCGGAGGCCTCAATCAACGCCACCAGCCCCCGCGTCTCTATCATGCCCAACGCTTCCATACTCATCTGTCCATTGACCTCCCGGCGTTCCAAAGATTTCGCGGAGGACTCTCCCCTCCGGCGACGTCAGCCCAACCACTACCGGATACCTGCTATCATAGACTGAAAAAGTGTGTCAAGGAGAAGCGGCGCGGCAGCAGAACCCCTCCCCCCCTGAGGGGGAGGTTGGGAGGGGGGTGTCACAACTACGACCTTTTGAAGCCGTCCCAAAGTTTTTCGGCGGGGGTCTTGACGCGATGGTTTCCGGCAGATTGAATACATCGTTTTACTTGTGGGTTATGACGCGAAAAACCGTGTTGGGTGTCAGCGCTGGCATTGCAGGAACGGGTAGTTTAACCATACGAGATGTCATAGAGTTTTTTACGGGTGGTGAATAAAAATGGAAATCAGAACAAAATATCATGTGTTTTTAATTATATTTTATTCTTCTCTGCTTATACTGGGTGGTGTTGCTCTTTTTGTAACTCAATGGTTCCTGATCCCCTTACTTGTATGTATAACTTTTAGAGCGTGTAACAAAATGAACTCCCA
>JACQOF010000022.1 GCA_016202645.1 bacterium
GCCATTCACAAGCCGTGCAGTGGGCGCGGCACACGGTCATTCCCTTAGTTTGTTAGTTTCGTCCAAAATGACAGATTGACGGAATGACCCCTGACCTATCAGAACTGTTATAAAAGTATTGACTAATTTAACAAACACGTTACAATTGGCTATGGAAATAAAACGGCTCGTTGAGGATCGGATCCGGCGGGATTTGGACAAGAAATACGTGTTTTTATCCGGGCCGCGGCAGGTCGGCAAGTCGACCGTGGCGAAACATCTGGCGCGCCGGTTCAAATCGTCCCAAGTGTTCAACTGGGATGACCTGCGACAGCAGCGAATGATCGCCCGCGCGGAATGGGGTCGTGAGGCGGATCTGGTCGTGCTGGACGAGGTGCATAAATACCGGAAGTGGCGGCAGCTGCTCAAGGGGATTTATGACACGGAGGGCGCAAGGCCCAGGATTCTGGTGACGGGTAGCGCGCGGCTGGATGTGTTCCGGCACGGCGGCGATTCCATGGCCGGCCGGTATTTTCCCATGACGCTGATGCCGTTTACGCTGCGGGAACTGGCCCCGAAAAATCCCGGCGAGACTTTGCGGCAACTCCTCCGGTTTGGCGGATTCCCGGAGCCGTTCTTGAGCCAGTCGGACCGCGCCGCCGCCCGGTGGCGCCTGTCCTATTTCGAGCGGGTTCTCCGGGAGGACGTCCGGGATCTGTCGAGGATGACGGACATTTCGGGGTTGAATCTTCTGATCGAGTCTCTTAGGGAAACGGTCGGCTCAACTGTGAATTACTCGAATCTCGCGGCAGACCTTCACACGAACGCCATGCAGGTCAAAAGATGGGTCGAGATGCTCGAATCTCTCTATGTCATCTTTCTCGTCCGCCCCTGGCATCAGAATGTCCGAAACGCCATTCGAAAACAGCCGAAAGCGTATTTTTACGATACCGGCTCTGTGGAGGGAAAGGATCCCGAGGCCGCCCGGCTTGAGAATCTCACAGCACTGTCGCTCTGGACGCGCGTTCAGTATAGCCGGACGATGGAGGGCGAAGACGACGGGCTTCATTATCTGCGGGACAAGCAGGGACACGAGGTCGATTTTTTGCTGACGGATCGAAGGAAACCGAAACTCCTGATCGAAGTCAAATCCACTCGGACAAAAATCGGCCGCGGCCTCAACTATTTCCGCGAAAGGCTGTCCGTCCCGGCCGTCCAGACCGTCCTGAATCTAACCCAGCCGCAGTCCGTCCGGGGCATCCGCATCCTCCCAGCCGCAACCTTTCTGGCACAAATCCCATAACCCGGCGGAACTGATCGCCGACGGGGATGGTTTAGTCAGCACGCAGCCGACCCTTAAAGGGCGGCTACGGGGTTGCCGTTGCGCTCGGAGACAATCCCGAGCAGATCGGCCAGCAGACGTGGAGCGAGCGTCCGAAACCAGGGGATGCGAGATGGGTCGACGGCGGCATGGGTCAGTTGTATACTGTTCAATCAAAGGAGAAACACGCATGATACGAATCAGGCCGGGCAAAGACCGGGGCCAAACGAAGATCGGGTGGCTGGACGCGCGCCACACATTTTCGTTCGGCCGCTACTACGACGAGGATCACATGGGGTTTCGAAATCTTCGAGTGATCAACCAGGACCGGGTTTCGGGCGGCGGGGGATTTCCGATGCATGGACATTCCGACATGGAAATCATCACCTATGTTTTGGAGGGGGAACTTGCGCACAAGGACAGCCTCGGGCACGAGTCTGTTTTGAAACCGGGCGGAGTCCAGGTCATCACGGCGGGAACGGGTGTGACCCATAGCGAATTCAACCCCTCCGCCGCCGGCACACTGCATCTTCTCCAGATGTGGGTCGAGCCGGATGCATCCGGCCTCCCGCCGGCGTATGCGGAAAAAACATTCCACGTCGACCGGGAACGCGGGCGGTGGCATCTCATCGCTTCGAGGGATGGCCGCGCCGGCTCGCTTCTCATCCATCAGGATGTTTCACTATCCGCTGCGAAAATGGATCCGGGCCAGTCTGTCGATTACAGTCTCGATCCGGATCGACACGTCTGGATTCATCTCGCGTCAGGCGAAGCGACGCTGAACGGCCGGAACCTGTCGGCCGGCGACGGCGTCGCGGTCAGTCAGGAATCCGTATTGCGTATCGAGGCCGAATCGACGGTCGATCTGGTCCTTTTTGATCTGGGCTGATGTTCGCCCGGGTGTGTCGAGATAGTCGAAATTAAAGGAGGGATTACCCCAATGAGCGTGGCAATACCATCGGAGTTTCTGGATTTGTTCGGCAAGAAAGCGTTCGCGCAACTGGCCACAATCATGCCGGACGGCCAGCCGCAGGTCACGCCGGTCTGGTGCGATTTTGACGGCACGCACATTCGGATCGGTTCGGCGCGAGGACGCGTCAAGGATCAGAACATGCGGCGGGACCCGCGCGTGACGGTGACGCTGCAAGACCCGGACAACCCGTACCGGTATCTCGAAGTGCGCGGAAAAGTCGTCGAGATTCAGGAGAAGGGCGCCGGTGATCACATCGATCTTCTCACGAAGAAGTATCTCGGCCTCGACAAATTCCCGTACAACCGCCCGGGCGAGGTCCGGGTGATGTACAAAATCCAGCCCGTGCACTGTTCCGGGATCAAGTGAGCGGCTGAAAGGACGGCATTGTCATGAACATGAATCGGGCAAGGGAAATCGCGTTTTTTCTGCTGCGGGTCGTATCGGGCCTTCTGTTTCTTCAGGCCGGGGGCATGAAGATATTCGATTGGTTCGGCGGCGTTCCGGCCCAGTTCGGCGGCCACCCAACGTTCCTGTCGCAGATATGGATTGGAGGCGTGCTTGAGTTCTATGGCGGCGCGGCGATCCTGCTGGGGCTCTGGACCATGCCGGTCGCCTTCATTCTCTCGGGCGAGATGGCGGTCGCCTACTTCCAGTTCCACCAGCCGCAGGGATTCTGGCCAATCCAGAACCACGGCGAGTCAGCCGTATTTCTTTGCTTCATCTTCCTGTTTTTCGCGGCCCACGGAGCCGGCGAGTGGAGTGTTGATGCCGTGCTTCGGAGAAAACGCGGGAAATGAGGCAATTCCATGGGCGATGTTCAACACGTCAGTATCTACATCGATCGTCGACCGGATGACGTTTACGAGTTTGCCGCTGATCTCCGGAACCTGCCGCGGTGGGCGGCGGGGCTGGCGCGGTCGGAACTCCGAAAGGAAGGCGACGAGTGGGTCGCCGATGCCCCCTTTGGAAAAGTCTGGATCAGATTCGCCGAAAAGAATCGGTTTGGGGTGCTGGACCATGACGTCAGGCTCGAGTCGGGCGTGACGATCCACAATCCCATGCGAGTGGCGCCCAACGGTGAGGGCAGCGAGTTCATCTTCACGTTGATTCGCCAGCCCGGCATGTCCGATGAGAAATTCGCCGAGGATCGAGCGGCGGTTGAGAAGGACTTGAGAATGTTGAAAATCCTTCTGGAACGAAAGTAGTCTTGTATTTGCTATAAGAAAACAATCAGGCGGGAAATGACAGCCAATTGATGGGAGCGCACATGAAGCGTGTGAAACACAATTCCGCATTCCGCGTCCGGCTCTGGGTCGGGACGCGCAAGGGGCTCTGGACGTTGACGTCCGACTTGGCGAGAAAAAAATGGACGATCGCCGGGCCGGAATTTCTTGGGCAGACCATCTATCATGCCTTCCCCGATCCGCGCCGGCCGAATATAGTTGTAGCCGCGGCTAAAACGGGACATCTCGGCCCGACCGTGTTTCGCTCGGTCGATGGCGGAAAGACCTGGAAAGAGGCGAAGGCACCGCCGAAGTTTACGCCCCATCCCAAAACCGGCGAACGCGCGCTGGAGCATGTCTTCTGGCTCACGGCGGGACACGCGTCGGAACCCGGGGTGTGGTACGCCGGGACTGCACCGCACGGAATATTCCGGTCCGAGGACAACGGCGATACGTGGGCGTCCGTCACCGGATTCAACGACAATCCGATGTGGCCGAGATGGAGCCACCAGGGAGCGGGCGCTAATCCTCCGGACTTGCCGAACACCCATTCCATCCGCATCGATCCGCGCGATCCGAACCATGTGTATGCCGCATTCTCCGCGGGCGGCGTTCATGAATCATTGGACCGCGGCAAATCTTGGCGGCCGCTTAATCAGGGCGTCGCCACTGTCTTTCCGGCCGAGAAGGATCCGGAGTTTTTTGGCAATGATCCGCACTGTTTCGTCGTCCATCCCGCCAATCCCGACCGGCTCTACCAGCAGAACCACTGCGGCATCTATCGTCTCGACCGGCCCGGCGAGAAGTGGACGCGGATCGGCAACAACATGCCAAAATCGATAGGCGATATAGGATTTCCGATCGTCGTTCATCCTCGCGATCCCGACACCGCCTGGGTCTTCCCGATGGACGGCACGGAGGTTTGGCCGAGGACGAGTCCCGGCGGAAAGCCCGCCGTCTACGGGACGCGCGACGCCGGCGAATCCTGGAAACGTCTCGACTCCGGATTTCCCCGCTCGCAAAGTTTTCTCACGGTGAAACGCCAGTCGATGGGCGCGGACAATGCCGATCCGGTTGGCGTGTATCTTGGCACGACGTCGGGCGACATCTGGGCGAGCCGCGATGAAGGGGCGCGATGGCAGAGAATCGCGCAGTCTTTGCCGTCGATCACATCTGTCGTCGCGTTCCGCGCTTGAAAGTCCGCATCCCGAGCGTTCTCTATTCGTACACGAAGGGCATAAGCGAAGTCGAAGGACGCGGCGAGACGGTCGATGATGTCCTTCGCGACCTCGACAGGCGCTATCCGGGCCTGCGCTTTCGGATCATCGACGAGACGGACAACATCCGCCGGCACATCATGATTTTTATCGATGCCCGCCGTGTCGCATCCCTCGCGGAACGCGTCGAACCGCCCGCCGAAGTGGTCATCGTCCCCTCCATTTCGGGAGGGAAGTAACTTACACAGAACTGTAACCTTCAGCTCGGCCCATTGACAGGGTTGCCAGGCGAAAGGCAGGCTCGGAGGGTTTCCACAATCACATTCTCAAAGGAGGAAGTACCGGTATGAATATTCGATCCGTTTTGATGGGAGTCAGCTTGGCGGGGCTTCTGGCGGCCGGCATTGGGTGCGGCGGCGGGGCTTCGGAGGATGAGGATATGATGCGGACTGCGGCGCCGGCGGCCGCGAAGAAGGCGATTGACGCGGCGACGGCCGGGAGCGTTTCCGGCAAGATCATGTTCAGCGGGACCGCGCCGAAGATGGGCAAGATCGACATGGCGGCCGAGGCGACGTGCGCGGCCAAGCACGCGGCCGCGATCCGGGACGAGTCCGTGCTCGTGAACGACAACGGCACCCTGAGAAACGTCGTGGTGCGGGTGAAGTCGGGTCTTGAGGAATACGCCTATCCGGCGATGTCCGGCGAGCCGATGCTGGACCAGAGCGGCTGTGTGTACGAGCCGCACGTCCTGATCATGACCCCGGGCAATCTCAAGATCAAAAGTAGTGACAATGTCCTTCACAACGTTCATTCCGAATCCAAGATCAACAAGTCCTTCAACCGGGCCCAGCCGACGCCCTCGACGATCGAGGCGAGCCTGACCAAGCCCGAGATGGTGTCCTTCAAGTGCGACGTCCACCCCTGGATGCGCGCCTACGCGGTGGTGGTCGAAAACGGCGCCGCCGCCGTCACCGGGACCGACGGAGCCTTCAACATCGGAAGTCTTCCGCCCGGGACCTACGTGATCGAGGCCTGGCATGAGAAGTACGGTTCCAAGGAAATGACCGTGACCGTCGAGTCCGGCAAAGCCGCGGAGGCGAACTTCACCTTCAGCCCCGCCGGCGCGTAATGCGGGACCCGCACGGATTTTTTCTGACGATCGCCGCCGGTCTGTTCGTCCTTACCTTCGCGTTCGTGGTGTTTCGCCAGTGGTCCGGCCGACGGCCGACCCGGCCGGAGCTGGTCTGGACGGCGGTGCCGCCGATTCTTCTGGCGGGTCTCGCGGCCGGATATCGATTTTGGTTTTGAATCCGCAGCGCTCCGCCGTCTGCACGGCGGGCCTGACGTATTTTTTGCTTCTGGCCGGAGGACTCGTCCACTCGACCGATTCCGGTCTGGCCTGTCCGGACTGGCCTCTCTGCTACGGCCAGTTTTTTCCTCCGATGGTCGGCAAAATCCGTTTTGAACATGGCCACCGCCTGATCGCCGCCATGGTCGGCGTCATGACTCTTCTGACGGCGCGCCTGATCTGGACAGGAGCCAAGCCCGGCCTTCGGTTTCTGGCAGTTGTCGCCGTAGCGACCGTCTGTTTCCAGAGCATTCTTGGCGGCCTGACGGTGATTTATCGTCTTCCGGATCTGGTTTCGACCGCGCACCTGGCCGTTGGCACCGCTTTTTTTTGCATGCTGGTTGTTCTGTCGGTGCGGACGGCGGCGGCTGGCTGCGCGATCGAGATTGATGGCAGAATCCGCGCCGCGCTCTTTTCGGCGGCGCTGGTTGTATACCTGCAGATGATCCTGGGCGCCTTCGTGCGGCACAGCGGCTCGGGACTGGCTTGTCCTGAAGTGCCCCACTGCCTTGCGGCGGACTGGATTCCGCCGCTCTTGACCCCGGGCGGGATTCACATGCTCCACCGGTTCGGTTCTATCCTCGCCCTCCTGGCCACGGGCTGGGTCTACTCGCTCTGCCAGAATCATCTCCCGCTTTGGAAATGGTCGACGGCGGCTTTCGGCCTGACGATCGCGCAGATGTTCATCGGATTTTTCAGCGTGTGGACGAATCTTTCTCTGTGGTCCGTCATGGCGCACCTCGGCGTGGCCCAGCTCATTTTGATGTGTCTGGTGATTCTCCTGGCCAAAACGTCGTCGCGGTCCCGCGCCACGGCAGGGGTTCCGTCGATGGTGGAGGCGTAGGGATGCGCGCGGAAACGGCGTATTCGGGATTCTGGAGCTTTCAGCGAATCCGGGATTTTGTTTCCTTGACCAAACCCCGGATCATGCTCCTCGTCATTCTGACGGTCCTCGGGTCCATGTCCGTGGCGTCCGGCGCCGAACGTTTGGCGGCCGCCGCGGTCATCTGGACTTTATCGGGAGTGGCTCTGGCGGTCGGCGCGGGCGGCGCGCTGAACCATTTCATCGAGCGCGACGCCGACCGGAAAATGGCGCGGACTGCGGACCGGCCTGTGGCGAGCGGGCGGATCCGTCCGCCGGAGGCGCTGGTCTTCGGGACGGCGCTTTGGATCGCTTCCTATTTTGTTCTCTACTTCCACGCCAATCCCCCGACCGCGTTTCTGACGATGCTGGCTTTCGGCAGTTACGTGGGCCTCTATACGCCCCTCAAGCGCAGAAGTTCCATATGCACGCTGATCGGCGCCGTGCCGGGAGCGCTTCCGGCGCTGATCGGCTGGACGGCGGTGCGGGGCCATGTGGAGATGACGGGCCTGGTGTTGTTTCTCCTGATGTTTTTCTGGCAGATCCCACACTTTTTGTCCCTGGCGCTTCTAACTCGGAAAGATTACGCCGCCGCCGGCATGCCGATGCTTCCGGTCGAAGCGGGCGTGCCTGCGACTCTGGGACAGATCCTCCTCTACACAGCGGCGCTGATTCCGGTGTCGCTCCTGCCCTACACGCTCTTCGGGTCCGGCCGCGTGTATTTGTACACGGCGGTCTGCGCCGGCGCCGTCTTTTTTTATCTGGCGGTTTTGCTCGACCGGAAAGACGCCGCGCCCAAGTGGTGCGGCCGGTTTTTCGCCTATTCGATCGTCTATATCACCGTCTTGTTCGGCGTCCTGGTTTTCGATTCGTAGCCGCCCATGACTTTCGCGGAAATCCTCCCGCACTTTAACGCTTCGATGAACGCCACGAGCGCCGTGTGTGTCTTGATTGGGGTGTATTTCGTCCGCAGGAAGAATCTGGAAGCCCACAAGCGCATGATGCTGGCGGCAGTGGCCGCGTCAACGCTGTTTTTGATCGGCTATCTCACCCGTCACGCCCTGACCGGGACCACCCACTACGCAGGCCGCCCGGAACTGGAAATCGTCTATCTGTCGATCCTCTACTCCCACATGGCCCTGGCGGCGGTGACGGCGCCGCTGGTGATCCGTGTTCTGTTTCTCGCCACGCGCGAGCGGATCGAGGAGCACAAGCGACTTGCGCGCTGGACCGTTCCGATCTGGCTGTACGTCTCGATTACCGGCATAGTCGTGTACCGGTTTTTGTACCCTCTGCCATTTTTTAGCCATTAGCTATTAGCTAATAGCCAACAGCAAATTGTTGATTTTTGCTACAAATAGGTAGAGTCGTGTCACCCATTGGCTACATTCAACCCATCGTAACCCACAGACCGTCAACGGCAAAACTATTTTAATTGATTCATATTTAGTTTGTTATGGAAAATACCGATAGGAACAAGAACCGGGTATCGGTTTTGCTTGGTAAGGGGTAGAAGTGAAATTCAGTAAGCAGGAGGTTCGAAATGACATTGTTAACGGAAGAGAAGTTTTTTGTGGTGTATTTGGGATTTCTGGCGGTTTTGATGGTTGTCTCCATTTTCTTTGTCGGCGGGGTCTAGAAGTTGATCTGAGGCTCTTGCCTGCCTGAAGGTTAATCCCCCACAATATACAAGGTCGAGAAGTACCCTTTGACAGAGAGGGTGTCTTCACGCACATCCAACGTGTGAGGCCGTCACCCAGGGAGCCTTGACCTGTTTCCGGGCGGTTGTTATGTTTGGTTGGATGTCTAAAGGTGGGCATTTTCCGAAAGTCAAAATCTGCGGCATCGCGGATCCGGGGAGTCTCCAGGAGATCGTCAAGCTTGGGATCGACGCGGTGGGGTTTGTCTTTTACAGCGCCTCCCCACGCGCGGTGACCGGGGCGCAGGTGAAGGGTCTGGTCGAGTTCGTCCCGCCGTTTGTTCATACGGTCGGGGTTTTTGTGGACGAAAAGCCGGCCCACGTGAAGAAAGTCTGCGAGTCGTGCAGTCTTTCCTACATCCAGCTGCACGGCGCCGAGACTCCGGAGTATTGCGAGGCTTTTCCGAAGAACCGCCTGATCAAGGCGTTTCGGGTGAAGCCTGGGTTTGATCCCGAGACAGTCCGGAAGTATCTCCCGCGGGTGGCCGCGATTCTCATCGATTCCGCCGAATCGGGCATTGAATTTGACTGGGACGTCGCGCGCCGGGTCCGGCAAATCGCGGCGGATGTCCCGCTCATTCTGGCGGGCGGTCTCACGGCCGACAACGTCGAGGAGGCGGTCCGCGCGGTCCAGCCCTACGCGATTGACGTTTCCTCCGGGGTCGAGACGGCCCCGGGCGTCAAGAACGCCGCCAAGGTCCAGGAACTTCTCCAGCGTCTTTCATCCCTCTTCGGACCATCGGCCCTCAGCCAGATTTCAGCTTGAAATCCCTTCCTGACGCCCGCGGTTATTTCGGGCCGTTCGGCGGCAAGTTTGTCCCGGAGACTTTGATGGCACAGCTGGGGGACCTCGAGGCCGGGTACCGCCGAGTCCGTCGAGACCGAGGATTCACCCGGGAGCTGGCGGTCCTTCAGCGGGAATACGCCGGCCGTCCAACCCCGCTTTATTTTGCGGAGCGTCTTTCGGCAGAGAGCGGCGCGCGGGTGTATCTGAAGCGGGAAGATCTGTGCCACACCGGCGCGCACAAAATCAACAACTGTCTCGGACAGGCGCTTCTGGCGCGGCGGCTTGGCAAGCGCCGGATCATTGCGGAGACCGGCGCGGGCCAGCACGGCGTGGCGACGGCGACGGTGGCGGCCAAGTTCGGGTTGGACTGCGTCATTTACATGGGGTCGAAGGACGTCGAGCGTCAGGCGCAGAATGTTTTTCGGATGAAGCTTCTGGGCGCGGAGGTCCGGGAGGTCAAGTCCGGAACGCAGACCCTGAAGGACGCGATGAACGAGGCCCTCCGGGACTGGGTGACGAACGTCGAGACGACGTATTACCTCATCGGTTCAGTCGCCGGTCCCCATCCCTATCCGATGATCGTCCGGGATTTTCAGTCAGTGATCGGGTTTGAGGCGCGGCGGCAGGTCAAGCCGGTTGCCGCGAAAGGCCCGCGGGCCATCTACGCGTGCGTCGGCGGCGGGTCGAACGCGATGGGAATTTTTTATGCCTTCATCCCCACCCGCGCGGAACTCATCGGCGTCGAAGCCGGCGGCACGGGATCGAGGCCGGGGCGGCACTCGGCAAGTCTCACGCGCGGCCGCGCGGGCATCCTGCACGGATCTCTCACGAAACTTCTGTCCGCGCCGGACGGCAACGTCTCGCCGGTGCATTCCATCGCCGCGGGCCTGGATTATCCGGGCGTCGGGCCGGAACACGCGTATCTTCAGAGATCAGGCCGCGCCCGGTATATATCGGTGACCGATCGCGAGGCCCTCGCGGCGTTTCACCGGCTGACGAAACTGGAGGGGATCCCGCCCGCTTTTGAAAGCGCGCACGCGGTCGCCGGTTTTCTGAAGGAGCGCCGCCGCTACCGCAAATCCGACGTGGTCCTCATCAATGTGTCCGGGCGCGGGGACAAGGACATCCCGCGGCTTTTCGAAAAATGAAAAAAAATCTGGTGGTGTATCTCACGGCCGGGTATCCGTCCGCGGGGATGTTCCTGAAGGCCGCCGAGGTCGCGTGGGACGAAGGCGTGGATCTTCTGGAAGTCGGCCTGCCGTTTTCGGATCCGATCGCGGATGGCCCGGTGATCCAGGCGGCGTCCCAGAGGGCGATCCGGTCCGGCGTCGATTTCGACCGGACGATGAGCCTGGCCCGGCGGCTTCCGCCGCATCTGGCGCGCGTTCTCATGACCTACTCCAATCCGCTGTTTGTGCGGGGCTGGCCGCTGGCGTTTTCAGAAATCTCCCGCGCCGGATTTTCCGGGTGTGTTTTGCCGGACGTGCCGGTTGAGGAGCTGCTGCCGCTGATTTCATTTTTGCCGGAGAATTTTTATCTCACCCCGTTCGCCGCGCCAACCACGACCGGCGACCGCCTCAACCTGTACGCAACCGCCGCCCGAGGCGGCGCGTTTATTTATCTGGTCAGCCTCCGGGGCATCACGGGCGCGGCTCTTGGCGGGGCCGCGCAGTCGGCGGAACTCGAACGGCTCATCTCGGGACTTCGACGCGTGACCCACGCGCCGATTTACGTCGGATTCGGCGTTCAGACCGGCCGCGACGCCGCGCGTCTGGCGGCCCACGCCGACGGCGTGATTGTCGGCACCGCCGCGCTGAGGGCGCTGGCGCTGGGGATAAAGCCGTTCGCGCGGCTCCTTCGGGAACTGCGGACGGCGTTGTTTTAAAGACATGATAAAAGAAAAGGGGACGGTTCTAATTTATCAGGTTGATGTTCAATCAGATAAATTAGAACCGTCCCCTTTTCTCATGGATATCGGTCTCAGGTTGATCTTGGGCATGGTTTGGGTGCTGGCGGCGTGGGGTTCTGGTTACGCGGAGCGAATTACCTTCAAGAGCGGCGAAGAAATTCTTTCGGCCGAGTTGTTCCTGCCCACCGGAGAAAAATATGTACAACCGTATCCGGGCCTGATCGCTATCCATGAGTGGTGGGGATTGAACGATCAGGTTCGCGGCGAGGCACGGCGGCTTGCGGATGAAGGATTCGCGGTCCTGGCGGTCGATCTCTACCGCGGCCGGGTTGCGACCGAATCCGAGGAAGCCCATGAACTCATGCGGGGCCTGCCGGAAGATCGCGCGCTCGGCGATCTAAAAGCCGCCTTTAAATATCTGGCCGGCCGGCCCGATGTCTGGTCCGACCGGATCGGATCGATCGGCTGGTGCATGGGCGGCGGGTATTCGCTGGCGCTGGCCGCCGAGGAGCCGGACCTGCGCGCGAGTGTGATCTATTATGGGCGGCTCATCACGGATGGAGCGCGGCTGGCGAACATCAAGGCCAACGTTTATGGATTTTTCGGAGAAGTCGACCGGGGCATTCCGCCGGAATCGGTCCGGGAGTTCGAGCGGAACCTGACGGCTGCGCGTGGAGCCGGGCCATCGGTCAAAATTGAATTGTATCCCGGCGCCGGACATGCTTTCGCCAACAAAAGCCGGCCCTCCTATAACGCCGAGGCGGCGGCCGACGCTTGGACAAAAACGGTGCGGTACTTGAAGGAGGATCTGGACGACGTCGTCATGCGGGTTCGCAAGGACCATCAATACGGACGCTTGACCGACACTGATCTTCGCGACATGCCCGGCCGTCTTCTGGTGTACACCCTCTGGGCCGAAAACGACGGCAACTGCGCGCCGGATTCCGTCGAGATCATCGATTATCTGGACACCGGCGTCGCTGCCGAATTTCAGCCGTCCGGAACCTACGGCGATTTGTTCACCGACAGCCGAATGCCGGATTGGGGCGCGACGTTTGATGTCGGCGTTGAATACTCGACGCGGGATGATTCGACGGTTTTCCTTCCGGTGACGCGCTCGACCCCCGAAGCAGACATCGGGGCGCTCCGGTGGCAGTTTCACTTCACCGGCGGCGACACGTCGGGCCTGGGCCACTGCGGAAATTCCAATCCCTTCCTGGCGCCCGACAACCGCAACGACGACCGCCGCGTTCTGGACGGGTTCGACACGTCATTTGGCGCGCCCGCTGACGCGGACGCCGCCTACGTGCGGTTTGCCGTGCGAGTGAGATTGGACTAAACATCTCATGGCCTGGTTTAAGAAACACCAGTACACCGTCATCAAGAACGTGGCGGGAGCGCCGGAGGTCAAGAAAGGCGAGGAAGCTCTCTGGGAGGCGTGTCCGAACTGCAAGGAACTGGCGTTGACGGAAATTCTGGTGAAAGCTTTTCGCGTGTGTCCGCACTGTTCGTATCACATGCGTCTCTCGGCTGATGAGCGGGTCCAGATGCTGGCGGACCCGGGAACCTTCGAGCCCTTTTTCATGGACGTCCGTCCGTCCAATCCTCTGAATTTTCCGGCGTATGACGAAAAGATATCGGGGGACAGCGCCAAAAAGGAGGCGATTTTGACCGGGATGTGCAGTCTCGACGGCGAGCCGATCGCCGTCGGCGCGATGGATTTCGGGTTTATGGGAGGCAGTATGGGCGCCGTCGTGGGCGAGCGCATCGCGCGGCTGTTCGAACTGGCCGCGGCACGGCAGATCCCGGTTCTCATCGCCACGTCATCCGGCGGCGCGCGGATGCAGGAGGGGATTTTGTCCTTGATGCAGATGGCGAAAACCGCCTCGGCTGTCGGCGCATTCCGCCGCGCCTGCCGACGGCCCTATGTGTCCCTCCTGTGCGATCCGACCACCGGCGGCACGACCGCGTCGTTCGCGATGCTGGGGGACATTCTCATCGGCGAGACCGGCGCACTGATCGGATTCGCGGGCCCGAGGGTCATCGAGCAGACCATCCGTCAGAAACTTCCGGCGGGATTTCAACGTTCAGAATTTCTGCTGGAACACGGATTCCTCGACATGGTCATCTCCCGAAAGGATCTCCGGCCGACCCTCGCCAAAATTTTCAAATGGGTTTGAATCCAGCGGAGAGATATCTCTCCGGCCTCGCCAAGTCCGGCATCCGGCCGTCTCTGGAACGGATTGCCTCGGCGCTGGAGGCGTTCGGCCGCCCGGACCGCGCCTGTCCGGTGGCTCTGGTGGCCGGGACGAACGGCAAGGGCACCTGCGCCAAGGCTCTTGCCGAGATTCTTCGCGCCCACGGCCTGCGTACGGGTCTTTATCTTTCTCCGCACCTCATGTCCTATCCCGAACGATACGAAATCTCCGGCCGCCGGCTCAGTCCGCGGGCATTCGAATCGGCGGTCTTCCGGCAGAGGCGGCTTCTTACCGATCTGCGGATTACGCTCACCGAATTCGAATTTCTGACGCTGATGGCCTGGCGCCTCTTCGCCGCCGCCCGCGTCGATTTTGCCGTGGCGGAAGTCGGCATGGGCGGCCGGTGGGACGCGACGAACGCGGCGGAGCCTTCCTGGTCCATTCTCACCGGCGTCGGGATCGATCATGTGGAATTTCTTGGAACGACGGACCGGGCCATCGCCGCGGACAAGGCCTGCATCGCGCGCAAGGATCGTCCTCTCCTGGTCGGACCGGTCAGGCCCGCGGTCCGCGCGGTCATCGCGCGTGTCGCGGATCGGATCGGCGCGCGCGCGGTGTTTCCGCCGCACGAACGCCGCGGATGGATACTGCCTCTGCCGAAAGATATCTTCGGCGCGGACTACGATCTTGCGGTCGCGGCCTCCCGGATGATTCTGTCCCGCGCGTTTCGGTCTGACCGGGCGCAGGCAGGCCTTCAGCGGTCGGCCCTTCCCGGCCGGTTTCAGCAGAAGCATCTTCGAAACCGCCGGATCCTTCTGGACGTTGCCCATAACGGCCAGGCCCTCGACTCCCTGTTCTCCGCCGTCCGGCGCCGCCTGCGGCCCCGCCGGCTTCAGATTCTGCTGGGCATGCAGAGACAGAAACGGGGCGAGGAAAAAATTCTGCCCTACCTTCGGCCCGAGGACCGGATCCGGCTGGTGAAGCTCGATACGGAAAGGTCAAAACCTCCATCGATCTGGAAACCTTTCATCGCCACCGCCCGAGCGCGTCGCTTGCCGATTGACCCGCCGAATCGGATGCGGAACGTTTTATCCGAAGCTCTGGAAACATCCGGGCCGGAGGATTTGGTGGTTGTGACCGGATCATTTTACACCGTCCGCGAGGCGGTTCGGCTGTGCGGCTGACGTCGGTTGCGGCGGTCGCTTTTTTTCTGCTGTCGGCGCCGGGGTCATCCGCAGCCCCGCCGGAAACAGTTTTCCCTCTGATCGAAGCCGGGAAATACGACAAGGCTGAGGCGATTTTGCGGGAGCGAATTGGAGAGTCGCGTGCAGCGGAATTTTTTCCCGATCTTCTGGCCCTGGGATTTGTTCTCATGAAGCAGGCCCGTCCCGCCGAGGCCCGGGAAGTGATCCGCTCGCTCGAGGAAGACGAAGTCTGGTCCAAAGAAGCGGCCTTTCTTGTTCAGACTTTTTTCTCCTCAGCCGCGCTCGCCGCGCCGCCGCCCGCTCCTGTCGCGATGACCGTCCCGCCCCAACCGGGGCCGTTCGTCCGGATATGGATCGGCAGTGGGACTCAGTTGCGAATCGGCCGGGACAAGTTCAGGCTGTCGGGCCGGGGGATTCTCAAAAACGGCCGGGCGGTCTCATCGCCCTTCGAATTGCCGCCCGGCACGCCCTACCTGGGCCGCACGTACCGCGGGAAACTGGAGGTGACCGTTTCGCGCGGCCGGCTGGTCATCGTCAATACGCTGACGTTGGAAGATTATCTCTACGGCGTGGTCCGCAACGAGATCGCTCCGAACTGGAACGTTGAAGCCCTTAAAGCCCAGGCGATCGCGTCCCGGACGTACGCGCTTCGACGGATGGGTCTTTCCGAAAATGGCGCGCCGCTCTCGGCGGACGTATCGATCCAGGTTTACCGGGGGATCGAATCGGAGGATTCGCGGGTCACGGCGGCGATCGACGAGACGCGCGGGCTGGTGCTGGTGAACGACGATGAACTGATCGAAGCCGTCTTTCACGCGGAATCGGGCGGCCGGACCGAATCGTCGGGAGATCTCTGGGGCCGAACTCGTTCTTATCTCGTCTCGAAATCCGATCCCTACGCCGGAGAATCTCCGAGAGCGGTCTGGGCCGCGGAATTTTCAGAGGAGGAAATCCTGCGGGCCCTGTCGAAGAAGGACAGGGCCGGGATCGGCCGGATCAAGGACGTGCGGATAACCGAGAAGACCGCCGGCGATCGCGTCAAGACATTACGGATATCCGGCACGAGCGGAGGTGTTGACCTGCCCGCCGGAAAATTCCGCCTGCAGATCGGCCCGGACCGGCTCAGGTCCCTGCTCTGGACCCGGATGGACTATGGCGGCCGGAAACTTCGCATCGAAGGCCGCGGCTGGGGGCACGGAGTGGGACTGCCGCAGTGGAGCGCCCGATACGCGGCGGAGCAGGGACTGACGGCGGCGGAAATACTGGCCTACTACTATGCGGGAACCCGAATTGTCCGAAAATACTGACGGCCGGGCCAAGTCCCGATTTGGATGGAGGTTTTGGGTCGGCTTCAGTTTTACCGCGTCCGTGATCGCGGCCCTTGGATTGTTTGCGCTGTTTGTTTATCTAAATCTTGATAAAACCCACGTCTTCCTGGACGTCGCCGGAGAACTCGGAGAGGTCAAATCCGAGACCGTCAGATCGGACGACACGTCCGTTGTCCAGGCGCTGAAATTTCACAACCGCGCCGGAGCATTCGTGGCCGACGGCCTCTACCGCCGGCCAAACTATCTGTCGGACCGATACCGGGTGATGGTGCTGTACACAGGTGTAAAAACGAAAGCCGCCATCATGGACTTGATCCCGGACCAGCCGGATGTCGTCCTCCTGGCGGTCCAGTATCCCTACGAAAGACCGCGCGCCTGGAAGGAGTACCTGCGCTGGCCCTGGACCGTCCGCCAGGCCGGCTACCGGGTCGTCGCCGGCGGGATGCTTGCGGTAACTTTCCTGATCGAGCGGGAGAAACTCGACCCGAGGCGATTCACCGTGGTGGGCGCCAGCCTTGGATCGTTTTTCGGCGGCATTCACGGTTCGATCGACACCCGGATTCGCCGGGTGCTGATTGTGCACGGCGGCGGGAATTTTCCGGATATCGCGCGGTATTACCACCGCGAGCGCAAACGGCCATGGCCGGCGGCGCTCGGCGCGTTTCTCTTCGACAGCGTCCTTGGCGCGTTCGACCCGGTCCGGTACGTCGACCGGATTTCTCCAAGGGAACTGACCATCCTGGCTGCAAAAAATGACCGCTATTTCCCGCCGGAATCCGCGCAAAGCCTGTACGACCGGGCCAAACCCCCGAAGGGCCTCATCTGGATGGAATCGCCGCACGTCCGGTCAAAGAAATCCGAAACCGTCGACGCGATTTTGCATTCCCTGAAAAACTACTTTTTTTCTCCCGGTCTCAACATGCCCTCCCCGGACCGTTAGGATTTGGGATTTAGGATTTCGTTAGAGATTCGGATTTAGGATTTAGGATTTGCTCAGGCCGTCGCGCTCTTGACGCTTTGACCTTCCTCACTTATTTTTACCCTCGATGAGAGGGGAAACTCTTCCAGTACCGGACTGGATGGACTATCTGTGGAGCCGGGTCCGGCGTGCCGGTCGATGGGCCGGCCGGGCCTGGAAGAACCGGTTGGATTTTGCGCTCGCCGCGGGTGTTGCGAAGAGAACGACTCCGCCGCCTCCGGGTCAGCGCATCCTGGTGGTGGAGACGCGGCATCTGGGTGATGTTCTGTTTGCCACGCCGGCGTTGAAATCCCTCAAAACAGCATTCCCGACCGCCCATCTGGCGATCCTGATCCGGCCTGGTCTTGAGGAAGTTCTCCGGTCGAATCCACATGTGGATGAAATCCTTTTTTACGAGGATGACCAGTATGTCGAGACGGTTGCTAATCTGGCCGGCCGTGGCTTTGGCCTTGCGTGTCTCCTGGATAGGGACGAGTGTCTTGCGCGCCTCGTTTTTCAAGCCGGCATTCCCCGCCGCATCGGCTATGACCGGCCCGCAGCGCGCCCGTTTTTGACCGACGCCGTGCCGAGGACGGAGGGGGGGCGCAGTGAAATTTTCTGGAGTCTGCGTCTGGCGCTGGCGGCGGGCGGCGCCGCAGTCGAAGAGCGTACAGAACTTTTCGCGGCCGATCCCGCCTCCGAGAACCTGGTCGAATGGAATTTGATTTCGAACGCATACGTTCTTATCCATCCCGGATCGGACGCCGGCGTTCCGTACAAGCGATGGCCCGTAGACAGGTACGCGGCGGTGACGCGCGCTCTGGCGTCATCCGGTCATGTCGTGGCAGTCACGGGCGTCGCGTCGGAACGCCCGCTGGTGCCCGCTTTTCTGGAAATTCCCGGCTGTCGGGTCCTCATCGGCCGGACGTCACTCGCCGACCTCATCGATTTGGTCGCTGGATCAAGTCTCGTCATCACCAATGACACCGGCCCGTCTCACATCGCCGCGGCGCTCGGCCGGCCCTGCATCTCAATCACGGGATTTGCGGATCCGAAGATCTATCATCCTTATCCCGAACCCCACCGCGCGCTCCATCATCCAATTTCCTGCGGGCCGTGTTTTGGCGGTGGATTCGATCCGCAAGATTGTCCATACCGGTCGTGCCTGAATCTGGTGACGGTTGAGGAAGTTCTCGTGAATGCCGCCGAAATGATTCCGGAACCGCGCCGGGCGGCGGTCGCATGATTTTTCTTCCGCCGCTGGACCGCTCGAGACTCGTCACGTGTGGGGACGCGGCGTCGCTCTGGAACTCCGCGGCGGGATCCCGTATCGTCGTCGCGGCCGCGGGGCCGTCTCTCCAAAAGGATATGGATATCCTGCATCGTGCGGATCTGGTGGTGGCGGCGCTCCGGGCCGCGCCGCTGGTTCAGGCCCTGGGGCGGACCCCGGACCTCGTGGTGGCGGCGGGTTTTCGGGGATACTTCGTTCCTCAACGTCTTCCCCGCGCGCCCTATCTCGTGGACCTCCGGACTCATCCCGATGTCTTTGACGCGGTGCCGGGCCGCCGGTTCCTCGCGATCACCGACTGGGATCAGCCGCTGGGTCTGGACGGACCGGCTGTGTGCGGCGCGTCCAGCGCGCTGGCGGCTCTCGACGTGGCCGCGCATCTGGGCGCGGCCCGGATTTTCCTGGCCGGGTGGGATGTTTTGGGAAGCAGGCCGGGCACTCCCGGCAGATCGCCGCACGTACGCGGTCTGAACCGTTTCCTGAAAGCCCATCCGCATCTGCGATTGAGCCGCTGGATTCTCGACAGGGACGTCCGATATGAACGCCGGATTCGATCGGCGGTGCGCGCCGCCCGCCGCCCGGCCCCGTGGCTGTCGAAACTGCGGCACTTGGATAAGCGCCGCCGAAATTGGGGGCCGTTCTGGGGTCCGGATTATTCCCGGCTGAATATTTCGAGTGAGCGCATGCTGGAGCTTCTGAAACGCCAGCGCATTGAGGAGTCCCGGACAGCATCCACGCTCCGCCTGCTCGACGAGTCGCCGGTCCGATGAGTCGAAGTCATTTCAAAACCTCAAAACCTCTGACCCGGGGGTCCTGTCGGCGGTAATGACTTCGACTCATCTGATCCGCGGAGACGGCGCGGGCGGCGCCGAAGAAGTGGCCGCGCTTCTGGCTTCCGTGTCCGGCCGGCTGGTCACGCTCGGTCCCGCGCATCCGGTCTTGCGCCGCCGGTTTCCAAGTATCCGGTCGCTGGCGATACCGGACAATGATTTGGTGGCGCCGGGCGACCGTCTCGATGCGCTCCGTCGCCGGGTTGAAAAACTTCGTCGATGCCGAACCGCCGCAATTGTGGCACACGACGATTTGTCTCATGAAGCGGCCGTCCTTTCCGCCGCGGCCGGCGGGCCGCCGGTGGCCCGCATGGTTCATACGTCGAAAACTTGGACCCCGGAGGACCACCGCCGCGCGTTTCATCTGTTCGCGCCGCTGACATCCCTCTATTTTTGCGTGGAGGAGAAAACCTTTCAGTACGCGCGGAGTTTGGGCCTTCCGGCTCGCCGGATTCCTCAACCGATTGATCTTTCCCGTCTCCTGCCATCTTCGTCGGTCGGAACGGCCGAAGGACACGCCGATCTGACCATTCTGTTCGCCGGAAGGCTGGAATGGGCCAAGGGCGTGGACATCCTCATTGATGCTGTGGCCCGGCTCCCGGCGCGGATTTCCGCCCGTCTCTGGATTGCCGGAGACGGTCCGGAACGGCAGAACCTTGAAGAGTCCACACGTCGCCTCGGGATTCCTGACCGCGTCCGGTTTCTGGGACACCGCTGCGACATCGGAATTTTATATCGGCTCGCCGACGTCTCCGTGTTGCCGTCTCGGTCCGAAGGCTTGCCGCTTGCGGCACTTGAATCCCTCGCCTCCGGTACGCCCGTTCTGGCCAGCGCCGTGGGAGGCCTTCCGGAACTGCTGAAACAGTATGATCTGGGTGAATGTTTAATACGCCGCCCCAGCGCTTCCAAATTCGCGGAGGCCCTGAAACGCATGGATGTGAACCGGGCCCGGTTGAGGGCGAAAGTCCGGCGTATTTCTCCGGCACTGGCGCGCTATCACGACGCTCGGCGTGTGGCGGCTGAGGCGGCGCGTTCTGTGTTGCGTGCGGTGTCCCGATGAATTCGTTTAAACTCTGCGTGCCATTCCGGTATAAACCGGAGGGCGGCGTTTATTCGTTCATCCGAAACCTGATTTCCTATCTCGACCGCCACGGCCTGCCGTACACCCACGACGTTGATGATGATTACAGCGTGTTGCTGGCCTTTTCGTTCAAACATTCCTACGAGCGGATCCTGGAAATCAAAATGGCCCGGCCAACGGTCCGGGTCGTCCAGCGGATCGACGGCGCCGCGCGGGATTATGGCCGGACGGATGACGCGGACCGGATCCAGTCCGAGGTCAACCGCCTGGCTGACCTCACGATCTTTCAGAGCTGTTACGCGCGCTACGCGACCCGCGAAAAATATCCCCTGATCGGTCAGGATGGACCCGTGATCTATAATGCGGTCGACACAGAACAGTTTACGCCTGAAGGCGGAAAAATTGTCTTCCCGTTTTCCCGAGCCATCGCCTGCGTCTCCTTCAGCACGAATCCCCGGAAAGGCGCGTCGGACGTCTACGAAGCGGCGCGGCTTTGCCCGGAGACCGGCTTTGTGCTCTGCGGCCGGTTTATCGATCCGCCTGATTTGCCCAATATTCGGATCCTCGGGCATCTGGATCATGCGGCGCTCGCGGAAGTCTATCGGTCCTGTGCCGCTGTTTTTTTTCCGTCAGAAAATGAGGCCTGTCCGAACGTGGTGCTGGAATCTCTCGCGGCCGGGACGCCCGTCCTGTACAAGGACAGCGGCGCGACGCCGGAACTCGTCGGGGACTGCGGCGCGGCGGTTACGGTCTCCAATTTTCGAGATCGTCTGGAATGGGCGATGTCCCGCCGGCCTGGACTTTCAGCGGCGGCCAGATCCCGTGCGCTTCTCCAGTTTTCTCCCGACGTCATCTTCCCGCAATACTTCGAGGCCATGTCCCGCACGCGTAGGCGGCCGGTCCTGGCGGCGGCCCGCGCATGACCGCGCCGCTTCGCGTCACGTGGTTTATTCCCGGCGACCACCGGAACTACAACGCCATGCCGGCATCGGTGTGGATCCGCTGTCTGCAGATCATCCCGTACCTCGAACCGCTGGGCGTCAATTCGACCATCAACGATCCCGCGGCGCCCGCGGACGTCTGCGTGTTTGTCCGGCGCCAGGACGACGCCGCTTTCGATCTGGCACGCCGGATGAAGGACCGGAAGATTCCCGTGGTGTTTGACCTCTGCGCCAACTATTTCGACGAAACGGGGCTGCTCGAAGGCGTTTACGGTTCGACGCGGGAACGTGTCCGGGAGGCGTCCCGGATGGCCGGTCTTGCCGACGCAATCACCTGTGCGTCCACCTACATTGCCGAACGCGCAAGCAGGCTTCATGGCGTCGTCCGGGTTTTTCCGGATACCGTAAATTTCGGACACTTCAACCTCCGCAAAAATCCGGCGGATTTCGTACGGCCCGGCCTGCGTGCCGTCTGGTCCGGGGTTTCGGTAAAAGCCTCCGACCTCCGGCCGATTCTCCCGATTTTAAGGAAAAACAAGATTTCACTGACAATAATTTCCGACCGCCGCCCGGACTTGGACGACCCGTTTGAATTTCTGCCGTGGCGATATGAAACTTTTCCTCGGGACATTCTTCGAGGGGAGCTGTGTCTGGCCCCCCGAAAAACCGACAATCCCTACGACCTCGGCCACAGCCATTTTAAAATCGGCGTCTTCCTGGCCCAGGGAGTGCCGGCGATCGCGTCACCGGTGCCGTCCTACAGGGATGTGCTGGGCGCCCCGCCATGCGGACAACTTTGTGAGGACGCGGAATCCTGGAATCGGACGATTGCGGCGGTAACCGCCGAAAGGGGCATGATGGCGGAGTGGTCCCGGGCGGCGCTCGAAAAAATGAAAAGCCATTCGACGGAACGGATCGCGCTGGAATATCGGAAATTTTTTGAGACGATCGGGGGGACGGAGGGAATGGAGGCAAGAAGAAACCTCCGAAGGACCGAAGGCAGGCGGCTGGTTTACTACAGTTCCGCCCCCACCGCCGATTTTTGGGATACGCACTGGCAGTCGGCCCCGCTGGAGTCCTATTACAGCCTGGCTGAAGCCGGCAATCTCGGCCTTCTGGAGGAACCGTTCGTCCGCCATCTTCCCAGGGCCGGCAGGATCGTCGAAGCCGGGTGCGGAACTGGCCAGTACGTTCTGGCGCTCAGGAACCGGGGCTACGACGCGGAGGGAATCGAATGGTCGGCCGGAACGGTTGAACGGATCCGCGCCCGATATCCGGACCTGCCGGTACGCGCCGGCGACGTGACCCGCCTCGATGTTCCGGACAATTCCTATGACGCCTACGTGTCCCTCGGCGTGGTCGAACACCGGCAGGCCGGCCCGGAACCGTTTCTGCGGGAGGCTTTGCGAATCCTGCGTCCGGGCGGAGTCGCGCTGATCTCCGTGCCGTACCTGCATCCTCTTCGCACGGTCAAATCGCGACTTCGGTTTTATGCGGGCGACCCGGCCGGACTCGAGTTTTATCAATTCGCTTTTTCTCTCCCGGAGTTCAGACATCTGGTCCAAGCCGCGGGGTTCACGGTTGTCGACACGTTTTATTACGATGCAGTGAAGGGCTTGAAAGACGAAATTCCGCTTTTGAACCGGATGCTCTATTCCTCCAGATGGGGAAGCCTGACCTCCCGGATGCTTCGCGGGGCCCTGAGACGGTCCGGCATCCTCCGCCGGTGCAGTCACATGGTCATGCTGGTGGGCCGGAAAACATGAAGACGCTGAAAACGAAAACGGCGGCGCTGATCTACCTGATTGATCTTTACGACCGAATTTTTTTAAAGCACGTCAGGTCGATTGAAGTAGTTGAGAACCATCTTTCACGGCTGGGACGCGATCTGGGCATGCCGAAGATCTTTCTCCACAACATCGAGAATGTTCTTCCGACAAGCCTGGAAACTCGCGGCCGGGACGGCGGATTTGAAATCCGGACGTTTCAGGAAAATCGCGCCGTTGCCTGTGCGGACGCGTGCGAGGCGGCCGGCTGCGCCGGCGCGGTGATCGTGCCGGCGGCGTTCCCGTTCATCGAGGCGGAGATGGTGGGCCGATTTGCCCGGGCTTTTGTTGAGGATGGTTGCGAGGCCGTCACGGCGCCGAAAATCCCGATTGGCTTGGCGCCCTTTCTGCTTTCCACACGGCTTCTTCGCGGCCTGGACGATGCCGCGCTGGCGGACCCGCGGAATATCCTTTCCTCCTCCCCCCTTGAGGGGGAGGTTGGGAGGGGGGTAACCCCCCATCCGGCTTCCCCCTCAAGGGGGGAGGAGGTTACTTTGGCCGTCCAGGAGCTTGGCGTTGAACCGACACTTCTTGGCGACCAGGGGATGTTCGATGCGATTGTGAATATTCTACTGGAAGGCAAAGACGTCCGGGAAGAATTTGGAAAATGGAAGGTGGGACATGAGGCGCCCGCGCCGCGGCCGAACCGGGATGGATTTTATTTTTCGGCGGACGATCAGCTCACCCGGCAGGAGGCCAAACGCAGCCGGTTTTATCTTCGGCTCTCGACCTACGACGTCGACAAGAAATCCTGGCCGTTTTCGTTCTCGCATGAAAACCGGACGATCCGGTATCAGTTTGTTCCGGCAAAAAATACGGCCGGCTGTTCTCTCATCGTGAGATTCCACGGCCACGGCCCGAATTCCGCTTCGGCCAGAAGCGACGCTCTGGACGAATACCATCAGCTGATGCCCTGGGACTTTTTCGGATACCGCCGCCAAGGCTCGTGGTTCTGGGGCGAGAAGGGCGACAATTTTGTGGAACGACTGATCCGAACCCTGGTGCTGGATGTATGCCGCAAGCACGGCATCGAGGAGGTCTATGCCTACGGCGAATCGATGGGTGGCTTCGCGGCGATCTACCACGCCCTCCGGTACGGCTACGCCGGCGTCTATGCAGGCATGCCGCAGATCGATCTTCTGCGGCTCATGCAAAAGGACAACTTCCATACGGACAACCCTTACGCCTACTTGAAAGGCCCGGGCGGGAAGGATTACCCGGATCTGCTGGATCTGGCGCGGCAAACACCGAATCTTCCGCCGCTCTTTATCGATCAGCACTTGAGGGACGCCGTAAACCCCTTCGACCAGCATGCGTTGAAATTGATAGAAATATATAACGAACAGTCCGCGTGGTACGGCCTTTCCGTTGAGCCTGCATCCGGACATTTTATGAAGGGGACCTTTGCCGATGCGGTCAGATTTTTTGACAGGATACGATCGCTCCCATGAAAATCCTGGGCGTCGGCGGGCTCATGCACGACTACAACTGCGCGCTGGTGGACTTGGACGCGAAGTCCGTCGCCATGTGCGAAGCCGAGCGGCTTTCGCGCCGCAAGCATCACATTCTGCGGGAAGATCCCCGGGAGATCCTGGCGCCGGTCCGGTACTGTTGTGAGCGTCTCGGGTGCTCGATGAATGACATCGACGTGATCGCGTTCGCGCACACGGATTTTTTCCAGAGCAAGGACTGGTTCAAGCCTTTTTTTCCGGCCGCCAAATTCGTCGACGTCGACCATCATCTCTCGCATTGCGCCGCGGGTTTTTACGCGTCGGAATTTGCCGACGCCCTCATTCTTTCGATGGACGCGTTCGGCGACGGCACGAGCACCCTTCTGGCGGAGGGCCGGGGAAACCGGATCAATCAGATCTCGCGGAGCCGGGACATCGACTCGATCGGGCTTGAGTATCTCCGGTGCACGCATCATCTGGGTCTGGGAACGTACGGAGCCGAAGGGAAAACCCAGGGATTGGCGCCCTATGGAAAGCCGCGATTTTTGGAAGCCTACAGGAACGAGATCCGCATCTCGAACGACGGCGTGGTTGAAATCAGTCCGCGTCTCAGGGGCGAGTCCAACGAGTTTGCGATGGCCGGCAATTACGCCGAAGCGGTGTTTTTAAACAACGATTTTCTGAACGGTCTCTGCCCGCGCCGCGTGCCCGGCGAGGAACTCCTGCAGATCCACAAGGATGTCGCGGCAAGCGCGCAAAAAATGCTCGAAGAGGCGGCCTTGGAACTCTGCCGCGCGGGCCTGCGCCGCACCCGGTCCCGGCGCCTGGTCCTGACCGGCGGCGTGGCCCTGAATTCCTCGATGAACGGGTTTCTGGCCCGGCAAAACCTCTTTGCGGAAATTTTTGCTCTGCCGATGGCTTCGGACCGCGGCACGGCCCTGGGCGCGGCGCTGTATTACGCGCATGACGTCCTTGGCGAGCCCCGTTTTTTCCGGCTGGATCACGTCTACTACGGGAACGAATATTCGGATGCCCAGATCGAATCAGCGATCCGCCAATCCAATCTTTCGGCACGAAAATGCGATGACATTTTTTCCGAGACGGCCCGGCTGATAGATCTGGGCGGTGTCATCGGCTGGTTTCAGGGCGCGTCAGAAGTCGGCGCGCGGGCGCTGGGCCACCGCAGCATCGTGGCCGATCCGCGGCGGGCTTCGATGAAGTCCAGAGTCAACGACCGGGTCAAACACCGGGAATGGTTTCGCCCATTCGCGCCTTCTGTTCTGGAATCCCACGCCGATGACTACTTCACAACCTTTCCGGGCGTCGACCTTTCGGCGATGACCGTCACGGTGCGGGCCCTGCCGGAACCGGCGCAACGGGTTCCGGCTGTCGTCCATGTCGACGAAACCGCCAGGATCCAAGTCGTACGGGCCTCCCAGAACGGACGGTGGAACCCTCTCCTGCAAAGTTTTCACGCCCTGACAGGAATTCCCATGCTGCTCAACACGAGCTTTAACGACAATGACGAGCCTATTGTCGAATCGCCGGTGGACGCCATCCGGACCTTCGTCAACACGGACATGGACACGGTTGTGCTGGGAGACTACCTGCTCGAAAAAAAGTAGCTGGAACCGGACCTAGAAGGTGCCGGGTTCGACGAATCCCGCTTCTGTGCCGTCGGTGTTGTATCGGACGGAGCCGATGACGATGCCCCGGATGGAGGAGTGATCCGGGACCGGGGTGAAGAGGCGGATTTTGCGGTGTTCGAAATCGAGGACGTCGAGGATGCCCATGCCGAGGCAGTGCTGTTTGTCGCCGAGGAGACCCACGAGGACGCCCTTTTCCAGCCCCGATGGAATCACGCGCAGGGCCGGCCCGAATTTTTCGGAAAGCTGGGCCCGGTCTTTCGGCGTGAGCGGGCGTTTCACCACCAGAAGCGTTCCTTCGTAGGCCGGCAACCGCTCGGCCCAGAGGACGGCCGGATGGTTGATGACGATGGGCTGGCCGCTGAAGAGGAAAGCGCGGTAGAAGATGACAGGGTCCATCGGAATTTCCCGCAGAGACGCGTCTACGAAATATTTTTTGCTGAGATTTTCCCGGAGGGCCTTCCGGACGTCCGGCGAGGTCGGCGCGGCCTTTTTGGAAATCTTGATCCGAACGATCCGGTGGTCCGGACGGCCCCGGACGAGATGCTCGAGTTCGCGCTCGCGCTGAAGCAGGACCACGATGTCCGGGAGGAGAATGTCGAGCTTGGCGCCCTTGAGCAGGCGTCCCCCGTCTCCGACGACCCATCCGGTGGTGTCGACGATGATGGTGTCGGCGTGTTTCAGGGCGTGCCATGTGAGCTGGCGGACGCCGATCAGGGCGTGGACAAGATGGAGACCCGGGGAATGGGAGCCGAGAAAATAGAGGGCGTCGACGGGCGCGTCATGAAGAAACAGGAGCGGCTCGCGAAGGTAGCTGAGGCCGAATGTGCACGGCGGACCGACGTCGCTCTGGCCGGCGTCGCAGTCGAGCACGGCGGCTTTCCGGCGCAGGGCCAGGAGACGGTTGGCCAGATACGTGGAAAAAAATGTTTTGCCGCTGTCCATTTCGCCGAGCACCACAACGACACGGGACTGGTCATGGAAAATCCGGTGGACCAAATCGTCCCAGCTCTGGGGGATGGTCCGCTCCGGAAGTCGTTCGGCCGGTTCGGCGAGGTCGCTTTCGATCCGGACGCTCGACCGTTCCTCGAACTCAAACGGGATCTTTTTGTTTTCGGGTATGTAGACGGAATCTTTTTCGACGATGGGTTTCCCCACGGCGTCGGCCGCGCCCTTCTGCATCGTCACGCGGCTCGGGCCGCTGATGAGATAGACACTCCCGGCCGGGGCTTCAAGCGGGATGACGGATTTAAACGTCTGCGGCCGCATCAGCGTTTCGCCTTGGCGGGCGCGGGCTTCCGGTCGAACACCAGGGTCGGCCAGAAAGCCTCAAGAGTGTCCGTCCGGAAAATTTCCACGGACTGGATCTGCTTGCGGGTCAGGCGCGACCGGCGCAGTTTGCCGAACGCGTCCCGGATTTCAACCTGCGCGGCGGCCGGGGTCCACGAAATCACTCGCCCGCACGCCGCGCCGCCGCCCCGGAGTCGAACCACCACGAACGCGCCCTTGGCGGGGATGTCTTTCGGGCCGCATTTCTGGAAGGCCTTGCCCATGCACATCGCCACGAGTCCGGGATAGAGCGGGATGGCGCGATAAATTCTCGTCAGTTCCTGAATGAACATCGAAACAACCTCGGGCGGGTAGGACCTGGCGATGCCGTCGATCTGGCCGAGCAGATTCGGAAACTCGGATTCGCGGAAGGTCATCGAAGATCCTCCGGGCCGAAGGAACCCGGGAGGATGTCCTCGATCTCGCGGAGGTCGTAGCCGCCGCGGAGGTTCGCCAGGACAACCGGGACATTTTTCCCAAATTCACGAATGACCTGCCGGCAGGCCCCGCAGGGCGCGCCGCGGCGGGTATGGTGAAAGAGCACGGCAAGCCCCCGGATTTTCTTTTCGCCAGCGGCCACCGCGTTGAAGATCGCAGTGCGCTCGGCGCAGATGGTAAGTCCGTAGGAGGCGTTCTCGACGTTGCATCCGCCGTATATTTTTCCGGACCCGCCCAGCGCCGCGGCGCCGACGAGAAATTTCGAGTAGGGCGCATAGGCGCGCTTGCGGGATTTCGCGGCTTCCCGGATCAGTTTTCGAATGACCTGCGTCTTCAACATTCAGATTCCCTTCCAAGCCCGTTCGATTTTTTCCCGGAGCCGGCGACGGGCGGGGTCATCGCAGAACGCCGCGTCAACGGCGCGGCGCGCGGCGGCCGCCATCTGCGCGCATGTCAGGCCGCACCGCCGGACCGCCGCCTCGTATTCGTGGCTGAGCGTGATGCCCGACACGCCCGGATCGTCGGAATTGACCGTGACACCGATACCTGTATTTGCGAGGTCCTTCAAGGGATGAAGCTCCAAAGTTTTGGCGAGGCAGGTCTGGACATTGGAGGTGGGGCATATCTCCAGCGGGATGCGGCGGCTCCGCAGAAGATCCAGCACCGCGCCGTCCTCGAGGCTCCGGATGCCGTGCCCGATCCGGACCGCGCCAAGACGCTCGACGGCTTCCCGGACATTTTCCGCGCCGCCGGCTTCGCCCGCGTGGACGGTCACGGGGATGCGGTACTTGCGGGCAAGATCAAACGCGCGATAATGCGGTTCGGCTGGATACCGGCTTTCGTCTCCGGCCAGGTCCACGCCGACCACGCCGGACCGGCGGTACCGTTTTGCAAGCTCGACGGTTTCGATCGAGCTGGCGGGCGATTCCGAGCGGTAACAGCAGAGGATGATCCGCGCGTCGATCCCGAATTTTTTCCGGCCGCGCTGGATCCCCCGGATGGCGGCTTCGACGACCTGCTTCATCGTAAACCCGGCCCGGGCCTGCAGGGCCGGCGCGAAGCGCGCTTCGAGATACACCACGTTGTCCTTCGCGGCGTCCTCGCAGATTTCACAGGCGATGCGCTCGACGGCCTCCGGGCTTTTGAGAAATTCGTAGAAGAAAAAAAACTTTTCGAGAAAATCCCCGAGGCTCCGGCAGTCCGGGCCGACCTGGCAGTAGGCCTTGAGTTTTCGGAGGTCCCGGGTGGGCAGGCGAAATCCGCCGGAGACGGCCAGGTCCCGGAGGGTCGATACGCGCACGGACCCGTCCAGATGCCGGTGAAGATCAACCTTGGGAAGAGACCTGAAATTCAACGTTACTATTCAGCCCTCTCCGTCATTCCCGCGAAAGCGGGAATCCAGTCTGCTTGGCGATGGTCTGGATGCCCGCCTTCGCGGGAATGACGACCTGAATAGTTGCATTTCACCGGGACTTTTTTTTTCCCTTGGCGGGCGCCTTCGGCGGAAAATATTTGTCGATCAAAAAGGAAAGCCGGGCCCGGGTCTTGCCGGGGAAAAGGTCAGGCTGTGTGACGATGGCATTCGACAGGGCCGAATGGCAGGCGCAGGTTTCGTTCATCCGCTTCGCCAGCCGCGACACGGCGGTTTTGACGATGCGTTTGGCGTTTTCCGCGTTTTTCAACAGAGTCCGCACCACCATGTCGGCGGTGACGGAGTCGTGGCCCTCGTACCAGCAGTCGTAGTCGGTCGGGAGAGCGCAGATCGCATAGCAGATCTCGGCTTCCCGCGCGAGTTTCGCTTCGGGAAGCGCCGTCATCCCGATGATGGACGCGCCCCAAGAGCGGTAGAGATGGGACTCGGCTTTGGTCGAAAACAGCGGGCCTTCCATGCAGACGTACGTGCCCTTCGGGTGGACGTTCAGCTTCAGGGACTGGACCGACTCGCGCAGGACGCCGGAGACGGAAGGGCAGAACGGTTCCGCGAACGCGACGTGGGCGACGATGCCGTCGCCGAAAAAGGAGTTGACCCGGCTTTTGGTCCGGTCGATGATCTGGTCGGGAATCACCATGTCCTTGCCGGGAACGATCTCCTCGCGGAGGGACCCGACGGCGGACATCGAGAGGATCCACCGGACGCCGACTGATTTCAACGCGTAGATGTTCGCGCGGGAATTGACTTCCGTCGGCAGGATCCGGTGCCCCCGTCCGTGCCGGGGCAAAAACGCGACCCGCGCGCCCGCCAGTTTCCCGACGACGATCTTGTCGGACGGCTCGCCAAACGGCGTGTCGACGGAAATTTCCTGCAAACCTTCGACTCCCTCCATATCATAAATTCCGCTTCCCCCAATTACGCCTATCGTCGGTTCAGTCATGTCCTCACCGGGTTCCTTTCTTTTTTCCATCTTTCAAGTGCTTTCCAGCCAGAAGGTCCGCCTGGAGTTTTGCGATATCAGACTTGCGCTTGGCCGTTTCCTTTTCGTCTCCCCGGATATCGATTGTCAGACCCTCCCGGGCGCCGGCGATGTATTTCGCGGGGATTTCGATCTGCCCGCCGTCGTCGAACTCGATCACGGCGATGCCTTCCTCGATGCGGTCAATGACGCCTTTCATGAGACGGTGGCCCCTTTCGATAGTCGGATGTCCTCCAAGACCAGCTGGAGGTCGGTTCGGCCGCGCCATTCGTTTTTGGAAAGTTCGAACACGGCGTCGATCCGGCCGCGCAGGTCGTCCGCGCGGGCGCCCATGCTCCATCCGACAGCGGTCACGCCCCGGCGGGCGTCCTTGCCGATCTTCAGGCGCAGGTGCTGCTGCGCGTCGCCCATGCGGCGGACTTCGGCGAGAGGCGCGTCGAACAGGCCGAATTTCGGAAAGGGATTGCCCTTGCCGAAGGGTTCGAGGATCGCTATGTCTTCGAGGGTCTCGATGGTGAGAGATTCGGCCGACAGCTCGGCCTCGATGTCGATCGAAGGCTGAGGCATGACGTGGAGCCGGGCGGCGGTTTCTTTTTTTAGACGTTCGAAAAACGCCGGGATGTTGTCGGGATGGACCGTGACGCCGACGGCCTGGTGGTGCCCGCCGTACTTGACCAGAAGGTCCGCGCAGGGATCGACGACTTCGAGGAGATTGAGGGATTCGACCGACCGGCCTGTGCCGACGCCCATGCCGTCTTCGACGAGGATGATCATGATGGGCCGGCCGTAGGCGTTCTTGATCCGGGAGGCGATGATGCCCGTCACGCCGTGCGGGACGCCCTCGACGGAAAGACAGAGGATGCGGTCGCGCGCGAGGTCGTTTTGCAGGGGGACGAGGTCGTTCAGCCGGCCGAAATTATTTTTGACGAGTGCTTTGCGCTCCTCGTTCATCCGGACCAGGTCTTCGGCGAGTTTCTCCGCGGCTTTGGAATCCGACACGGTCAGGAGGTTCAGAGCGGGCCGCGCGTCGCCAAGCCTGCCGGGCGCGTTGAGGAGCGGTCCGAGGAGAAACGCGAGGTCCTTGCCGTTCGGCGCTGGAAGCTCCAGGCGTTCGAGTAGTTTTTTAAGTCCGAGCGGCGGGGAGTCCTTGAGAAGGCGCAGACCCTCGGCGACGATGGCCCGGTTTTCGCCCGTGAGGGGCATCATGTCGGCGACGGCGGCGAGGGCCGCAAGCGGGATGAAACGGTCATAGAACAGATTCTGTTCGACGTCCTGCCGGTCGAGGAGATGATAAAAAATATCGGCGGCGGCCTGCGCGTCCGGCAGGGCGCGGTGGGCATCCGTGAGTTCAATCTCCAGTTCCGCCGCGACGCCGCCGAGGGTGCGGCTCGAAAGGCCGGGCAGGGACGTCAACGCGAGGGTCATGACGTCTTCGACCGGATGTTCGAGTTTGACGTTGAGATTGCGCGCCAGTTCCGCCGCGAGAAATCCGCGGTCGAACCCGACATTGTATCCGACCAGGATCGTCCCGGGCTCGGCGATGAACTCCTGGAAATTCCGCAGGGTCTCGCGGCGGTCGAGGCCCTGTTCCCCGAGAAGCTCGTTTGTGATCCCGGTGATCCTGCGGATTTCGTCCGGGATCGGCCCGGACGGTTTCAGGAGACGGGAAAATTCGGCGGTCTTGACGCCGTTGCGGTATTTCACCGCGCCGATCTCGATGACTTCGTGGACGTCCTTCGAAAGACCCGTCGTCTCGACGTCCAGAAACACCAGGGGACGGTCGGCGTATGGGGACTTCGACGCGAACAGCGCCATCGCAAGCTTGAACGCGACGCCGGCGCCGGACAGATGCTTGAACGGATACGGCTCGCCGGGAATGCCCGGATGCAGGATCGCGCAGGCGGCCGGAATGGTTTCCTTGTGCTGGTGATGGTCGGCGATGATGACGTCCATCCCGCCGGCGTTGGCTTCGGCCACACGGTCGATTTCGCAGATGCCGGTGTCGACCGTGATTCCCAGCGTATACCCGTCGGCGAGCGCGCGCCCCATCACGTCCGGATGCACGCCGTATCCTTCGCCGCCCAGCGGGATGTGGCTGTCGACGGATGCGCCGAATGCCTGGAGAGCAATGCGGAGGATGGCGGTGCCGGAAACCCCGTCGACGTCGCGGTCGCCGAAGATGAATATTTTTTCTTTGGCGTCGATCGCGCGGCGGATCCGCGCGACGGCCTTCTCCATCTGGCTGAAAAGATGCGGCCGGAAAAGCTGGGAACGGGAGGGATTGAGAAACGGGCTCACGTCTTCCGGCGACCGGACTCCGCGGTTGACGAGCATTCGGGCGATGAGGGGGCTCATTTCGAATTCATCCATCAGACGCCGTTCGGCCGCGGGATCGCCCGGCGCCACGCGCCAGACGGCTTCCGGAGGAGAAGCGGTCAGGCCGTTCGCATCGGTTTGACCGTCGATGCCGGGTTCTACTTCAAGATTTGCCATATCAATTTCCTTTTTTTCGGCTGGCCCGCGCCGATTTTCAGGGCGCCGAGATATCGCTCGCGAGCGGGGGGGAGGCGGGAGGCGTCATTGGCGTAGAGATACGCGAGGGTCTCTCCCTTTTTGACCCGGTCTCCGACTTTTTTGGCGAGCAGAATTCCGGCTGCCGGATCGATGACGTCTTCGGAACGCGTCCGGCCGGCGCCCAGCATCAGCGACGCGACGCCAACGTCCCGGGCGGCCAGTTTCTGGATGGTTCCCGTGCGGGGTGACTTGACGGCCTCAACATATTTGGACGCCGGCAAACCGCCGGACTGGCCGATCACGCGGGCGTCCCCGCCCTGCGCCTCGACCATCTCGGCGAATTTCCGTTTCGCACGGCCGTCCGACAGCGCCGCCGCGATGGCCTTCCGGCCGTCCGCCGCGGATTTGGTTTTGCCGGCGAGCCGGAGCATTTCGCCGCCGAAGACCACCACGAGTTCGCGCAAATCAGCCGGGCCGGCGCCGGACAGGCAGTCAATCGTCTCGCGGATTTCCAGGGCGTTCCCGACCGCCAAGCCCAGAGGCTGGTCCATGTCGGTGATGAACGCCACCGCCTCGCGCCCCGCCTCCCTGCAGATGCCCAGCATCTCCACGGCCAGGCGCTTCGAGTCGGCCATCTCGCGCATGAAGGCGCCGTCGCCGGTCTTGACGTCGAGCACGAGCGATTCCGGGCCGGCCGCCAGTTTTTTCGAAAGGATGCTGGCGGCGATCAGCGGGATGCAGTCGACGGTGGCGGTCACGTCCCTGAGGGAATACATTTTTTTGTCGGCGGGCGCGATTCGGTCGGTCTGGCCGATGATCGCGCAGCCGACCCGGTCGAGCACGCCGAGAAATTCCTCCTTCGTGAGCCGAGTCCGGAACCCGGGAATCGACTCGAGCTTATCGAGGGTCCCGCCGGTGTGGCCGAGGCCCCGGCCGGACATCATCGGCACCGGTACCCCGAAGGCGGCCACGGCGGGCGCGAGCGGAAGGGACACTTTGTCGCCGACGCCGCCGGTGGAGTGCTTGTCGGCGGTGCGGACTTTGAAGCGGCCGCGCAGGTCGAGGGACTCGCCGGAGTCCATCATCGATTGGGTGAGGGCGGCGGTCTCGGTTTTGTCCATTCCGCGAAAGTAGACCGCCATGAGGAAGGCCGACATCTGGTAGTCCGGGAGGCCGCCGCGGGTGTAGCTGTCGACGAGAAAGCGGATCTCGTCCGGCGTGAGGCGGCCGCCGTTGCGTTTTTTGAAAATCAGTTCGTACGGAATCAAACGGGTTTCGGTACGTCGGACCAGAGGGATTTTTTGCGGAAGATTTCCAGCAGGATTTCCTTGACGAGGCCTTGGAAAACCTTTCCCACGCGCGCGGCGGTCTCGATGACTTCCTTGTGGGACAGCGCCTCCTTCGAAACGCCGGCGGCGAGGTTCGACACGCAGGAAATCCCGAGGCACCGCATGCCCATGTGGCGGCCGGCCTGAATTTCCGGGACGGTCGACATCCCGACCGTGTCCGCGCCGAGGGTCCGGAGCATCCGGATTTCGGCGGGGGTCTCGTAGCTCGGGCCGGGACAGGCGGCGTAGACTCCTTCGTGAAGATGGATCTTGAGTTTTTTGCCGGCCGAGTGCGCGAGCGCCAGAAGATCCGGATCGTAGGCGCGGCTCATGTCGTAGAACCGCGGGCCGAGCCTGTCCGGGTTTTGCCCGCGGAGGGGATGGTCGCCGAGAAAATTGAGGTGGTCCCGGATGAGGACGAGATCGCCGGGCTTGTAGGATTTGTTGATGCCGCCGACGGCGTTCGACGTGATGAGGACGTTCGCTCCGAGAAGTTTCATGAGCTGGATGCCGAAGACGACTTTCGACATCGGATGGCCTTCGTAATAGTGCACCCGGCCCTGCATGGCCACCAGCGGAAGGCCGGAAAGATTTCCGAAAACGAGATTGCCGGCGTGGCCGGCGACCCGCGCATGCGGGAAATCGGGAATGTCGCGGTAGGGGACCGCGCGGCGTTGATCGAAGGAATCGGCGAGATCGCCGAGACCCGACCCGAGGACCAGCGCGACTTTGGGCTCGAAAGATTTCACAACCCGCCGGAGAAACTTGAGGGCGGTCAGGTGCTCAATCATTTGGCACCGCCGTCATTCCCGCGAAAGCGGGAATCCAGACACTGGATCCCCGCTTTCGCGGGGATGACAAACGTCGCGGGGATGAAAACGCAAAGGTGATTCTGGCGCGCCTCATCACGAGGCCAGCGCCATGACGGAGGTGTCGGGGGGTCGGGCGGTCAAACCGGAGAACCAGCGGGCAAGAAACATTCCGGTGTGCGAGTGGGGGTGGCGGGCGAGGTCGCGGGCAGGGCCCGCGAAAACCAGTTCGCCGCCGCGGTCGCCGCCTTCCGGGCCGAGATCGATGACCCAGTCGGCGTTGCCGATGACGTCGAGATTGTGCTCGATGACGACGACGGTGTTGCCGGCCGAAACCAGCCGCCGCAGGACTTTCACGAGCTGTTCCACGTCCGCGAAGTGCAGGCCGGTGGTCGGCTCGTCCAGAAGATACATCGTGCTCTGGGTCTCGGGCCGGCCCAGCTCCGCGGCAAGCTTCACGCGCTGGGCTTCGCCGCCCGAAAGGGTCGTCGCGCTCTGGCCGAGCCGGAGATACCCGAGGCCGACGTCCTTGAGTAGCTTGAGCCGCCGCATGATCTGCGGGTGGCGGGCGAAAAACCGGTAGGCTTCGTCGATCGGCATGTCCAGAACGTCGGCGATGTTTTTGTCATGATATTTGATGTCGAGGGTGGCCGAATTGTACCGGCGGCCCTGACAGGCGTCGCACCGGACGTAGAGGTCGGCGAGAAACTGCATTTCGATCCGGATCATTCCGTCGCCCTCGCACCGCTCACAGCGGCCGCCGGAAACATTGAAGC
>JACQOF010000025.1 GCA_016202645.1 bacterium
CCTTTGTGTGTAGTGTCATGAACACTGCCACAAAGCGAGGTCTTTTTTTATTACCAATAATGTCAATACCCGGCCCCATCTGCCCGGTGCCCAAGCTGCGCAGTTGTTTGATATGACGAAGGTGGCGAATTACTAGGGGGCCCGCACCGTCATTCCCGCGAACGCGGGAATCCAGAGGCTGTCCCGTCATCGGAGACGGCAACTGGACCCCCGCTTTCGCGGGGGTGACGCTCCGTCCCCATCACCCCAGATCGAACACCATGCACTTCACCGATCCGCCGCCTTTTTTGAGGAATTCCGAGACTTCGACGTCCATCACCTTGACGCCCAGTTCCGCGACGCGGGTTTTGAGGGATGCGGAGGCCGCGATGGTCATGAAGAGGTTCGGACGGCCGTTGAGGGATGACGCGAAAGCGTTTGCCGCGTAGATGGCGGCGTCGTTTTCGGAAAGGGCGATGAGGCGGTCGCCCGCTAGGGATCTGAGTTTTTGTTGAGCGGGCGCTGTAAGGGCCGGCAGGTAGGCCATGAGAAATTCCCGGTTTAAGCCGAAGGAGCAGAGGCAGGTATCGCCGTGGTAGTAGCGTTCGTCCCGGAGTTCCAGATCGACGATCTCGCGGCCCGGGACGATTTCTTGGAGTTCCTTCAAGGCGGCCCGGTCGGACCGGAAACCGTAAATTCTTTTATAGAATGGAAAGCGCGCGGAGAGCGCGAATCGCTGACGTTCGATCCGGCCGTGGGTGAAGATGAAACGATCGCCCCAGGGGAAGAAATCGGCTTCGCCCTCGAAGGGCGTTGATCTGAAGGCGGTTTCCCGGACGTCGAGTCCGAGACTCCGGAACATGGCCTCATATACCGGGCGCTCCGCCGCGCGCGCCGGGAGGAGGTTTGCCGGATAAAAAACGCGGTCGCGGAGAATGCCGGCGTTCGCCGGGTACACCAGCCCCGGCAGAGACGGGTCGGCGTCGATGACTTCGACCCGCACCCCGGCCAACTCCAGCAGAGATTTGAACGCGGTCCATTGGCGGATTGCGACGGCGCGGTCGACCTCTTTCAAAAATCCCCAGCGGGTTCGCGTGTGGGGGTTGGGCCCGGCCTTGACGCTGAAACCGGTCGGGTCGCCCATGAGGACGGCGGGCATGGCGGTCCTACCGGCGGCGGCCGTGGGCCGCGCGGACGGCGACGGGAGAGACGCAGTTTCGGATGGCGAATGCTCCCGCGGGCCGTGCGTTGCCGCTCTGTTTCCGCCCGCCAAATGGAAGGCTTCCGGACGCGCCGACGGTTCCGATGTTCCAGTTGACTACGCCGTGGGAGGTCTCGCGGAGCATTTTTTCGAAGAGCGCGCGTTTTTGAGTGAAGACCGCCAGCGCCAGTCCATAGGGCGTGTCCTCGACCAGCCTCACGGCTTCCTCCGGATCCTTGAAGGGGTAAATGCCGACTTCCGGCACGAAGAGTTCCTCCGCCGTGTAGCGTCGCCGTCCGGGATACCGTCCAAACCGGTGCGCCGAAAGCCGGACGAAAAATCCCCGGTCCGAGTTGAATCGGCCGCCCTCCGCCACCGGCTCTCCCCCGAGACGGCGTGCTTCCCGCACCGCCGATTCGGCGCGCCGCGCCGCCTCCTCCGAAATGACCGGCCCGCAGAAATTTTCCGGATCGAAGGGATCGCCCACCCAGAACCGTTTGGTCAGGGACGCAAACATGCCGCAGAAGGCGTCGATTCGATCGGCGTGAACGAATATCCGCGAGGTCGACGTGCACCGCTGGCCGGCCGTGAGAAAGGCCGCGCGCGCGCATTCCGCGGCGGCCAGATACATATCCGCGTCCGGAAACACCACCGCCGCGTTTTTGCCGCCCATTTCCAGCGCCAGGATTTTTTCCGTCGCGCCTGCGCATCGCGTCTCCAATCGTTTCCCCACCGCGCGCGATCCGGTGAAGAGCACTGCCGGGACATCCGGATGGGCGGCCAGAAATGATCCGACCGCGCCTCCTCCTTGGACGACGTTCAAAACGCCCGGCGGAAATCCCGCCGCTTTCGCGCAGGCGCCGTACAGCCGCCCCGTCCCGCAGGCCTTGTCCGAAGGTTTGAAAACCACCGTGTTTCCGGCGAGGAGCGCCGGGACGATGTGCCCGTGCGCGAGATGGATCGGAAAATTAAACGGTCCAAGAACCGCGGCGACGCCCAGCGGCCGATACAGCGTGTAGGCCTCCGACGGTTTGGGTGCAAAGTCCCGGGCAAGTCGGATCGTGAGGTCGATCTTGGCGAGCGCGAGGGAGATTTCCTCTTTCGATTCCCAGCAGACCTTTCCCGTTTCCCGGGAAATCGCGGCGGCCAGATCGGCGCCTCGCTTCGAAAGTTCTTTTTTGAATTTTTTCAGACACGCCGCCCTGTGCCCCATCGACAGCGCGGACCATCCTCGAAAAGCGCGCTTGGCGCGCCGAACCGCGTCCTCCGCGGCGTCGAGGCTCCACGGATATACTCCCAGGACCTGCCGGCGCCGGGCCGGATTCACAACGCGTATGTTTCCGCTTGAAGAAGCCATCCGCGTCAGATCGGCAGAACGTATGCCCGTTGGCCGGGGCGCACTCCGAGCCGCTTAAGGGCCTTCGCGTCCAGGCCAACGTGCGGATCCGAAATCTGCGCATCGGCGAACCCCGCGCGAAATTCGCCGGCCTCGTCAAATCCGACGATCGCGCGGACCGCTTCGGCGTCCGGCTTCCCGCTCCGGATTGTCATGCCGCGGGTCTTCTGGATCAGCGTGATGTCCTTCACAGCGGCGCGGTAGATTGGCCCGCCGTCGAACGGGCAGATTTCCTCCGAAAACCGGAACCCGATCCGCTCGAGCATGCCCCGTACCGGTTCCGTGTCCGGGTGGACCGCGCCGATCAATTTCTGGATGTGCGGCGGCAGGAGGTTCGTGTAAATCAGGGTATGGGGAAAGAGGGAGAACATGAATTCGGCGTTCGACCGGCACCGGGCGTTGGCCTCCTTGTACTCGAGTCCCGTGAATTTCTTGCCGACGTGGTCCCAGAAGACCGAATTGCCGCGCTTGTCCAGCGGCGGCAGAAGCTCCGCCATGACCTCCTGCCGGAATTTGTCCGCGTGCATGGCCATGTAGAGAAACCGGGAGTAGGAGAGAAGTTTGCCGAGCCTGTCGGGGTGGTCGCGGTATTTGGGATCGAGGATGAGCCCGCCTATTTCCGTAATGCCTTCGGGACTCCATTCGAGTTTCAGGCAGGTGTGCGTGAAATCACGCTCGATGGTTCGGCTCGATTTTTTGACGAGCACGATCCGAAAACAGATGAAAGGCCGGTTGACGATGCCGTGCTTGTCCCGGACCTGAGACGATCCCACCACCCGGCCGCGCTCGTTTTCGAGGACGAAGAGGTACTGCCCGAAATACCAGCCGCTTTGGCGGGAAGCAAACGATTGCAGGGACCCTTGAATCAACTCCATGAGGACTTTTTCGTCGTGGGGAAGGTTGATCGAGTCCAGGCGTTTGGCCAGACGCAACAAATCGGGAAGGTCGCCTGGCCGGGCCTGCCGCAGGAGCCACTTCATACAGCCAGCTCCCGGTTCAGAATGTCGAAAGGCTCCGACAGATCCTCCGGCCCGAGACAGCCCCCTGGCAGCAGCATCCTGAGGCGGTAGGGTTCGCGGTGTCCCGCGTAGTAGACGCAGAGCCCCGCATCAAAAAGTCTCCGGATGAGGTCTTTGACGGCGTCGAGGTTCGAGCGGTTCGGCGTCAGGGCCGCCATGCATCCGACGGCGGTAAAGTCCCGGATTCTCCCGCCGTCCCGCATCTGTCCGAGTATTTCCGTCAGCGCCTTCTCCAGAATGCGGATCTTGCCGGCGGCGCCAACGTGGCCTTCGTCCGATAGCCGCTGAATGACGTCCGCCCCGAGCGCCAACCCGACCGTGTAACCGGCGAATGTGCCGGAAATGAGTCCGGGTTCCGGATTGTATTCCGGCGAGAACAGCACGGCGCTCCCGCAGAGCATCTTTCCAACCGTCACCACATCCGCCAGTTCGGCCAGACCCATCCGCTCCAGAGCGAAAAATTCTCCCGTGCGGCCGAAGGTCTGTATCTCATCGACCCAGACGGCCAGGCCTTCCCGCAGGCACAACTCGAAGACCGCCGAAAAAAATTCGCGCGGCGCCTCCCGGAATCCTCCTTCGCCCTGGATCAGTTCCACATGAAGGGCGGCGCATTCTCCGGGATGGCGCCGCAGGGCCGCCTGGATTTCGTCCAGCGTCCGAGCAGTCGACCACGTCTCTTCCGGATCGTAGAAGGGGATGTGAACAGCCTGTCCAAGGTCAGGCTGGCCTTTCTTGTTCAGGTCGTTGTCGGTGATTTCCGACAGAGCGGCGGACCTGCCCGCGAAGGCGTCTGAAAATCTGAGAATTCTCCAAGCCGGGTGTTTCTTCTGACGGATTATCTTGAGGGCATTTTCGTTGGCCATACTGCCGCTGAGCGACGGCCACGCGTGAACGCACCGGCCGGGCGCGACGCCGGAAAGCGCGGTAAGAAATTCGGCGTATTCCCGGTTGGGCTGAAGGTGGCCCTGGATCGGAACATCCGAGAGGGCGGCGCGAAGGGCCACCTCTCGCATCCGGCGGTCGCCGTGCCCGAAAAAGTTCGTGCCGATCCCCGTGATGAAATCCCACTTGACGCTTCCGTCCGCCAGCTCCACAAGCGCGCCCCGGCCCCGGCCGCTTCCGATGTACGGGTAGAAAAGCGGCCGCCCCCGGATCCGCGCGACTTCCTTCAGAAGCGTCCCGGTCCCGTCCGGCCTGCCGGGCCCCCGAACGCCGGTGATCTCCGCCGCGCCGGCTTCCATGTCGTCAAGCAGTGCTGTGATGTGTTCCTCCATCCGCGCACCACGTTACCCGTACGGCCGCCCATTTTTCAAGGTCACCGGATTTCTTTCGCGTTCTTGACGAAACGGAAGACCGCAGGTTATCTGTGGCGGATGAACGCGACATATGTCCGGGGAGTTTTGCTGGTTCTTCCGTTCTGCTTTTGGTCCTGCCTGACGTCGACCTCGGCGGTGAAACTGCATCTTGAGGACCAACAGATCGACCTTCAGAAATATCTTCGAAGCCATCCGCTTCAGGCCCGTCAGAACATTCGAATCGATTTGATCGCCCGCGGGCCGACCACCAGCGTGCACATGGTGCAGATCCGGAAAGCCGAAAAGCCGCACATTCACGCCGGGCATGATTTGCGGGTGGTACTGGTGCGCGGGCGGGGGACGATGGTCATCGATCGAAAAAGGATCCAGGCGGGGGTTGGGTCGGTGTTCGAGATCGAGCGGGGCACGCCGCACCACTTCATCAACGAGGGGCCGACGCCGGCCGCCGGTCTTGTGACGTTTTCTCCTCCCTACGACGGCACGGACATGATCCCGGTTCCGGCCGACTGAGCGGGACATGAGGCGTCCCGTTTTCTCCGAGGCGCTCGCGTTTTTCCTCGGCCTCTGGCTCTGCGCCGTCGGCGCATGGTGGCTCAGCCGGCGCGCGAACCAGTCCGCTGAATCTTTTCCCGAACGGCTCTCCGCGGAAAGCGTGGCCGGATTCGAAGCCATTTACTTCGCCCGAACCCGCCGGCCCTTTCCTCCATCCGGCAGTGAAGAAACGATTCAGGGTGTCCGGTGGCGAATTCACCATGTGCCGTCCCCGGGCGGGAAACATCGGGTCGGCGTGACGGCCGAATCCCTGCCGGGTCATTTCACCGCGGAATATTCCTTCGAAAGAACCCTCCAATGAGTGGGGCCTCCGCGTCCAAGCCCGCGCCATTTGCGTTGTGGCAGGTGTTGATTCTCCTGACTCTTGCCTTCACGGCCGGATCCATGGCGCTCCGGGCCGAGCGGCTCCAGAGGGACGTGCGGACCACCGCCGCCACCTTTCAGCCGCTGACGGCCCTGGCGGACGATTTGCACGCCGACATTTCCAAAGCGACAACCCATCTGACCTACGAGCGCGCCGCTTTTGAACTGCACGGGCTGAATGGGCGGATCGCGAAATACTACGGCGCGACCGGAAATCTCGTGAGGGAAAGCGGAGACGCGGTTACCGGCTATCCGCTGATTGATGGTACCGTCCAGCTCGGATTGGACCACGGCATGGTGATCGGCCGGATTCTCTGGAAGGGCCGGCTGTATCTCATCGGCGCGCCGCCGGGCTGGGCCATCACGCGGGAGGAGATGCTTTCGCAATGAGCGGAAACGTCTCCGCCGAAGGCGCGCCGCATCCGCCGCGTCCGCGCGCGGCCCTTTTTTTTCTGGCGGGTCTCCTGATCGGCTCTCCTCTCGTCTTCCAGGCCGCGCGGTCCGCGCCGGAAGTCCGGCAACTGGACCGGTACATTGAGGATTTCCATCGCAGAACAGCGGAGGTTGTCCGGACCCTCGTCGGGAATTGAACCGGGCCTGGCGCGGGCTTCAATTTCCGGCCGGCGTTGCCGATAAGAAGGGCATGCAGACCCTGACGTACCGCCAGTTTCAGAGGGCCATGTTGCCGACACTGGCGGGGATGCGAAACTCCAAAAAAAGCATGACCGCTCTCGCGCGGGACCTCAAGTCCCGGCCGAGGCCGATGACCGCGCCGGAGATGCTGATGTTTCTGGCGCATGAGTGCTGCGTCGTTTTTTCGCGGCGGGAGAAGAAGTATGTCTGAATCGGAACTGTGGCGGTCCGCCCGCCGGGTTTTGATCGTGCAATTGTCCGCCATCGGAGACGTCCTTCGCGCCGGGTCCGTGATTCCAGCCATTCAGCGGCTGGTTCCGGGCGCTCAGGTTGGGATGCTGGTCTACTCGGAATACGCGGACGTCGTGTCCGGCATCCCGGACGTGCGATGGCGGCATTCGTTTCCGAACAACGCTCTGAAACGCGGGATTCTCGATTCCGCCGGCGATGAGGCGGCGCTCAAGGCGCTCTACCTGAACGCTTATCTGCCCGTCGAAGAACTCCAGATGCGGTCCTATGACGTCGTCCTAAACTTCCATTTCAGCACGGCCTCCGCTTACCTCTCCGCGATGTCCTGCGCCAAGTACGTCATCGGCATGGGTGTGTCGCCGGCCGGCAACCTGGACGTGTTCGGAACTGAGGCCTTCAAACTCTATGATGTGTTGAGAAATCCCACCCGCCGCGCGTCCGCCATGGGACACCTGGCGTCGCGATATCACCGGATGTGCGGTCTGCCCGAGGATCAGGTCCGGCTGTCCTTTCAAGTTCCCCCATCCGCCTCCGACAGTCCATTCGTGCCGGGAGAGAAATACTTCGGCGTGCACATCGGCGCAGGCTGGTCGGCGAAATGCTGGCCGGGCGAGAAGTGGCTTCAGCTTATCCCGCGCCTCCACCGTGATCTCGGATGGCGCCCGGTCCTGATCGGCACGGACTTCGAACGCGACAGGTGTTTCAAGTCCGGCCTCGGAAACCTGCGTGGCATCGCACTGGATTTCTGCGGGCGTCCCCTGATGGAGAGCGCCCGGGCCCTGTCCCGTTGCGGCCTTTTCATCGGATCGGATTCGGGGCCTCTGCATATGGCATCCGCTCTGAACGTCCCCGCCGTCGCTTTATTCGGCGAAACATCCGCCGCCGAAAGTTTTCCGCTGTCGGGCCGGAACGCCGTGATCCGCAAAGCCCGCGTATCGTCGATCGAGGTGGATGAAGCGGCCACGGCGGCGCTTGCGGTCGCCGATCCGTCCCGGGCGCTCCCCTCGTGGTCCGCGGTCACGTCCGGCGTGACGGATGCCTCCAAACTTTCCGGCGTCCTTCTTTACGACAATTCCTCAGATCGGATTCTCGCCCGCCGCTCCGCCGCCTAGGTCTTCTTGACAGTTTGTCGCCACTCAACGTAAGAGAATTCCATGGAAGTCCACCAGCCGTACGAAAAGCTGATCAGTGTCTGCACAAATTTCCGGGAGGAAGGATCCTGTTGCGCCAAGCGCGGATCGAAGGAGATTGTTGAGAGCCTCAAGGACCACGTCAAAAAAAGCGGCCTCAAGGGGCGTGTCCGCGTTGCGCGGTCCGGGTGTTTCGGGCTTTGCGAAATGGGGCCGAACATTGCCGTCTATCCGGACGGGGGTGCGCGGGGGACGTGGTACAAGGGAGTGCGGAGTGAGGATGTGGCGTTCATTATTCAGACACATGTTGATCCGATGATGAAGGGGAAGTAGGGTTTTCCCTGCGGAACTGCAGAACTGCAGAACTGCGTGGCCCCGCCCCCGACTGGACGGATGACATCCGTGTCATCCTTTTGTCGGGGGCGGGGCCGTCCGTGGCCCCGTAGCTCAGTTGGATAGAGCAGGGCACTCCTAAGGCCAAGGTCGGCGGTTCGATTCCGCCCGGGGCCGTTTGACGGTGATGAACTACACTGGAGGATGCATGAATCATAACGTCAGTGGTCGATGGGTAATTTTTTTGGCGGCGGTGGTTTGGATTTTCGGTACTGCGTGTGGCCAGAAGAAAATCGAGGGACCGTTTCCGGATGAAGGCGCGCTTACGCTTCGGGTGTTGTACCTCGAGGATGCCTCCCTGCCCGGTCTCACGGACGAGGAAATCCGGTGTGCGTTGGAACTTTCCGAGGGGCATCTCAAGAGCGCGCTCCGCCGTCCGGTCCGTTTGGAGAGAGTCGGCCGGGAGGATGCGCAGACGTTTTTTGATCGGATCTCAAAGCCCTTCGGAAAAATCGCCTTCGAACCCCGCCTGGATCCTGGCCGGCCCCAGAGCGTGGAAACCCAGAGCCTTCTTTACAGCCGGGTCATGGAACTGCTTCGGACGAACCAGCTCCGCCCGATTCTTCCCATTTTTTCTCTGGACACGGGCTTTTCGAACGTATCCCTGATTTTGGACACCGTGGTCGCCCAGTTTGAGGAATCTCTCGAAGAACTGCGCGGCTTCTACCGCCGTCAGGGCCCGGATGCATGGAGCGAAAAATCCCGTGACCGCCGGTCGGTCTTCGCGTGGTATACGGTTCTGTCCGCCCTGTCCGCGGAGGACAAGCCGGCCGACATTCTACTGACCAATGATCTATTGATTTTTGATTCGGTTGGCTCCCTCCCCGCCGGTCTTTTCGCCACGGCGGGAATCACGCCCGCCTACACCCGGATTTATCCAGGCGTTGCGGTCATCTCCAGTCTCCCGTTTTTTTCAGATGACCCTTTTTTCAACCGCATCCGCGGCCCGCTCGATCCCGCGCGCCGCCTGGACCTGCTGGCTCTGGCGATCAGCCGGGAAGTTGCCGTCAAGCTGATCGGGATGTTCGAGGACGCCCTGCATCCCGGTCCCTGCCTCGCGCGGCCCTGGATTCCACCGTTCATGTCAGCGCTAGGACCGGAATCGGCGGCGTTCTGCCCCGTGGAACATCGTCCTCTGCCCCGCCGACAGCTTCTGATCGATTACCTGCTGTCGTACGCCCGCGTTTCCGTTCTCTCCGGCCATGCCTCCGCCGCGGCGGGCGCCGTTCAACGCCTGAAGGATATTGCCCCGTCCGAGGAATCGGTCAGGGAGATCGATGCGCTGGTGAAGGCCGCCTCCGGCATCGATCCGGCTCAACCGCGCTAATCCGTGGGACTTCTTTCCGGATTCGCGTCGCCGTCGGCAACCGCGTCCTACCGCGCCCGTTTCACGGACGCGGCGCCCGGACATTTCCGCGCGTGCCTGGGCGTGACGATCGGTTCCGTGGGCATGGGCACGTATCTTGGAAATCCGGACGGCGAAACGGATGACGCCTACTCCGACGCAGTGGTCGCCGCGGTCTCGGCCGGGTGTAACGTCATTGACTCGGCCGCCAACTACCGGTTTCAGCGCAGTGAGCGGTCGATCGGCGCTGGGCTGAGGCGGTTGGCAGAACGGGGATACCAGCGTGAGGAGATTCTTCTTTGCACGAAGGGCGGCTACATCCCGTTTGACGGCGACGTCCCGAACGACCCCCGATCGTATTTTACGGAGACGTTTATCCAACCGGGCATCGCGACGCCGCGGGATCTTGTGGGCGGGATGCACTGCATGACGCCGAAGTATCTTGCGCACCAGCTGGACGCGAGTTGCCGGAACCTGGGCGTCGAGACCATCGACGTCTACTATATCCACAATCCGGAGTCCCAACTCGAGGCCATCGATCCCGAAGAATTTTACCGCCGCATCCGCGCGGCGTTCGAATTCCTAGAGGGAGCCGTCTCTGCCGGAAAAATTCGTTTGTATGGCTGCGCCACCTGGGACGCGTTCCGGGTCCCTCCGGAATCGCCCGGGCACGTCAGTCTGTCGCGCCTGGTGAGTTGCGCGCGGGACATCGCCGGCGCCGCCCATCATTTCCGCGTCATTCAACTGCCGCTCAATTTGCTCATGCCCGAAGCCCTGTCCGTCGCGTCTCAGGAAGTTGACGGATCCGTCGTGTCGGCGCTCGATGCGGCCGAACACTTCGGCATGGCCGTTTTCACCAGCGTCCCGATCCTTCAGGGCCGCCTGGCCCGGGGCCTGCCGGCTGAGATGAAGCCGCGCCTGTCGAATCTTTCCACCGACGCCCAATGCGCAATCCAGTTCGTCCGTTCCGCTCCGGCCGTGGCCTCGCCCCTGGTGGGGATGAGCCGCGCGGACCACGTGACGGAAAATCTCTCCCTGAGAAAGGTCTCCCCTCTCTCCCCGGAAGATTTCGCCGCGCTTTTCTCATAGATCTTGTTTTTGTTTCTCCCCCGCCGTAAACTTCGGTCGTGACAGCCGCGACACTCGAATCCGCCCTGCGGGTACGGACTTCCGCCGGGGAACTCTGCGAAAAACTGCCGGACGGCAAAGTCCGGTGCGTGGCCTGCGGCCACCGGTGCCTGATCGGCGAGGGCAAGCGGGGGATCTGCAAGGTCCGCCACGTCGAATCCGGGGAGCTTCGCGTGCCGCGCGGGTACGTCGGCGCCCTGCAAGTCGATCCGATCGAAAAAAAACCGTTCTTCCATGCTCTTCCGGGGAGTCAGGCTTTGTCTTTCGGCATGCTCGGCTGTGATTTCCATTGCGGCTACTGCCAGAACTGGTTCACGTCGCAGTCCCTCCGCGACGACAAATCGACCGCGCCGCCCCGGGACATTTCCGCGCGGGAATTGGTTGAGCTGGGTCTTCGGGAAAACGCGGCGGTGGTCGCGTCCACGTACAACGAGCCTCTCATCACGAGCGAGTGGGCTGTGGAAGTTTTCAAAGCGGCCCGTTCGGCCGGGCTGAAGACTGCCTACATCTCGAACGGAAACGGCACGCCGGAGGTATTGGAATACATTCGCCCGTGGGTGGACCTCTACAAAGTCGACCTCAAGGGATTTTCGGACAAGGGCTATCGCGCGCTCGGGGGCCAGGTCAAGATCGTTCTCGACACGATCGAGCGCCTGCACCGGATGGGGTTCTGGCTCGAGATCGTGACGCTGGTCGTTCCGAACTTCAATGATTCCGACGCCGAACTCCGGGACATCGCCCGTTTCCTGGCCGGCGTTTCCCGGGACATTCCCTGGCATGTCACCGCTTTTCACGCCGACTACAAGATGACCGACCGCCGGGACACAACGGTCGACGACATTCTTCGCGCCGCGGAGATCGGCCGGACCGAGGGACTCCGGTACGTCTACGCCGGAAACCGTCCGGGCCGCGTCGGCGACTGGGAAAACACGATATGCCCGCGCTGTGAAACATCCCTGATCGAGCGCGCCGGATTCCGGGTCCTGCACAACCGCCTGAAGGCGGACAGGGATGTCCAGTCCCCGGAGCTCCAGACTCAGGAAATCCCAGGACGGGATTTCCTTCAATCTGCGAAGGGGGCGGGCCGCTGTCCCAAGTGCGGCACGTCCATCCCCGGGGTCTGGTCCTGAAAGTCGCGGTCGCGATCACCGGCGCCAGCGGCGGCATCTACGCGCGCCGGCTGATGGAAGTGATCGCGGCGGACGAAGTCCTCCTCACGATGACCCCGGACGGTCTCGACGTCCTGAAATTCGAGGAGAAGGTCCCCGGCAGTCTGGAGAAATTCGACCCGGCCGTTTTTTCTCCGAAAAGCCGGATCCGGTATTTTCACTACAAGGACTACTACGCCCCCATCGCCAGCGGGTCGAACGCCTACGAGGGCCTGGTGATCGTCCCCTGCAGTATGAACACGCTCGGCAAGATCGCCGCCGGGATTTCCGACAATCTGGTCGTCCGCGCCGCGGACACGATGCTCAAGGAACGAAAAAAACTGATTCTGGTGACGCGGGAGACGCCGTACAGCCTGATCCACATCGAAAACATGTCCCTCGTCACGCGCGCCGGCGGCATCATCCTTCCGGCCAGCCCAGCCTTCTATCATCACCCCAAAAATTTGACGGATGCGGTCGATTTCGTCGTAAACAAAATTCTCCGGGCGCTGGGCCTCCCGTCCATCCTGCCGGAATGGGGGAAGTAGAGTTATTTTTTATCCGTCCTTGCGATAAGTCTCTCCGATGTGAAGGTCGAATGCCTGATGATCCGGATTGAGGGGGAATCCCCGGAAGATGGTTTTACAGCGGTAGCAGAGGGTGATGAGGGGAAGGACATGGTAGAGGACGGCGTCGAGGGCCGCGATGACGAGGAGGCCCACGAGGCTTTTCCACGTTAGGCCGAAGACAAGATAGACAGAGAGAGCCGCCAGGATCGTGATCACCAGGCCGAGATTCCGGTTGAAATCTTTCTGGATATAAAATTCCTCTCCGCCGCACCGGGGGCAGATTCGAACCGGATCATCCGGCGCGCCGATGGCCCGCGGGTTCAGCGGATAATCCAGGTCGCATTTCTCGCAGTGCGAATTTTCCGGAAACGGCGGCCCCGCCAGAAGAAACCCGTTGCCGCACGCCCGGCAATAGAAATTGATCTCCCGGTCCATCAGAGCGGCACGCCCCGTTCCAGAAGAAAATACATTCCCGAAAGCTCGCCGATCATCACAAACACCACCGCCACGTACAAAATACCGGTGGCCGACTGGTTGGATTTTATTTTCACGCATTCGTGCACCATCCACGCCAGGACCAGCGGCCCCATGAGTCCGAAGGCCACCCGAACCGTTAGAAAGAGCAGGGTATCCCACAGGGGGCCGTGCGCGCCTGAAAACATCGACCGCCAGGCTTCCACCGAAATCGCCGCGCCCGCGAGAATGACAAGGATTTTGACGACAAGCGTCCCGGCAAAACGCCGATTGGCGATTCCGAGGAGGTCAAAGGGCAGGCCGCGGATCACGAGGTACCAGTGTCCGAGATTCATCGTCACGAGCGCCGCGCCGAGAACGAGCGCGGAACTCAGGATGGCCGCGCATCCGGCTATCCGCGCGGACGTTCCCTCCAGCCGGCCGGCGTCAAGGGCCAGTGCGACGACGCCGAGCAGCGCCGCCGCGTAGAGCAGGGTCTGTGACCACCGAAGTTTTCGAATCCAGAAAAGGATGGAGAGGACAGCCAGGGCGGCGGCGAACAGAAGATGCGCCGTCCGCTTTTCAGAGTCAACCGCGACGGCGCAGATTTCGAGCGCGAGCGCCAGCGCCGTATGGAAGGCAAAAAATCCCCGGCCGAGTTTCGCCATCGGCACCGTCAGGATCGCCAGCACCGTTCCGACTGCGATTTGAGAAAGAATCAGGCTTGCCAAATTTTTCGCGTCTCCATCCCGCGTATCGTAGCACGCCCCCGCGGGGGCCGTACAGAAGAAATCGTAATCGGTGTATAAACGTTCTTGAAAAGACGCGCTCTTTCATTTAGATTATCACCTTCACATGACGTACCAAGAGCACATCCAGGCTGAACTCAAGGAAAACCGGGCGTTCTCCGCGATCGTGGAGGGTCTCAAGTCCCGCCGGTGGCAGAAGATCCTGATCTTCGCGGACGACGATCCGGATGGCGGCACGGCCGCGGCCATTTTGATCCGGACGCTGAAGGCCATGCGGATCGACTACGACATCGACATGCCCGAATCTTTCGAGCTGGAGGCGTTTCGCGTCAAGGAGTGGACGTCGAGAAACCGGTACGACGCGATTTTCTGCATCGACAAGGGAACGTGCGGCTATTACGACGACTTCGTCGCGGACGGCCGAGACTTCGTGGTCATCGACCACCATCTCTACCAGGGCGATCCCCAGAAGTGCATCGTCTACAATCCGCGCAAGCCCTGCTGTACGGCCTATCTGTGCCACCGAATCCAGGCCGCGCTGGATCGCCGGCAGGATTTTGACGATTTTGTGGCCCTGGTGGGTCTGCGCGCCGACTGGGCGATCCGTCCGCACACGACGGACGTCGCGGAGTACATCCTGCCTTTTTATCAAGAGGCCTCCAAAAAATTCCCCCGCATCCTGAAGAAGGTCAATTCCCGTCCCACTTGGATGGAGATCGACCAGCGTGAATGGACCCTTCCTCTCAACCAGATCGCCGAATGGGCCTTCGCGGTGACTGGCGGCGGATTTCAATACTGGTACGGTGATCGGGACGCGTCTCTGCGGGATCGCCATCCGCCCACGATTTTTCTGAATTCCCTGCTCAAGCTGGGCCAGGAGGCGACGTCGCTGGGAGACATCGAAACTCTGGAGGATTTTCAGCGTTCCCTCAGCAACGAGCGGATCCTTCGGCGGATGTACGAATGGTATCTCAAAGACTGGGAATCCGGCAGCACGCTCCTGGACACGGCCTTTCGCGCGGCGACCCTCGGCCCGGTTTCCGTTTACTTCTTCACGGGCGGCGACATTCCGCTCCTGCCCATGATCGGTTCCGTGAAATTGGGAGATCTGGTCAAGAAAAACAATCACGAAGCGGCGGCCATCATCATGGCCGTCCAGCTCAAAAACGGCTGGACCCATTTTTCGATGCGGGGCACGTCCGAAAAAATCCACGTCGGCAAAATGTGTTCGAACCTGGCCCAGCGCCTGGTGGCCAAGCACGGATTCAAGGACGAAATCACCGGCGGCGGCCACCCGCAGGCGGCGGAATGCAAAGTCCGCCGCCCGGAGATTTCCTTTCTGTCCAATCTGGGCGAGCTGGTCGATTATCTGAAAAAATTGGAGGCCCTCGACGCTCAGGCCGTCGCCGGCAAGATCGCGCCCGGCGACCGGACATTCGCCGTCGAACTCGGCCTCAGCTACCTGTCCGCACCCTGAACCGTGGTCTCAAATGTGAAATCCGAAATCCGAAATCCGAAATCCGAAATTCTTGTAGAGGTCGGCCACAGCCCCGACGCGGACGACGCCTTCATGTTCTACGCTCTGACCGCGCGAAAGATCGACACAGGCCCTCTGGTCTTTCGGCATGTCCTCCACGACATTGAAACCCTGAACCGCAAGGCCGCCGCGGCGGAACTGCCGATGACGGCGCTGTCCGTCGCGGCCTATCCGGACGTCGCCGGCCGCTATCTGATCATGCCGAATGGCGGATCCTTCGGGGACGGTTACGGCCCGGTCCTCGTGGGCCGCCGTCCGATGTCCCCGGGCGATCTCGAGGGGAAATCCGTCGCCATACCCGGTCTCAAAACATCCGCGGCCCTCGCGCTCTCGATGTGTCTTTCGGGCTACCGTCCCGTGGTCGTCCCGTTCGATCGGATTGTCGATTCAGTGCTGTCCGGCGACGTCGACGCGGGTCTCTTGATCCATGAAGGCCAGTTGACCTACGCCGACCAGGGTCTCCACCTGATCGTGGACCTCGGCGTCTGGTGGCGGGACCAGACCGCTGGCCTGCCGCTTCCGCTCGGCGTCAACGTGATCCGGCGGGACCTCGGCCCGGAACGAATAGCGCTCATCTCCCGCCTTTTTTCGGAAAGCGTCGCCTACGCCTTCGCTCACCGCAGCGAAAGTCTCGACTACGCGATGAAATTTTCCAGGGGTCTGGCCAAGCCGTCGGCGGACCGGTTTGTCGGGATGTATGTCAACGACCTGACCGTCGACATGGGCGAGCGGGGCCGCGCGGCCATCCGGCGTTTTTTGGGCGAAGCCCGCATTGAATTCGCGGACGCCGTAGGATAGGGTAGGCGTCGATGCTGACGACTTTCGTGGCGATTCACGTTCTGATCTGCCTGTTCATGATCGGGATCATCCTCCTTCAGGTGTCCCAGCAGGCCAATATCGGGAGCATGTTCGGCGGCGGCGCGTCCCAGACCGTTTTCGGAAGCGGCACCCAGACGGCTTTGGGGAAAGCCACGACCGTCGGGGCGATCCTGTTTTTCTGCACATGTCTCCTGATCTCCTTCATTATAGAGAAGGAGCGGTCGGTCATCAAGCACTCGGCTGTGATCCAGGAACAAATCGAGGAGAAAGTGGCGCCGAAGGACGATGCATCCTCGCCGTCCGCCGCGCCGGGGTTGCCGGACGCGGCCCAAGAGGTCCCGTCCCCGGCCCCGGCGTCTCCGGCGCCGGACGCGCCGTAAATCTCCTCTCTCTGTCAACCTCGGTAGATGATCTCCGCGGCCGGGCGGTCGGTTGTTCGATCCGCGTTCATTTCCCTGATTGTTTTAACCGCCGTGCCCTCCGTCGCTAGCCCGCGTTCCTCCACGCCGCCCCTCGACATCGAACTTCCCTCGGAGTTTCCGCCGCTCGATCTCGACGGGATCGCGAAAAAGAACGGTGTGGCCGAAGTCACCCCGGAAATCCGCGCCCGGGTACAGGGATCGATCGACACCTTCATGACCCAGCTCCGGGAGGGATACCGCGTTCTGGAGGAGATCGTCGCCCTGCCGGATACCGGCCGCACGTTCCGGAATACGGTGGAAGCGATGGACGACTTCTACAATCTGATGGAGCAGGCGGTGAACTGGCCCGGGTTCTACGCCTACGTTCATCCTGACCCGTTCGTCCGCGCCGTGGGGGAGGAAGTGGACAAAGTTTCATCCAAATTTTTCGTTGAAGTCGGCAGTTCCCGGTCTCTCTATCTGGCGCTGAAGGCTTTCGCCAAGGCCGCCCCGGACCTGACCGCCGAGGAACGGTATCTGCTCGACGAGAACCTCAAGGACTTCGAGGACGGCGGGGTGGCTCTGCCGGACAAGAAGCGCGCGAAGTTCAAAGCGCTGTCGAAGGAGCTGTCGGCCCTGGCGATCGATTTTTCAAGCCATCTCCGGGACTACCGGGACAGTCTCACGGTCACGCGGGAACAGCTGGCCGGCATGGACGAGGATTACATCGCGGGCCTGAAGCAGGACGAAGCCGGTCAGTTCATTCTGACCCTCGACTACCCCGAGTTTCTTCCGTACATGGACTACGGCCGGGACGAGTCCGTCCGGCGGGAACTCCTGACCAAATTCCGAAACCGCGCCAAAGACAAAAACATATCTCTGCTCGAAACCATCACCCGCCTCCGCCGCGAGCGCACCAAACTCCTCGGCCGGCCGACCTACGCCGACTACATCATTTCCCGCCGGATGGCCAAGACCGCGGACCGGGCCGCCGCTTTTCTGCGGGACGTCCAAAAACGGGTGGATCGAAAGGCGGCGGATGAGCTGGCGGAGCTGACGGAACTGAAGCGCGGGGAGACGGGCGACCCGAAAGCCGTGATCGAGCAGTGGGACAGGATGTACTACAGCAAAATGCTGACCCTCCGGAAATACAAGTACGACCCGCAGGCCGTGAAAGCCTATTTCCAAACCGACCGCGTCATCGCCGCGCTCCTGGACATATGCCAGAAAATATACGGCATCGAGTTCCAGCGGGTTCCCGGCGTCAACTGGCACGAGGATGTTGCGCGCTATGATGTTTTTTCGGACGGATCAAAAATCGGCGAGTTTTATATGGACCTCTATCCCCGGCCGAACAAATACACGCATGCCGCGGCTTGGGGGCTGGTGCCGCACAAGATTTTTCCGGACGGCTCGGAACAACTCCCGGCGTCAGCCGTCGTGACGAATTTTCCCAAGCCCGCGCCCGACCGGCCGTCCCTGCTGTCGTTCAGCGACGTCGAGACCTTTTTCCACGAGTTCGGCCATCTGATCCACGGCATTCTCTCGACCACCCGCTTCGCGCAGGTCTCCGGGACGCGGGTCATGCGCGATTTTGTCGAAGCCCCCTCTCAAATGTTCGAGAAGTGGCTGCACGACACGGCGGTGCTGTCGACCTTCGCCAAGCACCACCAGACCGGCGAAACCATTCCGGCCGATCTGGTCGACCGGATCGTCCGGTCCAGAAACGTGGTGTCGGGCATGGAAACTCAGCGCCAGCTTTTTTACGGCCTCTACGACCTGACGCTCCACACCAGCGCCCGCAAGCTCGATGTGGTGAAGCTCTGGTTCGACCTGAAGAAGGATATCGAGCGGATGCCGGAAATTCCGGGGACCTCGGGACCGGCCGGCTTTGACCATCTCATGGGTTACGCCGCGGGATATTACGGTTACATGTGGTCCAAGATGATCGCCGCCGATCTCTACGAGGCCTTCCGGGATCGCGGGGGCCTGCTCAGCCCCGACCAGGGAAAACGCCTCCGTCAGCAGGTGCTGTCGCAGGGCGGCCTGCGCCATCCCGATGAGCTGGTCGAGGCATTTCTGGATCGTTCTCCGAAGATCGACGCTTTTTTGAGGGATTTGGGCATTGAAGAATAATCGTAACGGTTCAGCCCCCGCCGTCATTCCCGCGAAAGCGGGAATCCAGCACGGGGCTGGCATGACGACCCGAATAGCTACGAATCATCTTGCGTTCGTCCTATGCCTCTCCCTTCTGGCGGGCGGCCTCACGGCCTGCGGCGGTTCCAAGGTCAAGGACTCCGGCCTGAAAATTTTGCATCTCGGAAACGGCTCGGAACCCAAGGACCTCGATCCCGCCATCGTGACCGGCATGCTGGAGTTCCACATCATTTCGTCGCTGGTCGAAGGCCTCGTGACGCTGGATCCAAACGACCTCGCGCCCGTTCCGGCGGCGGCCAAGTCGTGGGAGATTTCGGAGGACCACAAGACATACACGTTTCATATGCGCCCCGAATCCCGCTGGTCGAACGGCGATCCCGTCACCTCCGAAGATTTCGCCTATTCCTGGCGGCGCCTCCTCGATCCGCAGACGGCCGCCGAATATGCCTACCAGGCGTATTACATCAAAAACGGCCGGGCGTTTAACGAGGGAAAGTTGAAAGACGTTTCCCAGGTCGGCCTCGCGACGCCCGATACCTTGACGTTGGTTGTGACGCTCGAATCGCCGACGCCTTTTTTTCTGTCTCTCCTCAATCACCATTCACTCTACCCCGTTCATCGCCGGACGGTCGAAACGCACGGCCCGAAATGGACCCTGCCCGAACATCACGTCGGGAACGGGCCCTTCCGGCTGAAATCGTGGGTCATGAACTCGGTCATTGTGGTTGAGCGGAGTCCCACTTACTGGGACGCGAAGACCGTCGGCCTGGACGAAATCCATTTCTATCCGACCGAAAACGACGCGACGGAGGAGAAGCAGTTCCGCGCTGGCAAACTCCACGTGAGCTACACCGTTCCCCTCGAGCGGATCCCCTATTGGCGGGACGAGGAGAAGCAGCTCTACAACCAGTTTCCGGCGTTCGGAACGTATTACTATGAGCTGAACGTGACGAGGGGTCCCCTCAAGGACAAGCGGGTCCGCAAAGCCCTGGCGCTTTCGATCGACCGGGACGCGATCGTCACCAGCGTCACGCGCGGCGGACAGATTCCCGCTTATGCCTACACCCCGCCCAAGACTGCCGGGTTCACGCCCATCGCGCATTTAAAATACGACCCGGAGGAGGCGCGCAAGCTTCTCGCCGCGGCCGGTTATCCCGGCGGCAAGGGTTTCCCGAAACTGGACATTCTCTACAACACGCAGGAAGGCCACCGGAAGATCGCGGAGGCCTTTCAGCAGATGTGGAAGAAGGAGCTTGGCATCGACGTGGGGCTTTTCAATCAGGAATGGAAGGTCTTTCTCAACACCAAAAAAAATCTGGACTTCGACCTCGCCCGCGCCGGCTGGTTCGGGGACTATCCCGACCCGAACACCTTTCTCGACATGTACGTCACCGGCGGCGGAAACAACAACACCGGCTTCAGCCACGCCGAATACGACGAGTTGATCCGGAAAGCCGCCCAGACGATGGACCGGGAAGAGCGATTTCGGTATTTTCAGCGCTGTGAAGACATCCTGGCGGAGGAAGTCCCGATCATTCCGATCTACACCTACACGCGAATCTATCTCAAGCGCCCGGAAGTCAGGGGCTGGTCGCCGAACGTCATGGACTTCCGCTCCTACAAGGCGCTGTCCCTGGATGAAGGGTAAATCTTCCAACGGGTAACGCCACGCACCCGGCGGCGAAAGAATGATTCAAAAAACTGATACACGACATAGAAAGATTGCGACAGTATTCTCAGTCTTGAGTGCTATTTTACTGATTTTATCCATCGCTGACATTATACCCAAATTGAAGGGATTTTTACTCGTAGATTGGCCAATCTATCTAATAATGAGCATTCTTGTCATTCATTTTGCATTTTACACGTTTCATTTTTGGTACCGACGAATCAAAACAGGAACAGGATGGTTTAGAAAATTTATCGATTATTGGGGTTATTTATCAATCGGGTTGCCTATCATCGCTTTATTGCTTCTACTGACTTTCAATTGGATAGACAAACTCCCGCCGGCCGATGTTCATATGTCCTTTGGAAACACTGAAATCCAGGAAAATTACAAGGAATGGCTAAACCTGAGCCACATTATTATGGCCGGGTATCGTGATAAACCTACTCCCGATACAAATCATATTATCATTGATTTTCTTTCCTCCCATCCCATAGGTATTCCAGAAGATTTTTCGGACAGCTTCCTAGTGATGGAAATACCAAGATACATAACTGCATTAGATGCGGTTAGATATTTGGTAGCATCCAATAATACAAAATGGGAGGCGAATAAGAGCTCTACAATTTTAAAAATTGGGTACAATCTTTCACCTGATACAGGTGTCCCAACCTTAATGCAAACGTTGGTTGCCATGTCCATATCATCTATATACGGGGACAGCTTTCTACAAATCATCAAAAATCTAAAAAAAGATGAGTTACGAGCATCGCTTGGTTTACTAAAATTGTACGAGCGAGGTTTACGGCATTCTCTTTCAACTTCATTGAAGGCGGAGTATGTATTTAGCAGTAAATACTTCACACGGCTCATCATAACCGATAATAGCCCTATGCTACATATGACGATTAAGATGAATGAAACACGACACGTGTGGAAAGATTACTTGTTCGGAATTTCAGAATTGGCTCTTAAACCTCTGTATGAGATCGAATATGACTTAGAAAACATTGAGACTGCCACAGAGAAGTATTGTGACCTCAAAAATGTATATGTAGTAAATAACCCTATGGGCAAGATTCTTATGGGAACCGCCTTGCCAAAATTAGGGTCTACCATTCCTAAATTGAACGATGCAATTGCCAGAATTAGAGCATTAAAAATCGCGTTGGCTATGAGGATATACAAAATGGATGTAGGCGATTTGCCCGAAACAATAGATATACTGATACCGAATTATTTAACAGAAATCGAACCAGATCCGAGAACAGGCGATGCATATAGATATTCGCGATCAAAACAAGAAATATTTTCCGATTACAAACGCAAATACGATGATCGTTCTAAAGTGTCGATCAAAATATGAAATACACAGTCGGACGCTGATTGCGGGTGAACGGTGCCAGACCGGGTGAACGGGGTGAACGGTAAAATGGGAACGGATATTGCAAGATTGCAAGATGAAAGGGGAAAAGGGGTCGTTCTTTAACAAACGTAACATTCGCCGATTGACCGTTCTTTGAAATCAGGAAAAAGGGGTCATTCCCAAACATTGAAACATTCACCGAATGAGGATGAATGACCGCTTTGAAAGCAGAAGATCGGATCGCCGCGACACGTGATCGAAGTTTCCCCGCGGCGCATATCACGTGTGATATGCGCCGCTGCCCTGAGCCCCTCGCAACATTTTAGTGGGGAACAGTGCCAGGCGTTGAATTGTTGAGTAAATGACCGTCGATTGAAACCAGAAGCCCGACGAGCCGCCGGACGTGATCGAAGTTTCCACCGCGGCGCATATCACCGGTGATATGCGCCGCTGATCTGCGCCTCTCGCAACGCCTTTGCATCATTCGGCGTGCGAGGGCCAGAGTGTCAGGCGTTGAATTGTTGAATAAATGCCACGTTCTTTGAAATCAGAAGACCGACGAGCCGCCGGACGAGATCGAAGTTTCCACCGCGACGCATATCACCGGTGATATGCGCCACTCGCCTGTGATTCTCGCGACGCTTTTTATATGTAATCGGCTGCGGGAAATCCTGATTTCCCGGCGGCCGGGAATTGAGTCGGATACCCGACCCTGCCCGGCCTCAGCCGATAGCCCGCTGTCGGATGCGGCCACGAGGTGGCCGCATGTATTGAACGGCCCTCCCTGGCACAAGATTGGGCGCGGGACATCGTGTCCCGCGCGGAGAAGAACAATCCGGACCGCTCGCCATCGCCGGCCGAACGTGGGGAACGGGAACGGATATTGCAAGATTGCAAGATGAGTGAACGCTGTTTGAAATTAGAAGATCGCCGAGCCACCGGACGTGATCGAAATTTCCATCGCGGTGCATATCGCCGGTGTTGTGTGCCATAGCACGCAGGATAAAACTGCAGATTAAACAGATGCGGCTGCCTGAGAAATCTGATACGGTCCGAAAATATGGAAATACCCATGACAGCCTACTTCAAAAACGAAGTGCTGCGAAAAAGGCCGTATCTAAAAATTGACTGGTGTCAGAAAATTGTGGAAAATCCGCTTGAGAGAGAGATACAACCAGATGGCCGGATTCGTCACTGGGGGTTTATTCCCGAACTCGGTGATCGTGCGCTGCGTGTTGTCACACTTTCCGACGGGACGACGTTGCACAACGCGTTTCCCGATCGAGACTTTAAGAGACTATCAAGGAGGTAGAGTATGAAATTGAATTATTACAAAGATACCGATTCCCTCTATATAGACTTGAGCCATAAAACCAGTGTCGATTCAAAAGAGGTTGTCCCGGGAGTGGTATTAGATTTCGATGCTGACGGAAATTTGATCGGAATCGACATCGATCATGCAAGTAAGATTTTGGATCTGTCCAAACTCGAAACATCCCTACCCATAGCCGTATAACTTCTATAGGAACGGGAACGGATATTGCAAGATTGCAAGATGAACCCCCCATCCAGCTTCCCCCTCAAGGGGGGAAGGGGTTGATTTGGCTGCCACCCGTGAATTGACGCCGCGTGCCATGAATGGCAGACTGGCTCAAATGCCCATAGGTGGACGTGTGATGCGGCAGGCTGGAGAGCCGCCGGTCCGGCTCAAGCGCGGCGGGGCGGTTCTGCTCACGGAAGCGGGGCCGGTCCAGGTTGGCTCTCCTCCTGAAACGATCAAAGACACCATGCGCCTCAAGTTCGGGGTGCCGGCGGTTTATATTCTTCCCCAGAAGCTCTACCGCCCGGAATGGGGGGTGAGTCTGGCCGAGCTGGAATTTCCCGTCTATTTCAATTTTTTTGTTCTCAAGCGCAAGACGGTTGTGGTCTGCGAGCGTTCCCAGCGGGTCCGCGCGGAGGAAGTCCTTCGGGAATCGGTTTTCGGGCCGGAAGCCATCGACCTCACCATGGACTATGCGCGCGACACGGTGCCGTTCGGATTACCGGACCTTAAGCGCGAGATGGACCATTTCCGGAAGAATCCCTTCAAGAAGGGTGAACTCATGCAACTGGAGGATCTGGTGACGTTCGTCGAGCTGCCGATCGACGAGGAGCGCCGGGTTCTGCCGGACAAGGATATCCGAGTCAAGCTGGGCAAGACCTCGGTCCGGGTGCGGGACGGGTCGCGCGCGTGGGTGCTGGACGAGTCAATGCTGGCGCCGGTGATCGATCCGCCGCCGGACACGCCCACTTCCTTTGAGCCGCCTCTCTTCGGCGTGACGTGTCTCGGCGCCTCGCATGGCTTCGACTCGCTGGAGCCGACGTCCGGATTCATTCTCTGGGTCAACAACCGCGGGATCATGGTGGACCCGCCGATCCACAGCACGCGGGTCCTCGAGTCCTTCAACATCAATCCCAAACACATCCACGCCCTCCTGCTCACGCACTGCCACGCGGACCACGACGCGGGGGTCCTGCAGAAGTGTTTTCAGGAAAGCAAGATTTCGCTCTACACCACCCCCACGATTTTCAAAAGTTTCATCCGGAAAGCGGTCGCCCTGACACAGCTTCCGGCCATCCGTCTCTACGACCTGTTTGATTTTCACCCGCTGTCCATCGGCCGCCCGAACCGCATCGGCGGCGCGGAAGTGATCTGCAATTATTCCCTCCACTCCATCCCGACGATCGGGTTTCAGGTTTTCTTCGAGGGCAACAGCATGGTCTATTCCTCCGACACGCTCTACGATCCGGATGCGATCCGAAAAATGCACGAGGAGGGCGTGATGTCCCGCGACCGGATGGCCAGCCTGCTCGATTTCCCGTGGCACTTGGACCTGATCTTCCACGAAGCCGGCGTGCCGCCCCTTCACACGCCCGCCTCCGTTCTGGCGAAGCTTCCGGCGGACGTCAAGAAACGTCTCCGGCTTCTGCACACGGACATGCGGGACATCCCCGCGGACAGCGGTCTTAAGCGGGCCGACAAGGGCGTTGAGAATACGATGTCTCTGCCGGTCCGCCCGTCCTACCGGACGGAGGCCGTGAAGACCCTTGACGTTCTGGCGAACGTGGATCTCTTTGCCGGGTTCCCCGTGGACAAGGCCAAGGAATTTCTGGCGATGGCAAAAGTGGAGACCTACAAACCAGGCGCCGCGATTCTTCTGGCGAAACACTCCGACGCCGAGCCGGAACGCTTCTACATCGTGATGTCCGGCCAGGTGGAACTTCGATTCAGCGGCAAAACGATCGTCTATGACGCGTATGATTACTTCGGCCAGACGTCGATTCTGTTGAACCAACACCGCCGGTCCGATCTCTATGCGCGTACGGATGTCCAGCTGTTGTCACTCTCGGCGCATGATTTTCTGCATTTCATCCGGGGATCGGCCGTCGGCCCCCAGCTCACCCGGCTGGCGCAGGTCCGGTCGACCGGTTCCTGGGATCTGCTCTCCTCCGGCCGGATTTTTTCAACGCTGTCGACGACCCAGAAAACCCAGCTGGAGCGGATCCTCGAACCCCGCGATTTTTCGCCCGGCCGGCATCTGCTCAAGGCCGGCGCCGTCCCGTCGGCGGCATTCATTATCCGCCGGGGGAAAGTGGCCGTGCGCCGGGGAAAAAAGATCATCGCGAAACTTTCACCGGGAGATTTCGCCGGCGACGTCCCCAGCCTCAGCGCCGGCTCCGCGTCTCCGCTTTGCTTCGCCGCGATGTCGCACGTCGAGGCCTACCAGATTGACGGCAAGGACCTGATGGATTTCCTCAATCACAATCCGGGCGTTCAATACCGGCTGATGGATCGAGACTATGTGCTGGGGGTCAAGGGATCCCGCCGTCTCCGGACCCGGTAAGACTTGAAGAGCGATCTGGACTCGGTATTGCGCCGGTTTGACGACCTCAACCGGCAGGACCCGCGTCCCGTGGCCCATGAGGGGCGAACCTATGCCCGGGAGTATCTTCACGCGATCAAAGTCCACGAATGGGTTCTTCGTCTGAATCCAACGGCCTCTCCGGCGCTGCGGCTGGCCTCCCGGTGCAACGCCCTCTGCCGCTGGGAAATCCCCAGGGACGCTTACCCGAAGACCACCGCCGGATATCACGCCTGGCGGAAGGCGCTTCAAGTTTTTCACGCGGAAAAAGCGTCGGCGATTCTCGCGGAAGAAGGGTTTGATCCGGCGGAGATCGCGCGGGTCTCGGCCCTGATCCGGATGGAGGGATTTCCGGGCGACCCGGAGACGCAGGTTCTGGAGGACGCCGACTGCCTGACCTTTCTTGAAACCAAATTTCACGAATACCTGGGCGACTGGGACGAACCGAAGACGATCCGGATTTTGAAGGGAACGATCCGCAAGATGAGTCCGGCCGCCCGCGCGATCGCGCTGGAATTGCCGCTCGACCCCGCGGCCCGCACGCTGATCCGCAAGGCGGCGGCGTGCTGAAGTTTGTTCTGAAACGCCTTATCGGGGCGATTCCGGTTCTATGGATCATCGCGACGCTGACCTTCTTCATGATCCGCTTGGCGCCGGGCGGACCCTTCGATCAGGATAAGAATCTGCCGCCGGATATTATGAAAAACATCGAGGCCAAGTATCACCTGGACGAGCCACTTCCTCAGCAGTACACCCGCTACATGAAATCCCTGCTTCGTCTGGACCTGGGCCCCTCCTTCAAATATGCGAACCGGACTGTGAACGATATCATCGCGGCGGCCTTTCCGGTTTCCGCGGAGCTGGCGCTCTGGGCGCTCATGTTCGCGCTCCTCGTCGGCGTCGGCGCCGGCACGGTCGCGTCTCTCCATCCCGGAACGTGGAAAGATCACAGCGCGATGGGTCTTGCCATGGCGGGCGTGTGCACGCCGAATTTCGTGCTGGGTCCCGTCCTGGTCCTCGTGTTTTCCCTGTGGCTCGGCTGGCTTCCCGTGGCCGGCTGGTACGGCGCCGCCGACCGGATCCTGCCGGCGATCACGCTGGGCGCAATTTACGCGGCGTATGTGGCGCGGCTCACCCGCGGCGGCATGCTGGAAATTCTCCGGCAGGATTTCATCCGGACCGCGCGCGCCAAGGGTCTGCCCGAATCCCAGGTCATCATCCGCCACGCTTTTCGCGGCGGGCTTTTGCCGACCGTCACGTTTCTGGGTCCGGCCATTGCGGGAATCGTGACGGGGTCACTCGTGGTCGAACTCATTTTCGACATCCCGGGTCTCGGGCGGTTTTTTGTACAGAGCGCCCTCAACCGGGATTACACGATGGTCATGGGCACGGCGCTTTTTTACGCCGTCCTCATTATCTTCATGAACATTCTAGTCGATATCGCCTACGCCTGTCTCGATCCGCGGGTCCGGTATGATTGAAAGGGGCGAAAGCCTGTGGATGGACGCGCGCCGCCGTCTGTTTCAAAATCGTGCGGCGGTCTTCGGCCTCGCGGTTGTATGCGTTCTCGTTGCTCTGGCGATCTTCACGCCCTATCTGGCTCCCTACGATTACGACCGGCAGGACCTGGCCCTGGGCGCCGCGGCTCCTTCCGCCGCGCACCCTTTCGGCACAGATTCTCTCGGCCGGGACCTGCTGACGCGGATGCTCTACGGAAGCCGGATCTCGCTGTTGGTCGGGTTTCTGGCCACGCTCGTGAGCATGGGCATCGGGGTGACCTACGGCGCCGTGAGCGGATATTTGGGCGGCCGCACGGACGGCATTCTGATGCGGACCGTTGACATTCTCTATGCTCTGCCCTTCATTTTTTTCGTCATCATCCTGATGGTCTATTTCGGCCGAAGCCTCGTGAATCTGTTTATCGCGCTTGGCTGTATCCAATGGCTGACGATGGCGCGGATCGTCCGCGGCCAGGTGATTTCGCTGAAGCAGAAGGAGTTCGTCGAAGCGGCCGTCGCAATGGGCGTGAGCACGCCGTCGATCGTCTTCCGTCATCTGGTGCCGAATGTCCTGGGGCCGATCATCGTCTACGCGACGCTGACGGTCCCGACGGTGATGCTGGAGGAAGCCTTCATCAGTTTTCTGGGCCTCGGCGTTCAGCCGCCGATGTCCTCCTGGGGGCTTTTGATGTCGGACGGGGTCAAGCATCTGGAGCTCGAGCCATGGCTGATCCTCTTCCCGGGATTTTTTCTGTCCTTGACTCTTTTTTCCCTGAACTTTCTCGGAGACGGTCTTCGGGATGCGCTGGATCCCAGGTACAGATCCGACTGACGATGGCGCTTCTCGAAGTTGAAGATTTGAAGGTCCACTTCCACACGAGGCACGGTGTGGTCAAGGCCGTTGACGGCGTCTCGTTCAGTTTGAATCAGGGTGATGTCCTCGGGATCGTCGGAGAGAGCGGCAGCGGCAAGAGCGTCGCGTGCCTGTCGCTCTTGGGGCTTGTGCCGTCTCCGCCCGCCCGCGTCGCCGGCCGAGCGCTCTTGAACGGTCAGGACCTGCTCGGCCTCGATGGCGACCGTCTCCGGCAAATCCGCGGCCGGAAAATCAGCGTGATTTTTCAGGAACCGATGACTTCCCTGAATCCGTACCTCAAAATCGGCGCTCAGCTCATGGAAGTCCTGACCACGCACGAGCGGATCCCGGCTGCGGATGCCCGGTCGCGTTCGGAGGCCATGCTGGGCCGCGTGGGCATCCCGGATCCCGGCATCCGGATGGATCAGTATCCGCACCAGTTCAGCGGCGGCATGCGCCAGCGCGTCATGATCGCGATGGCGCTCCTGGCGAAACCCGACGTCCTTGTCGCTGACGAACCGACGACGGCGCTCGACGTGACCATCCAGGCTCAGATCCTCGAACTGATCCGGGACCTCCAGAGGGAGCTGGGAATGGCCGTCATTTTAATATCGCATGCCATGGGTGTTGTCGCGGAAATGAGCGCCCAGATTCTGGTGATGTACGCGGGCCGGATCGTCGAGCGCGGCGCGCCGGCCGACCTCTTTCGAAAACCTCTTCATCCCTACACCCGGGCGCTCATGGACTCGATGCCGGCCCCCACGGATGGGGGAAGTGCCGCGGAGCGACAGGGATGTCGCGAACGGCCAGTCGCGGGCCGCCGAAAAAGGCTCGCGGCCATACCCGGGACGCCGCCCGACCCGGCGAATCTGCCCGCAGGGTGTCCCTTCGCGCCACGCTGCCCTTACGTTCTGGACATCTGCCGCAAAACGGATCCGGAAGAACGCCCAGCCCCGGAAAATTCCGGGCGGACGTTCCGATGCCATGTTGACATCTAAGGGAGCGGCGCATGTCCGCTGACGGAATGCCGCTCCTGAACATCGCGGATTTGAAAGTGCATTTTCCGATCTACCGCGGACTGCTCTGGCGGAAAACGATGGGGCTGGTCAAAGCCGTGGACGGCGTGTCCGTTTCGGTCCGCCGCGGCGAAGTCCTTGGCCTCGTGGGTGAATCCGGCAGCGGCAAGTCGACCCTGGGCCGCGCGGTCCTCGGGCTGAACCGGCCCTGCGGCGGATCCATCTCCTACGGCGGCGTGGATCTTTTGCGCCTCGGAAAACGTGAATTCAGGCCATATCGTTCGAAGATTCAAATCATTTTTCAGGATCCGTATTCATCCCTGAATCCACGAATGACGGTCTACGATATTCTCTCCGAGCCCCTCCGCGTCCACGAACGGCTCACCCGGTCGGAACACCGCCGCCGCGTTTCCGAAATGCTCGACCGGGTCGGCCTTGAGGAGGCCCACATGAACCGTTACCCCCACGAATTTTCCGGCGGCCAGCGCCAGCGCATCGCGATCGCGCGGGCGATCATCGTCCGGCCGGACCTCATCATAGCGGACGAGCCGGTGTCGGCGCTGGACGTCTCGATCCAGGCCCAGATTTTGAATCTTCTCGTGGATCTGCAACAGTCGTTCCAGCTTACCCTGATTTTCATTTCTCATGATTTGGCGGTTGTTCGGCACATCGCTGATACAGTGGCGGTGATGTATCTCGGAAAAATCGTCGAATCGGCGCCCGCCGACCGTCTGTATGCACGGCCTTTGAATCCGTACACCCAGGCCCTGATCTCGGCGGTCCCATCGGTCGATCCCGCAACCCGGGCCCGCCGGATCATTCTCAAGGGCCAAATCCCTTCGCCCAGCGATCCCCCGTCCGGTTGCCATTTTCATCCCCGCTGTCCGCATGCCGTGGATCGCTGCGCGCGGGAGGAACCCCCACCGGCCGAATTCGCGCCGGGCCACCACAGCGCCTGCTGGTTTTCAGAATTTCCCCCTTCTTAAATCAAATTCCGCAGCCGCAGTTCTCTCAGGAGTTTCCGGTTGGCTTCGGGCATGGCGACGGAATCCAGCTTCGCCGGTTTGACCCATCTGAGGCGGGAATGGACTGTCGGGTGGAGTCTTCCGCGGCGGATGATGCAGAGGTGTCCGGACAGCGTCACCGAGAAGTGGGTGTAAGCGTGGCGGACGGCTGCCGCCATCGGACTGACCCGCGTGTCGACGCATAATTCCTCCCGGAGTTCTCGGCGGAGAGCCTGCTGAGGTGTTTCGCCCGCTTCGATTTTTCCTCCGGGAAATTCCCACAGCCCTCCGAGAAGGCCCCGGTCTGGGCGCCGCCCGATGAGGACTCGGCCGTTTTTTTTGACCACCCCGGCGACAACCCGAAGATGCGGCCGAGCCGCCCGCGGCGTGGAGACGGGCCGCTCCAAAACCGTTCCGGCGCGAAACGCCCGGCAATCCGATCTCAGGGGACAGCGGGGACATGCGGGCCGCCTGGGTGTGCAAATCCGCGCGCCCAGTTCCATCATGGCCTGATTGAAATCTCCGGCGTTGGTGACCTGCCGGTCAGTTCCATCTTCGAGAACCGCCTGCGCGATGCCGGTGATTTCCTTGTCATTCGGAAGAATCGGCCGGCCGATGTCATACAGCCGGGCCACGACTCGCTTCACGTTGCCGTCCACCGCGGCCATGGGCGCGCCGAACGCGATCGAGAGAACGGCGGCTGTGGTATAGGGTCCGGCGCCCGGGAGCGTTGAAAAGACTTCCGGACGGCGGGGAATCCGCCCCCCGTGCAGAGTCATGATCTGTTTCGCCGCCGCATGAAGGTTCCGGGCGCGCGCGTAATATCCAAGTCCCTCCCAGAGCTTCATCAGACGGTCAGGCCGGGCCCGGGACAGGGCGTGAACGGCCGGGAAGCATTTCAGGAACCGATGATAATAGGGAATCACGGTTGCGGCTTGGGTCTGCTGGAGCATGACCTCGGAAACCCAGATACGATAGGGATCCCGTGTGCGCCGCCAAGGCAGATCGCGGCGATGCCGACGGTACCACTGAAGCAAACGCTTAAGTTTAAAAAGAGGCTGGCGCATTTCGACCGGCCCCCTCACCCCGCGGGGAGATGGGATTAAAGTGAGAAAGCCGAATAATACAGGACAACGGCGGCCCGGCCCAGTCCAGACCGCAGGAGAAAATCCCGAACGCGCCGGAACGCGTTGACGACGTCCGGGTCGTCGACGGTCCGTGCAAGGACGCAGGCCATCGGCAATTTGATTTTGGCCAATGGCCGCGATTCGAGGGTCGCCGCGGCGAAGGTGAATTCTCTCACCTCGTCCGCGCCGGATTCGTAGGTGTATCCGCCGGCTCGAAGATCCATCACCTCGCCGGTGGATTCGTCCCGAAGGGTGACGGGCGCGCCGGCCGGAAGAGAGGCGATGTTCGCGGCTTTCACGGTGACCGGCCCGGCGGCGGCGCTCTGAATTTCGACCGACCATGCCGGATCCGCCCCGGCGGTTTTCAGGAGCTGACCGTAGCGCTTCCCGCTTTCGACGAAAGAAAGTCCGACGCCGCCCGGCAGAATCGGCGGTTCGGCGTAGGACGCCGCCGCGGCGTCCGCCGTCGGGCGGATCCCCGCGAAATTTTCATAGTCGACGCCTGTGGCGCCGGTTGCGTAAAGCTGAAGCGTCCAGTTGTCGGCCTGTCCCGAAAGTCCGGGCGCGGAGAGGAGAATGTAGGGCGGCGCTCCAGCTGATGATCCTCCGCCGTCGGCCAAGTCGCCGCCGGCCGGGCCTGACCCGTGAGGCGGGTAGACGATCGTGCAGGTTGTCGCCGCCTGGATCCAGTATCCCCTGAACGGAAAGAGCGCGATGTCCGGCCTCGTCGTGCCCGGGCCGCCCTGGCTGTATCCTGAACTCCCAATTCCCGGGTCGGCTGTGTTGGTCGGCGATATCCAGTAGATGACCTTGAGATGGCCGGTCGCGGCCACGCTGTCGATGGGAACCGGATTGGCGTTGGACGGCGCCATGCCGGTATCGACGAGAAGATCACGCCTGGTAATGGAAAAATCGTAGGGCACGCCGATCTGGTTCCATCCGACCTGAAGGGGAACATAGATGGTCTCGGGAGCGACGGCGTCCGTGTGCGCATGCACGGTGGAGTCGTTCCCTCCAACCGCGTCGAGAGTCCCCGTGGTTGTGGTCTTCAGCCAGTAGGCGCGTCCCATGCGGACGGTGGACTGGGAGATGTAGTGCTGGTGTCCCGCGTCCGAAAATCCGGCTTCCGAAGTCGTCTGGGAGGGGTCCCAGAGATAGAGTTTATAGGACGAAAAATCATCGCCGATAAAATCCGCGGCGGATGCCGACGGGCCCAGCCGCCCATAGACGGCGGTCTCGCTTGGCGACGGCGCCGAAAAGGACGCCGCGGGATACTGGGGCATGGAAATCATACGCCACAAACTTCCGTCGAATGGCGTGTACCCGATCGTAAACGCGTACAAAAATCCGATGGCGCCGTTCGATATCGCCTTGATGACGTAAACGCCGTCCTTGTCGCCCAGTTGGAAGGATGCGGTGGCCTCCCCCGTGGCGTTGGTTGTGCCCGAAGAGGAAACCGTGCCGTCGGTCGCGCCGGACGGCTTGGAAAACGTGGTGAACGAAACCGCGGCGTTTGGGATTCCCGCGCCATATTCATTGACCACTTTGATCTTGAAACTCCCGACCGTCCCATCCCCCCGCAGGCCGTACCTCGCGCCGTCGACGACCTGAATGAGCGGCGCCGTTTCGCCGATGACGAACCACCCGAATCGGTCGATGTTGGCCGAAAGGAGGGTCTGCGCCGACAATTTGGTCACCGTCGCCGATGCGCCGAGGGATTTGAACGCCGTCGCGTCGGCGTCACTGCCGAAGCGGAAGAGCATGAACGTATCATCGGCGGCGTCCCGCCATTCTTGTTTGATCTGATTGGTGGCCGCCGTGTTGTAATAGCTTGAAAACGCCGATCCCGTCCGGCCCGCGTCGACGACATGGCCGCCCGATACCGCCCACGCAACGGCATAGACGAGGGTAGTGTCCTTCTCTTTCGAGAGGAGGCCTGCCTCGGTCGAATTAAAGTCAAAATCCCGATTGTAAAAAATCCGAAGGTGCGACGGCGTCGAGACGATTGGCGTCACGAGAAAGGTACAGATGACGTTGTGGACTCCGGCCGACGAGTTCCCGCGGACGATCGTGACCCCGCCGCTGCCGCCGACGTTGAATTTGACGTCGACCTTCTTTTTGACGGTGGTCCCGAAAATTTGGTTTAAATCAATCGTCGCCGGCATCGACGTCACGACAAAATACGTGTCGACCCCCTGCGATATGATGAACAGATCATTGTTGGTCATGCCGGGCGCCAGTCCCTGAAACGTCGGGTCCGGAAAAAAAGACTCGCCGAATTCGAAACCGTGCCGACCGGCCGAGGACGACGGAATCAGCACGCGGGTTTCGGGCGTCTCGAAAAACGATTTCGGCCGGATGACGAACGTGCCAAGATCGGCGTTCTCCTTTTCAAGCTGGATGTTCAGGTTGCCGCCGGCGAAAGATTTGACGTTCGTGTCGTTATGGTATTCGGTGTACTGCTCCACGTCGGTGTCGTCTACAAAGTCGGCGAGATGTTGATTGAATTTGCCGTTTGGCTTGTAGGCGAATAGGTCCGTGTCCTGCAGTGCGTCGGTGTTGGTCTCGGCCTGGGTCAGCTGGAAAAATTTCAGGAGTTTGGTGTCGGCGGTCTGCAGATATCCGGCGGCTGTCGTGAAACTGTCGTGTCCCGCGGTTCTCAGCGTGAGAAAGGATGTGTTGTTCTCAACGTGCCGGATGAACGTGTCCTCGTCGGGCGTGTCCTCGACGTTGTTTTTCGGAGATTTGAACTCCCGCCAGTCCCGCCCGACGTTCGCGTTGTAGGCCGTCGCCATCTGGATGACGGCCTTGGCCGTCCAGATCGCGCCCTGGAAGAAGAAGACGTCGGAATAATCGACCTCGGCATCCGTGTCGTACCCAAAAAACCGGCGCGGCACAGGAAGTTCCCACGTCGTATCCGATCCGTTTTCGGCCGCCTGAAAATCCGCGAGGGCGGCATTGAGACCCGTCAACACCGGCCCGCCCATGGCCCCTTGAAAATCATCGGCGTCCATCGTGTCGGCGACCCAGGTATATTTGTGATCCCCGTGGGGCGTGGTATCGCGGCTGAGAAGGGAATAATCGGTCGTGTCGCCGAATCCCTTACGGAGGGCCTTGACCATGTCCGTGTCGTAGAGGAGCGCGACGGTGACCAGGGCCCGGGCGACGTAGGCCGCGCTGCAGTTTGCGCCGTCGAGGGCGATAGCCGTACTGAAGTAGCCATACGCCGCCTTCAGGTCCATCGTGTCGCCGGCCAAAGATCCAAGCCCGCTGTCGATGGACGCCTGCCCGGCCGCTCCGCAATTGACCACGCCCCAACCGGGCGCGGCCAGAAGGCAGAGCAACCCCGCACAGAGAACCCCCCTTACGGCACGTTTGTACATATACAATAGTATTCTATACCCCTCCCGCCGTAAGTCAATACAAAAGATTGTGATCTAGATCACAACACAGATTTCAGCCCGGATTTGGTAATTGTTCAGGTGCCAAGCAGACTGGATTCCCGCTTTCGCGGGAATGACGGCGGGGCCGGCGCGGCTGGTTACTTGACCGCGCAGATCACCTGTGTTTTTATTCGCGCATGCCGGTTAAATTAATTTCGATCTCGCTAACCGTTGCGGCAGTCTCTCTCCTGGCCGGCTTTTTGCTTCTTCGTGTCCATGTCTCCCGGTCTCTGCCTCCCGGTCTTGAGTTGTCGTCCCTGTCCATCCGCTTCGGGAATGAGGCGGGCCTCCTGCGGGCGGTTTTGGTTCCGCGGGGCGAATTTCGTACGGGCCGGAGCGTCATCCGGTTTGATCGGGTCGAAGCGTCGGGGCGGATGTGGCCGCCGCTGTCGAGCTGTGCCGCGGAAATCAGAGGGTTTTCGATGGTTGCCGAGACATACCGCCCGTCGGCGGCGATGTCGTCGCTGGTCGATCTGGACCGTCTGGTCGGGACGGCCTGTCCGGAGGTCCGGATTGCCGGCGGGGATATCCGGTTGGGTGATTCTCCGTCCATCCGATTCGAATTTGAAGAAGCGTTACTCCGGTCCGACCGGAAAACGGTTGATGTCCGGGTTGTCCGCGTCGACGGCCAGCCGACGCGCCTGACGCTGGATGGAGTCCGGTCGGATCGAGTCCGCACCCGGGGCGAGTGGAATTTGTCCGGGCTTGACGTGACTGAACTTCTCGCGCGCCTCGGCATGGCCTGGAATGCCCGGACTGACGTGGGGTTTCTGGTCTTTGAAAGCGAAGGCGCGGGCCTTCGGGAGTCCGGGCATTTCGAACTTGCGTCCTGGGTCCTTGCCGGAAACAACCCGCATCGCCCGTTTCGCCTGTCCGTTCCGAACATCGAAGCCGAATTTTCGGCCGGCGACACGGAGATTTCTTTCGAAGACATCAGGATCGACCGGCCGAATTATGATCTGATCGGCGCTTCTCCGGAATTCTTCCGCCGGGTCACGTCGCGCCCGTCTTTCCGGCCAACGCGTCTCAGTCCGGCGAAGCTGGCCGTCTCTGAAAAACATCACGGCCGCCTGTCGGCCATGGAAAATCTGCCCCCCGCCTTCGGCGTCCGGGTGGAACATCTCCGCGTCGACAGCGGCGCCGCCCTGGCCCTGGACCGGCCGGACCACACCCGTTCGGCGCTCAAGCTTTCGGACATCGAAGTCCGGATCGACGGCATGGCGCCGATCTCGAGCCGGACGCCGAACACCTTCATCCGTTTTCTGGCGAACGACCAGCGGGAAATCCGGTGGCAGGCCGTGACGGACTTCTCAACCTGGCCGCCGCAATTTCGATTGACGGATGTGAAATAACGTATTATAAACACCGTCTAAAACAGCAGGTCAAATGGCGACTATTTGGGATGTCATTCCCGCGAAAGTGGGAAGCCAGACTAATCGCAAAGCGGACTGGATTCCTCCGCCTCAGGCGGACGGGAATGACGGCGAGAGCTGAATAGTTGCCGTCAAACTAAAGATTCAGGAGGCCTACATGGTCAAATCAATGCGGTGGGTAGCGGCTGTCGTCGCCGTTGTTTTGTTCTTGAGCCCGGTCGGCGGGTCATGGGCGCAGGAAGAGGGCGGAGAGGCTCCGGAGGCGGAAGTTTCCGCTGAAGCGGAAGAGGCATCCGAAGCCGAAGCTCCGGCGGAGGCCAAGGTTCTCCGGCTGGACGGAACGGCCGACGTCAAGTCTCCGGCCGACACGTCCTTCCGGGCGGTCTCCAGCGGATTGATGGTTCCGATGTCCAGCACCATCAGGATCCATGCCGGCTCGAAGGCTCAGATCGAGCTTCCGAACGGCGTGATCGTACTGGTCAAGGAATTCACGATCGTTCGGCTGGACGCGCTCAGCAAGGACAAGGATGCGGGGATTTCCATTCCGATCGGCGAATTTCTCATCGGCATGAAAGCTCCGATGCCGGCCGGAAAAGTTTTCCGGGTCACGACGCCGGCCGCGGTCGCGGGAATCCGGGGTACGCTCTTCTGGGGCCTGGCGGATGCCGACCTCACGAGCACCTTTGCCTGCTTCCACGGGTCGATCACCCTCGATGCCGCGGGCAAGACGGTGACGCTCGAACCGGGAATGCTCAGCGCCACGAAACACGGCGAAGCGCCGGCCGACGCGGCCGCGCACAGCGTTCCGGCGAGTTATCTTGAGACCTTCGCGGTTGAAGGCTCCCTGGAGGGTCTGCCGGATCTTCTGAAGGAGGAATAGCCGCCGCCGAATATCGAGTGCCTTATCTCGGCGCGCACGTCTCGGTGGCGGGCGGCGTCAGTACGGGCGTCGACCGCGCCGGGAAGATTTCCTGCGAGGCGTTTCAGTTTTTCGCGAAGAACAACAAGTGCTGGATGGAGCCGCCGATCGATCCTGAGGAAATCGCGCGATTCAGATCCAAGGCTTCCGGGTATCCGCGCGAATTTTTGATGTCCCACGCCGGCTACCTGATCAACCTGGCGTCGTCAAACCCGGACGTTCACCGGCGGTCGATCGAATCGATGCGGGACGAATTGGTCCGGGCCGCCGCCCTTGGCATCGGCTGGGTGGTGCTCCATCCGGGAAGTCACACCGGGCTCGGGGAGGAACGGGGCATCCGGCAAATCGTCGAATCTCTCCAGAGGCTTCTGGACGAAACCCGGGATTTCCGGATCGGCATACTTCTTGAGACAACGGCCGGGCAGGGCACGTCGATCGGTTGTGCCTTCGAACACATCGCCGCCATCCGCCACGGGCTTCGGCCGGCCCGCCGCGTCGGCGTCTGCGTCGACACCTGCCATATTTTCGCCGCCGGGTATGAACTTCGGACCCGGGATGGGTACGAATCCACGATGAAACAACTCGACGCAGTAATCGGACTACGATGGGTCAAGGCCTTCCACCTGAACGATTCGCTCAAGGGCCTCGGCAGCCGGGTCGATCGGCACGAGCACATCGGGAAGGGTGAGATCGGCCTTTCCGGATTCCGGTTTCTGATGAACGATCCCCGATTCGCCGCCCTGCCGATGGTCCTGGAAACGCCAAAAGGCCCGGACATGGCGGAAGACGTGCTGAACCTGCGGACGCTTCGGAGGCTCATGGGGCGGTCCGCAAATGTCAATAATGTCAATACCCGGCCCCATTAACGCTTTTTCCTGAAGGCGTCGAAGTCCACGTCGACTTCGACCACGAACTGGTTTCCGGGCGTCAGTTTGTCGTTGTTCTGGTCGACGAAGCCGAAGGACAGGCTCACGTTCGGGGCGAATTTCCAGCCGAACCCGTAGGTGAACGTCCCGTAGGTGCTGTTGCCGGACATGTAGTCGAGGTTGATGGAAAGATTTTCGGAGATATGGCCGAGGGTTTTGTCCCACGTGATCATGACGCCGTCCTCCGACGCGTTTCCGTTTTCATCCACGAGGAGTTTCCGGTTGCCGCTGTAGGCTCCGCCCGACAGGACGCCCATGCGGCCGAAGTTTTTCGATGCCTTGATATAGAGGACGTCATAATCTGTCCCGGTCTTGGCGGTCTTGCCCGTTCTGGCCTCGCCTCCGCGTTTTAAACCGAAGGAATATAGTCCAACGGCGAAAGCGGGCGACGAGGACCAGAGGGTGCCTTCTCGAAATCCGAGTTTGCCATTGAGATAGATGGGGTAAGTACCCTCAATGTGATCGAACCCGAGTTCGACGCCCGTTTTTTCCGTGGCGTAGACTCCTCCCGTCAGTCCCAGATTCGTAATCGTGCCGGGTCTTGCGCCCCGCGGCTTTTTGACCGGCACATACACGTCGGTCGTGATGTGCATCGTCCGGTAGGGCTGGATGTCGATGGACGGCGTCCACAAGTGGGAAGACGGCGTGGCGCCGGCCCGCGCGGCGATGAGACCCACCGCGAGGATCGATCCGGTGATGGAGAGAAACGCGTGAAGTTTTTTCATGATGGCCCCTGTTCGTCGAGTCCGAGTTTCCTGGAAATCAGATGATCCAGGCTGGCTCTGCCAGGTCCCGCGGTGGCGAGCCACAGGAAAATCGCCAGGTAGGCCCATTCCGAAAGCCAGAAGAAATCAAGCAGTGACTTCACTCCGCCCATTTTGGCCGTGGCGATCGCCACGCCCATCACGAACGCGAGGGGGACGGAAATCAGCCGCGTGCAAAGGCCGAGGACCAGGAGGAGCCCGCCGAAACATTCGGTGGCGCCGGCCATAAAGGCGTTCACGTGCGGCATCGGGATTCCCAGGCTTGCGAAGAACCCCGCGGTTCTATCGAGATGCTCGAGTTTTCCCTTTCCGGTGTCGAAGAACGCCCACCCGATCGAAACGCGAACCAGAAGGGGCGGCAACCAGTCGATTTTGGACAGCAAACTCAAACCCAGCCGAGAACATTGCCGGATGACGTTCATCGGGTCCATCTCCTTTCGGGGCGCAGAACCAGCCGTTCGCCACGCCATTTTGAAACCAGGACCCGATGTTGCGTTCCAGGACCCGGGTTTCAGCCGCCGAGAGCTTACGAGCGGCGGACGCGCAGGCCGACGAGAGGGTTGCGCCGGAGTGAAGTTTTTGAAGAAGCCTGAAAAATGGTTTTACGATTTTCTTATGATAAACCCTGTTCTCGCGCCGGTAGACCACCGTATACGCCGTCGATCTGGCGCGCCGCATCTCAAGGAGGGAGAGGTGGGGTTGAAGCTCAAGCGGCCGCTCTGCCAGCCTGGATTTTTGCGCTTCCGAAAGTTTTGCCGGATCAAAGGAAGGCCGCTGTGGATTATCGAAGGCCTCGATTTTCGCCCACTCGAAGCGGATCATGTTGAGCGCCGCGCCGCGATCCCGCCCGCGGTATCGGCGCCGCATGAAATCGAACAACTTCGCGCCGAGATTGCGAAGCGTGTAGGACGTGGACGGATGCTTCACCAGATAGCGTTCAGACCACGCGGCAAATCGTTTTTCGCCGAGCATCTTCGCCAGGCCCGGAAAATCCTCCCTCAAGGAAGATTTGCATCGCGCCCAATAATCCCGGACGTATATCAGCAGGCGGTCCCGCGACTGGCCGCTCTGTCCTTCGGTCAGATACCGGCCGGCCGCCCGCGCGACCGAATCGAACCGGGATTCGGGCGTGCGGATGGCCCGGCAGAACCATTTCTGGAGGTCCGACAAATCGGCCGGATTACGGCCGCGATGCGCCGGGCGCATAGAGCGCCTCCTGGATGTCCCGGGCCTTGAGGGCCTCCGCGTGAACGTCCTTGAACGGCGGGATGTTGTCGTCGCGTTCCAGCATCATCGAAACGCCGCCGACGAGCCTGCAGGCCTCGCGATAGAGGTCCCAGACTTCGTCCCGTACCGGATGATCGTGGGTGTCGAGGACGTAAGTTCCATAATCGGTGTGACCCGCGACATGAATCTGCACCACGCGCTTGTGAGGGATGCCGCGCAGGTAGTCCAGCGGATCAAATTCGTGGTTCCGCGCGGAGACGTAGATGTTGTTGACGTCGAGCAAAATTCCGCATCCGGCCTTTTCGACAACAGCCGTGAGAAACTCCCACTCGGTCATTTCTGAACTTTGAAACTCGACGTAGCTCGACAGGTTTTCGAGAAGAAACGGTTTTTCGAGATAATCCTGCACGATACGGGCCTTCCGCGCCACGTGGTCCGCCGTCGCGCGCGTGTAAGGGAGCGGCAGGAGATTGTGCATCTGGTGCGCGCTGTGTTTGCACCAGCAGAGGTGGTCGGAGAACCAGGGGGAACCGGTGAGTTTACTGAGGCGTTTGAGCTTCCGGAGGTACTCGCGATCAAGCGGATCTGTACTGCCGATCGACATCGACACGCCGTGATGCACGACGGGGTAGTGTTCGAGAAACTGCTGGAGAAAGTAAATCGGCCGGCCGCCCTCCACCATGAAGTTTTCGGAGATGATCTCGAACCATCCGACGTCCGGCCGGTCGGTCAGGATATCCCGATAATGGGGAATGCGCAGACCAAGCCCGATCCCCAGGTTGGGGGCATTAAAAACATTTTTCGTATCCGGAGCGAGTGAAAAAGAACCCGTCGGCCCTTTAGGTGGTCTTACAGCCGCCCTGCCCCTTGCATTCGTTGTGGCCTTTGCAGGCATTTTTCCCCTCAACCGCGCATCCGCCCTGGCCCTGGCACGCATTCATGCCCTTGCAGGCGTGCTTTTCCATGGCCCCGTCCGTTGCCTCGGGCTGCGAGGGCTCTGGCGCGGTAGGCGCCGGCGGTTTGCCGCATCCGATTTGAGCAAAGCCGACCGTCAAGAGACCGGCGACGGCCGCGGCGACGACGCCGTTTTTCCGTGAAGCGATTTTCATTTTGTCCTCCTATGATGTGAAGTCCTGTCCCGTCCATCCGCTGGTTCTTGCGGAAAGGATTCTGCGTGTTTAACTCCGGCATTCCGGGAAGTCAATGGCCGGTCAGCGCTGTAGATGAGCGCGATGGTGATCTGCTCGACCTGGCTCTTGGGGTCTGGCACTTTACCGACGAGGATGTTGCGGGCGGTGTCGATGCGGCGTTTGGTGTCGGTGTCGAGCATTATCTATCCCTTGAGTTTCTTGACTGCCGGAACGGAGGTCAACACCTGCATCTGGCGGATGGCGATTTCATTCAGACGTTTGAGGCGTTCCCCCTGTGACAGTTTCATATGGGCGAAAGTTCCCCCGTATCGTCCGGGTCGGGAAACAATCCCGATGGCGGCGGTTTTCTCAATCCATTGCTTCGGGGTCAGGGTAAAACTGTTCAAACCCGCCTGAATTCTAATCCCGTCGAATTCGACGGGTTTAAAAACAGGATTATTAAGCCGCTCCCAAACGCCGAGAAATTCGATGGTATTGCGGTTTCTGAGCCAATTACGAATCAGGTCGTCAATGCGCTCTGAATTCTTGTGGCGGGCAATATCCGTTAGGGAAATATAGTCGTCTTCCCTTTGCGTTAGGACAGTAACGGCCGTCCCCTTCACCCGCATGATTGCTTTCAGCGCTTTACCCATAAGTGCTCCTCGATTTCATGGCTCAGGCGGCGAACTGGTTCAAGGAGACATAGTCCTTGACGTATTCAGGGATGAGCGCGCGGTACTTTTCCGGCACGGCGCGGAAATCGTTTGTGGAAAAAATCGGGTTGGTGGCCAGATCGGTAAAGTGGCGGCTCTCGATGATGTGGCGCACCTGATCGCTGGTGACGTAGGCCTTGAAGTAATTCTTGATGGCCGGGATGGCCTTGGCCTCCAGAACGATGAGCGGGAAGCCCCGCGCGTCGAGCAACAGAAAATCGACGAAGCCGCGTTCGGTCGTCTCGAAGTCATCGCCAAGCGCGTCGAGATCAGGCGACTTGATGGCGACAGTTGGTTCGAGCCGGATGTTGGCGGGGGCCTTGCCGTCGGGAAAGAACCGCCAGCCCGATGCTTCAAGCAGCCTGTTGATCTTGATGCGAGCTGTGGCTTCCTTTTCGGGCATTCGGGCTCCTCGTTCGGCGATGGTGATGAAGTAGTCTGACAATAATCAGATTAACCCACATAATGCAACGTTAGTACAACATAGGTAAGTTGTGCTTTGCAGTCAACGCTGCCGGTGTTTGAGGGCTCGCGCGATTTCCCGCTGGACGTCCCGCTTACGGATGTCTTGGCGCCGGTCGGCGTGGGTTTTGCCTTTGCCGAGCGCCAATTCCACCTTGACCAAATTTCGCTTGTTGAAATAGAGGCTCAGCGGCACGAGGGTCAGGCCTTTCTGCTGGGCCTTGCCGATCAGGCGGTTGATTTCCTGACGGTGGAGGAGAAGTTTCCTGGACCGGGCCGGATCGGGCGCTCGCGGGCCGGCCTGTTTATAGGGGGAGATGTGGCAGTTGAGGAGATAGAGTTCCGATCCGCGGAGGATGGCGAAGGAGTCTCTTAAGTTGACGTTCCCCTCCCGAATCGACTTGACCTCGCTGCCGAGAAGTTCGATGCCCGCCTCGTATTTCTCGAGGATTTCATAATCAGCGAATGCCTTGCGGTTGGTGGCGACGTTGCTCACGGCTGGGGCTCCGGGCCGAAACGCGGCGCCCGATCAGTATCGATAGGCCGACCCGCCGATGAACTCGCGGATGAGGGCGGTGTCGGGAATGGCGGTCTCGTCCGCGTCGGTGATGTCCGCGAGCGTTTCAAATATCGCGAGGACGCGGCTGACCCGTTCCGAAGCGTCCCGCCGGTCGGCGCGCGCGGCGTAGTCCGGCGCCCATTCCCGGAACGGTTTCAGCCATCGTTTTTTCATGACGAGGAGTTCATAGGGCAGGGACCCGTTGATGATGATATCGACGGAGTTGACGAAGGGCACGATGTGGTCGAGTTCCGAATCCCGGACGTAGCGCCAGTGCTCGACGGTGAACCGGGGATCGACGAAGCGCTGGTCCTTGTCCCGGGTCATCCGCCGGAGCATCCGGAGGTCGGCCCAGCGGATGTAACGGCCCTCGGGGTCGCGCATCTGCAGAAGGGTCTCGATGTAGAGGCGGAATTTTTTTTCGTTCGGGATGTTCCCGGTCATCCCGCCATAGAGCCCGTGCAGGGAATCGATCAGCAGAATCTCATTCTGGGCAAGTTTCATCTCGTGGTCGTTGTCGATCCGCTTGCCGGCCTTGTAGTCGAACTTGGGAACGCGCACGGTTTCTCCGCGAAGCAGTCTCGTGAGATGGTCATTGATCATCGCGAGGTCGAGGGCCTGGGGGGTTTCGTAGTCGTAATCGCCGTATTCGTCCTTCGGGTGCTTGTCCAAGTCATGAAAATAATGGTCAACGTGAAACGGCACAAATCGAAATCCCTCCCGCGCCAGGGCCCCGCTGAGCTTGATGGTGGTGGTCGTCTTGCCGGAGGACGACGGCCCGGCGACGATGACGACGCGGATTTCGCCCTTGCGCGCGAGAATCGCGTCCGCCGCGCGCGCGATGTCGAGCTGGTAGGCGTCCTCCGACTCGCGGACGATCGATCCGAACTGTCCGGCGCGTACGCGGTCGTTCAGGGACTGGACGGTATGCAGGTTGTGGTCGATGGCCCAGTTGAGGACCTGCCAGATTTTTTTCCACGGAATGGGATCGCCCTTGTGGGGATCGTGGCTCGCGCGTCCGGTCCGTTTTCTGGCGCGTTCCGAGCGATAGAGGATGTACGCCTTCCCGATCTGGGACTTGCCGTTTTCAATGAGAATTTTTTCGACCACGTCCTGGATCTCCTCGACCGACGGGTATTCTCCGGCCCAGGGGATTCGGGCGGCCTGGTCCATGACCTGCCCGGCCATGCGGTCGGCCTCGTCGCGGCTCCGTTCTCCGACCGCGACCGCGGCGCGAAAGATCGCGTTGGCGATGCGGAGTTTCGTAAAAGGGACGATCCGGCCGTCGCGCTTGATGACATGGTCCATTTTCCGGTCCACCGACACGTTTTCCATCGGCCCACAGGCTAGCATAGTCCCATTCGGACTTGAAATACTTTCCAGTGAAAGACACCCTCCAGAACATGGTACGCGTCGCGCGCTGGGCCGCTCTGGGAATGGCGATCTTGATATCCATGGACTCATCCGCGGAGCCGTGGGAGGCCGCGGCCGAGCGCGCCGCAGCCGACGTCTGGGAGCGGCTGAAACCGCGGGTCGGGGTGGTCACTCACGTCGACGCGGACGGCCGCCGCGTCTATTTTTCAGGTCTGATCGCGGATCCGATCGAGCCGGGCATGCCGGTGATTTTTTTCAGGGCCGGCGATCCGGCGGAGCTGGGCCGCGGCGAGATCGAATCCGGCATGGGCCGGCTGGCCTGGGCCGGCGTTGACACGAGCGTCGGCCTGGTGGTTCGAAAAGACGATCTTGTCCGGCCCGCATCCCGGCTCTCCGGTCTGGCGGTCGAGCCCTTTCGGTACGTCGAGGGAGAGACCGAGTGGTCCGGCGGCGTTGGCAGGCGAATGGTCTTGCCGCGGGTGTTTCAAGGACTGCTTGTCGCCTACCTCCGGACCCTGGGGGCCGGCCCCATTCACATTTCCTCGGCGGATACGCCGGCGTCGCTCATCGGTCATTTGAGAAAACAGTCCGACACGCAGTTCGCCGCGACCGTGATCCTGAGGGATCCGCGTTCGGGCGACACCCGCTTTGCGGCGGAGTATGTTCTGCCCGACATTCTGGATTTTCAGGCGGACGACACGGAGGTTCCGGCGTTTCCACCGGGCCGGCCGGATGATCCGGCGCCGCACACGCCGGGCCGGGCACCCGCTGGCGTTCTCCGGGTTTCTCTCTCCACCGCGCCGAGCGGCCCGGGCGGCGCGCCGGCGTGGCCTCCGGTCACGCCGGCGGACCGGCTCCTGCTCGATGCCGTGTCGGTCACCCTGAACGATCTGGTCGAATGGACGGAACTCCCTCCGGATGGCTCCAGTCGAATGTATCGACTTCGAATCCGGCCGTCCGGCGGGATCGAAGAACCCATCGCCGCGGGCCGCCTGTCGAATCTGATGAATAACCGCCGGGCCCTCGCGGCGGCGCGATTTCTGCTTGGAGACTTTCGATTCACCGCTGTTTCCGATACAGAAATTCATCTCCAAACAGGCGCCGATCCCGTGGTTCTTTCACAGGCGCTCGCCGATCCGATTTTCAGGCCGGTTGAGGCGCCGCTTTGGGGCGGCGATCCGGGACCGGGCCTGTACCGGATCGAATCGGTGGGCCCGGACAGGATTCTGCTCGTCCGCCGCGCGTCTCCGTCTTCCGGTCCGGCGAACTCGCGGATGGCCGAGACCGTGGTTGTCCAGATTGACACCGACGCGGGGGATCGGCAGGCGAAGTTTGAACTTGGCGAATCGGACCTTCATGAACTTTCCGACGTCGAATTTTCCAAGTATACCGGTTCCGTGGACTACATGGACCGGATCATCCGCACGCCGCGGACGGAGCTTCAGGCCCTGCTGTTTAATTTGTCGCGCATGCCGTTTTCAGAAGTCTCCTTCCGGCATGCGGCGGCTCGGACGATCGACCGGCGGGCCATGCTGGAAGTTCTTCTGAACAACCGGGGCATTCAGGCCGAGGGATTTTATCCGGTCGAGCGCAGGTTCCCGATGTTTCCGGGAATTCCCCAGCCCGCCCGCTCCGTTCCGGCCGCCCGGCGGCTGCTCAAGTCCGCGCCGCCGGTCCGCGCGGGACTTCTCATTCCGGACGAGCGCCCGGATTTGCGGATGGCGGCTGAACGGATATCGGCGGATCTGAAATCCGTGGGCGTTACGGTCCGCATCGAACGGGAAGCATGGCCGAAATACGACCGCCGCCTCCGGTCGGGCGAGTTTGACATGGCGATCTTGCCGCTTTTGCACGAGCCGGCGCCGGTTCACACCTTCGTGAACCTCGCCGCGGCGTTCCGGCTTTGGCTTGCCCGGCATCTTTCGTCCGGCGGCCCGGACAACGTGACGGGATACGCGAACAGCGTCTTCGATGTCTTGATCCGTCCCGGTGGAGACATCGACGCCGCTCATGATCTGCTCATGGCGGATCTGCCGGTTGTCCCGCTCTTCTGGCTGTCGAAGTATGTGGTGCTGGGAGAGCGGATCGAGAGGGCGTTTGCGCCGTCCGGCGAATGGTTCCGCCCACAGCAAATCTGGATGGCGCCCTGATCCGCCGTGCGCCTGCATCTGCGTCTCGGGTTATTCCTGGGCTGCCTGCTGATTTTCATCATGTCCGCGCTCGCCGGGATTCTGTATTGGCAGGTCCGGGTGACCTTCGCCGAACGGAGCGCCGAAGAAGCGAGCCGCCTGGCGGAATCGGCGACCGGGCAGGCGGATGCGCGCTCGAAAGTTCTCTCAGATTTCCTGTCAGGACTCGCTCAGGACTACCAGATTGGACTCTTGTTCCGGGAGGCCGCACAGAGCGGCCCTTCCCAGCGCCGTCTCATTGAAGTCATGAACGCCCGAATGTCGTCTGCCGGCCTGCGGGAACTCACGGCCATTTCACCAGACGGCGTCGTATTGGCGCGCGGACACCGGGTGGCCGATTTCGGCGATCCTGCCGATACGGCGGCGCCAGGTGCCGTGTATTTGACGTCGGGATCAGCCATTTTGCGTTTGCGCCTGCCGGTGCGGTTGCAGGGACGCGGCGTGGGCGAAGTTGAGGGCGGATTGGATCTATCGGATGTTCTGGCGGACATGGGCCGGCTCTTTTCCGGCGACGTGGCGCTTCTGACCGCCGCCGAGTCCAATCTGCCGCGCGCCCGGCCGCTGACGTTTGACGTGGTCGTCACGAAACCCTGGCGGCTCGCGGACGGATCAGCGCTGGGAACATTCGTGTTTTCCAAGTCCGACGCCGAAAGCCGCGCGGTGTTCGGCCGGCTCATCCTGCGAATCGCCGGTATTTTTGTGATCGCCGCGCTCGCGGTGGCGCTGGTGGTCCTCTGGGTTCCCCGGAGCGTGACGTCCCCCCTGAGGCGTCTTGCGGCCGCCGCCGGCGAAATTTCCAGGGGCCGCCGGAAACTTGATCTGCCGCCGCCGTCCCGGGACGAGATCGGAGACCTCACGGAGGCTTTTTCGAAAATGGCGTCGAGCCTCGACGAGTCCGAGCAGAAGCGCCTTGCCGCTGAGCGCCTGGGGGCGTGGCAGGACGCGGCGCGGATGCTGGCGCACGAGATCAAAAATCCGCTTTCGCCCGTCAAGCTCACGGCGACGACCCTGGCGCGGGCGGCCCGCGAAAACGATCCGGCCCTGCCCCAGCTCGCCGGACGCGGCTCCGCGGTGATCCTCGACGAAATCGCTCATTTGGAAAAACTTCTTTCGGAATTTTCGGCCTTCGCCAGATTCCCCTCGCCAAGTCCCGCGCCCGCGGATTTAAACGCGGCGGTGCGCCGCTCGATCGATGGATTCCGGGGGAAACTTGAAGGCGTCCGGTGGATCGAACGGTATGACCCGGATATTCCGCCGGTCCCGATCGACGCCGGAATGTTCGCGGAGGTTCTTCAGAACCTGACTCGGAACGCCGCCGAATCCGGCGCGCGGACTGTTCACCTCGAAACGTCCCGGGAGAACCGGCATGCGGTCCTTGTTTTCGCGGATGACGGCCCCGGTATTCCGGCCGCCCGCCGCGGCAGCCTCTTTTCGCCCTATTTCACGACCAAACCCGGCGGAACGGGACTGGGTCTGGCGGTCAGCCGCAAGATCATGATCGAGCACGGCGGCGATCTGGATTTGATCGATCCATCGCCGTTTTCCGACGCGCCCGGCGCGGCCTTCCGGATGAAACTGCCGTTCGCGGAAACCGCCGCGCCTGTCGGAGGGGCGCGATGAGCCGGCACATCCTGGTCGTCGACGACGAATCCGGCATCCGGGAAAGTCTCTCCATCGGTCTGTCGCGGGAGGGATATGAAGTTTCAACCGCGTCCGACGCCGAATCCGCGCTCGCGGCGGTCTCGCGCGCGCATCCGGACCTGGCGCTCGTCGACGTGCGGATGCCGGGTTGCGACGGATCAGCCGCTCCGCGGCACCAAGTGCCGGCGTCTCTGACGCCGGCCGGTCTCTGGGTGATGCGGCAATTTCTCGATCTGGGAATTCCCGTCGTCATGATCTCGGGCAATGCAACCCTCCAGGAGGCGGTGCAGGCGGTCAAGGAAGGCGCGTTTGACTTCCTCGAAAAACCGATTTCGATCGACAAAGTTCTCGTGACCATCAGCCGC
>JACQOF010000029.1 GCA_016202645.1 bacterium
GCGCTGCTCATCGGCGACGAGGCGCTGGCGCGCCGCCGGGACTCCCGGCTCGATTTTGATCTTGTGGACCGCTGGCGCCGCCTGACGGATCTCCCGTTTGTCTTCGCCGTCTGGGCGGCCCGGACGGACCACCCGCGCCGGTCTGAGATGGCCAAACTGTTTACCGACGCGTCTGTCCAGGGCCTGAGCCGGCTCGACTCGCTGGCGCACCGAAAGTCAGGATGCAAGGGACTCTCGTCCTGGGAAATCGTCACCTACTTCAAAAAGAACATGACCTACAGGCTCGGCAAATCGCACTTGGACGCGATTGAACGCTTCCGGGAAAAATGCGCGCCGTTTCTCTCCGGCGGCGTTTCTCTTCCGCCCTCCCGCGGCGCTTCAAACCCCGCGGGATCACCCTCCTTCCCGCGCCCTTGATCGCCTCGCGACTGTCGGTCGAAGACGGCGCCGACCTCTACGCCCGCGCGTCCCTGCCGGAACTCGGCGAGCTGGCCTTCGCGCAGCGCAGGGAGATGCATCCAGACGGCGTCGTCACGTACGTGATCGACCGCAACATCAACTACACGAATGTCTGCGTCACAGGCTGTACGTTCTGCGCGTTTTTCCGGTTTCCGCACGAAACCGGCGGATATGTTTTGCCGGAGGCAACCATCCACCAAAAAATCCGGGAGACACTCGACATCGGCGGCACCGGCATTCTCATTCAGGGCGGGCTGAACCCGAAACTGGGTCTCCAGTATTACGTGGACCTTTTTTCGGGCATCCGCGAGGCCTTTCCGGCCATCCATATTCACGGACTTTCAGCGGAGGAGATTTTTTTCATCGCGAAGATTTCAAAAAAATCCTTTGAGGAAATTCTACGGACGCTCCAGTCGGCCGGACTTCGGACCCTCCCGGGCGGCGGCGCGGAAATCCTGGTGGAGGACCTCCGCAAAGAGGTCAACCGGTCGCAGTGCGGGGTGGAGGACTGGTTTGAGATCCATCGAACCGCGCACCGGCTGGGAATCCGGTCGACCTGTACGCAAGTGATCGGGTTTGAGGAATCCGTCGAGGACCGCCTCGCGCACTTGGAACGGCTCCGGGCTTTGCAGGAGGAGACCGGCGGATTTACGGCGTTCATCACCTGGACGTATCAGCCGACCGGAACCCGCCGCGGCGGCCGGTCGGTCGGCGCGACGGAATATCTCAAGCATCTGGCGCTCTGCCGGATATTTCTCGACAACGTCCCTCACATTCAATCCTCATGGCCGACGCAGGGCGAGAAGATCGGCCAGCTGGCGCTTTTTTTCGGCGCCGACGACATGGGCAGTGTCATGATCGAGGAAAACGTCGTGGCCGCCGCCGGCACGATTCATACCACGACCGAAAAGCGTCTCCGGGAACTGATTGCCGAGGCGGGTTTCATCCCGAAAAAGCGGACCCATCTCTACGAACACATTGAGTAACCTTGCCCAAGCCTAAGGTCAAACCCCGTCGCCGTCCGGTTGCCGCCGCTCGCCCGTCGGCCGCGGCCGCGCAGATCATGAAGATCCTGGACGACCAGAAAGCGACGGAGATCCGCCACATTCTTCTGACCAACCATGTCGCCGACGCCTTCATCATCGCCACCGCCGCCGGAACCCGGCATCTGCACAGCCTGGCGGACCATCTCCTTGAAAAGATGCGGGAGGCTGGAACCGCGGCGCACCACGTCGAAGGCCACGGCGGCTCGGGTTCTCCCTCCGAGCGATGGGTCCTCGTCGATTACCTCGGCGTCGTCGTCCATCTCTTCACGGAAGAGGGCCGCCGGTTTTACGCGCTGGATCGCCTGTTCGAATCCACGCCCTGACTGCGCATCTTGACAATTGCCCGCGGCGGATATAATCCGCCGTCGAATCCGGGCCGGGTGATGTTCAGGCCGGGCCGGCATCGCATAGATCGTCACAGTCATGAAAAACCGCGCGCCGATTTGCAGTGGAGCGAACGGCCCGCGGTTTCAAGTTATGCAGAAGGTACCTTAGGGAGAAGAAAGTATGGTTCGGAGTTGGATTGGAGTGGGGTTGGTGGTTGTTGTTGGGATGCTGACGGCGGGTTGCGGCAAACCGCCGGAGATGGAAATGAACGAAGCGACGGAGGCGATGCAGGCCGCGATGGCAAGTCAGGCTGAAATTTACGCCCCCGCTGAACATACCGCCGCCCAGACGGCGATGGCCCAGGCCCAGGCCGAGGTCGAAGCGCAGAACGGCAAATTTATTTTGCTTCGAAATTACGATCAGTCGAAGACCCTCTACATGGAGGCCACCGAGGCGGCGCGGCGCGCCGGCGAGGCGGCGACGACCGGCAAGGAAGCGGTCCGGCAGGAAGCGATGAGTCTGGCGGCCGAGGCGAGGTCTTCCGTCGAGATGGCCTCAAAGGCGCTCCGGTCGGCGCCCCGCGGTAAGGGATCGCAAGCCGACATCGACGCGATGACCACGGATATTCAGACCCTCAACGGTCTTCTCGCCGAAGTCGACCAGTCCATGGAGACGGAGCGATACATGGACGCCAAGATCAAAGCGCAATCCATCAAGGACAAAGCGGCTGAAATTCAAACTGCCGTAGACGCGGCCCGACGGAAAGTCAAGGTGCGTCCAAAGTCTTAAAGGCGTAGAAGGGTAGAAGGTAGAAAGGTAGAAGGAGTAGAAGGGGTCATTCCCTTAGTTTATTAGTTTTGCAACCGTCAGGTTGTCGTCATGCCCGCGAAGGCGGGCATCCAGAGCCTCGAAGCGGACTGGATTCCCGCTTTCGCGGGAATGACGGATGGGCTGAATAGTGACTTAGTTTTGGCCAAAACTAATAAACTAAGGGAATGACCCCTATTCCCTATTCCTATTCCCCAAATTGACAGATTGACGGAATGACCCCTATTTAGCGGCGATAGGTTTCGAGATACGATTTCGCGATTTTGTGAAGTGATGGTCCACCAAGCCCGGCGGTGTGGTTGAAGACCCGCCGGGCTTGGCGTTTGCAGGGTCCGGAGAGTGCCGCGAATTCCCGGGCGCCGGCGGGGGTGGACGGCATGAGACTCAGGGCGTATGGAATCCGGCGGCGGAAGGCCCATGCGGTATAAGCTTCCGGAAAAATGCCGAGGGCGTGGATCAGATCGTAGCGGACGTTCCGCGATGTTCGCAGGATAAAGATGTAGGATTTCGCCTGGAATTCGAAGAGTTCGTCCGCCGTTATTTTTCCCTGGGTTTTTTTGTAAACATTGAGCCGGTGCGTCGTCACGCCCGAGTGAATCGATTCGGACTGATAGACCGGGCGGTCGGAGATGGTCAGGAAATCAATGTGGACGGCGGGGTCGTTTCCCAGAAATTCGAGAAGCCGCCGGATCGTCCTCCCGCCGCGCCCTCCCAGCGGATCGAGGGCGTGGTGGATCATGAGGACCCGGATCACAAGATCCGTTCCAGAGTTTGGAGGGCGGTTTTTCGGGTGACGGGGATGGCTTTGGATATTTTCTGAACGGATGATTTGGCCGACTTGATGTCTTTGAGGCCGTTTCCGGAAATCAGGCAGAGAACGCTTGCGCGTTTCGGGATCAGCCGCGATCTCGCGGCTTTCCGGAGCGCCGCGACGGCGCAGGCCGCGGCCGGTTCGGCGAACACGCCCGCTTTCCTCGCAAGATACGGAATGGCCGAGAGAATTTCCCGGTCGGAAACCTCGATCGCGAATCCCCGCGAGCGCCGGATGCAGTCAATCGCGATATCGCCGTCCCGTGGGAGGCTCACGCTGATGGAGTCCGCGACGGTGGTCGCGTTCACGGGTTTCAGCGTTCCCGTTTTGAGCGCGCGCGCGATAGCGTTGCTTTTGACGGACTGCGCCGCGATCATCCGGGGAACTGCCCGCGTGAGGCCCAGGGTCTTCAGTTCGAAAAATCCTTTTGCCACGCCGGAGATGATGTTCCCGTCGCCGGTGGCGATCAGGACGTAGTCGGGGACGGACCAGTTCATCTGCATCGCGATTTCGTACGCACAGAGTTTTTTGCCTTCCCGCGTGAAGGGGTTGAGGCCGGTGTTGCGGTTGAAAAGCCCGAAGGTCCGCGTGGCCTCGACCGACAGATCGAACGCGTCGTCATAGGTTCCATCGACGGCAAAAACCGTCGCGCCGAACACCAGAAGCTGGGCAATTTTCGCTTCGGGCGCGGCGGCTGGGAGGAAGATCAGCGCCCGCAGTCCCACCGCGGCGGAGAGACACGCGAGAGACGCCGCGGCGTTTCCGGTTGACGCGGCGACAATGGTCTTCCGGCCGAGGTTCATCGCCCGCAGGATTGCGACCGCGCTGGCGCGGTCTTTGAAGGAGGCCGACGGGAGCCGCCCGTCGTCCTTGACCAGGACGCGCGAAAATCCCGTATCTTTTGCCAGCGCCGCCGAGTCGTACAGCGGCGTGTCTCCGATGAGCAGGGGAATGGCCGGCGTCCCGGGCCGTATCGGCAGGACAGGCCGCCAGCGGTCCATGCCGGGGATTCGGGAATCCTTGAGCCGCCGCGCGATCTCGCGTGAAAGGACCATTTCGATTTCGACATTTTTTCCGCAGGACCCGCACGTGTAAACAATGGCGTCCGTGTCGGGTTCGGTCCAATTGCAGAACGGACAGCGATGGCGCCAACCGGGCGAGAGAGAGGAAGTCATGTCTTCGGCCTCAGATCCAGAATCCGCACTTCCTTGAGCGCGGTCTCCACGCGGATGCGGTCGACCATTTCCTTGAGCGGCAGTATCCGGGTGTCGTTCGGCGTTATTTCGCAGGCGGCGCGGAGTTCCCGGTTTATTTTTTCGGCGATCTCGTTTTCCGGCCGTCCGATCCGGACCGCGATGTAGAGGATGACTTCATCGATCTCGTGCGGATCGTTGTCCTTTTTCCGGATCTCGATCTGCCATTCCTCGAGATCCTCCGAGTCGTCGAGAATCTCCGCAAGGTTGTTGAGATTGACCAGCGTGCCCTTGATCTTGGTCAGCTTGAGGTCCTTGATGTTCGACACGCGCGAGATCGGTCCCATGAGACGCGGAACGTCCCGACCGCAGTGCGGACACGGACGGTAGGTGATGCCGCCTTCGGCGATGTCGCCGGTTCGGTACCGGTAGACCAGCGTGCCCGCGCCCGCCAGCGGCGTGTAGACGATTTCGCCCGGCGTTTCCGGCGGCAGAATTTTCCCGGTGACCGGGTCGGCAATCTGCAGGAGGTCAAGGTCGGGCGTCAGGTGATAGCCGCTCGATACTTCCGGATCGGCCGTCGGGCATTCTCCCCAGGCTTTTTTTGCCTCGGTGAAGGCGTAGGTCGAAAAAATGAGCGGGTCTTGAGCGCCGCTCTCGCGCAAGAGCGAGATCATTTTCCGTTTCATCCCCGGCGGAACTTTTTCCGCGCCCAGAACGACTTTCCGAACCTGGGCCAGACTGAGCTTGGCGGCCAAGGCCTCCCGGAGCAGATGATACACGAAACTGGGGACACCGACGATCGTCGTGGGCTTGAGCTTGTCCAGCATCCTCAGATTGCCTTCCGTCCCCATCACTTTGCCGCCGCCGGACTGGACCATGAAGACGTCGGACGCGAATCCCGCGAGACAGCATTGCCAGAACGCGAGGTGCGGCGCGTAGGGGAAAACGGAAAGCACGCGGTCCGGATATTTCAAGCCGAAGACATCGAGGAGCCGCCGCCCCGCGTCGGATAGAATGTCGAGGTCGCGGCGCGCGTAGATAAAAGAGACTGGCTCGGCCGCCCGCCCGGTGGTTGCCGTGAGGAGCATGGGATAAAAACTTTCCCTGAATTTTCGCTTTGCCGCGAGAACGCCGATCATCCTCCAGAACGGCCACGCCCGCCGCAGGGCCTCGGGGGTCGGCGTCAGAATAAATTTTTTAAACCGGTCCGGCGCCGAAGGCGACGCCAGCAAGTCTTTTTTCGACAGAAACGGCAGTTTGGCGAGGTCTTCCACACTGGAGACGGCGTTCGCGGGCAGGCGCGCCCGTTCAAAGAGATCTGTCGTGTACGGGTGGAACGGCTGAAGGTAGAGCCGAAAGAATCTCGATATCGCCCGATCCTGCGCGCGCCGGACGGACGGTTCGGTCAACGCCAACCCGGTCCTATTTTTTGGCCGGCCAGAGGTAGACGACGGGGCTGGAGACGAAAATCGACGAGTAGGTCCCCACCAGGATTCCGATGAAGAGCGCCAGGGAAAATCCCTCCAGCACCGGCCCGCCGAAGAAGAACAGGGCGAGGACCGCCAGAAGCGACGTGACACCGGTGACGACGGTCCGGGAGAGGGTCTGGACGACGCTGGTGTTGATGATGGTCTTGAGGTCCGAGCCGCGCATGCCGGCGATGTTCTCGCGGATGCGGTCGTACACGACAATCGTGTCGTTCAGGGAATATCCGATGATCGTGAGGATCGCGGCGATGAGGTTGATGTCATATTCGTATCCGAGCACCGTCATCAGCGGGATGACGGTCAGGGCATCGTGAAGGAGCGTGACGATCGCGCCGACGCCAAACCGGAATTCAAACCGGACCCAGATGTACAGCAGCATGACGAGCAGAGAAAGCCCGATGACCACGAGGGCTTTCTGCCGGAGTTCCGCGCCGATGCGGGAGGAGACCTGGTCGGTTTTGATGAGCACGAACGGCCCCGCGTAGAAAGACTCGGTGAGAATTTGTTTCATCAGGGCTGTCTGGGGGCCGGACGCCAGGGCGGCGGCCGACTCCACCGAATCGAACAGCCCGCGTTTTTCTTTTTCAGCGATGATCCGGTTCGCCGCCGGCATCATCTCATCGACAAACGCGCGCGGGTACAGTTTCGCCAGATCCGCCGCCAGCCGAGCCGGTGCGCCGGCATAGTCATGCAGGTCTGTCTTGATTTCTTCGAGGTCCGGGGCCCGCAGGAGAAATGCGGCCTGGAAGGGCGCCGAGTCCAGCTTCGCGTCTTTGAGCAAGGGCGCCAGTTCGTCCACGGCCTTGGCCGATCCCATCCGGTCGAGCAGTTGCGCGGCAAGCTGCCGCAGGGCTTCGGTCTGAATCGCCGCCGAGAGTCTCTGCGCCGTCGGCAGGGTGTTGAGGTTGATCCGGTCCGCTGGCGCCCCGGCCGAGCCGGGCCCGAACCGGCGTTCCAATTCCACGATGAGCCGCCGCGCCGTGGCGTCGTTGATGTAATCGGAGACAGCCTTGATGACCCGGGGCGCCGGCGGCGGTCCGGTTTCCATTTCAAGACTCTCGTAAAAGCCGGTATCGAAAATGGCGAATCCGGCGAGGCGGTCCCTGAGGTCCTGCGCATCCCGGAGCGGCGCCTTGGAAATTTCCGATGACGCCTTTGCCACCAGCTCAAATCCCTTGACCTGGATCACCACCTCGCCCTCATCGGGCTTGCCGATGTTCTGGACCATGGCCGACGGATCCGCCAGGGTCGCCGCCTCCCGGACTTCCGACAACAGTTCCGGCGTGCTCGCCCGGTTGAATTTAAAAATGTGCCGGATGCCGCCCGTGAAGTCGATTCCGTACTGGAGGCCGCCCGTGGTCAGCGTCCATATCCAGAGGATCAGGACGCTCCCTCCGGACAGGGCAAATGCCAGATTCCTCAATCCAATAAAATCAAACGACCAGGGAGATTTCGGGGAGGGATTCTTCGTCTGCATCAGATGGCCATCCTCAGCATCCGTGGATTTCGAAGACAAAAAAGAAACAGGGTGCGGCATCCAAAGAGGGCGGTGAACATGCTGGCGAGGATGCCGACCATGAGCGTGACGGCAAATCCCCGGACCGGCCCGGCGCCGAATTTGTACAGGACGACGGCCGTGATGAAGGTCGTGAGGTTGGAGTCGAGGATGGTCATGAAGGCCCGTGAAAATCCGGCGTCGACCGCGGTCCTCAGGGTGTGGCCGGAGCGCAATTCCTCCTTGATGCGTTCATACACCAGGACGTTGGCGTCGACGGCCATGGCGACGGTCAGAAGCAATCCCGCGATTCCCGGAAGCGTCAGGGTTCCGCCCATGAGCGCCATCGATCCCAGCACCAGAATGATATTCGCCAGAAGGGCCACGGTGGCGATGAGGCCGGCGAACCGATACCACACCACCACAAACCCGACCGTGAGAGCAAACCCGAGGGCCGACGCCCAGAGGCCCTTGACGATGGAGTCAAGCCCGAGAGACGGCCCGACGGCGCGTTCCTCGATGATCCGGATTTCCGCCGGAAGCGCGCCGGCGTTGAGGACGACCGCGAGATCTTTGGCCTCCTCCATCGTAAACCGCCCCTCAATGACTCCGTGCCCGCCCAGAATCGCGCTTCGAATGACCGGCGCCGATTGAACGACTCCGTCGAGGATGATGGCGAGCCGCCGGTTGACGTTCCGGGACGTGATTTCACCGAACTGCGTTGCGCCGGCATCGTTGAAGTTGAAGGCGATGTTGGGCATGCCGGTGATCTGATCGAATGTCGGATAAGCGCGCTCAAGATTTTCAGCGGTCATGAGGACGCGGCTTTCGACCAATACCGGCCGCGTCTCCGTCCGCTCGTGGGTCACCGGGTCGCGGATGTCCGTGTGGATGAGTTCGTACCCCTCCGGGACGTTTCCCTCGACAGCGGATGCCAGCAGATCGTCGTTCACCAGCCGGAATTCCAGCCGGGCGGTCTTGCCGATGACGGCCTTGGCCCGTTCCGGGTCCTTTTCGCCCGGCAATTCCACCACGATCTTGTTGCTTCCCTCGCGGCCGATGCCGGGCGAGCTGAGCCCGAACTGGTCGATGCGGTTTCGAATGATCTGCATCGCCTTGTCGACTTCCTCCTCCACCTTGTCTTCCGGAATATGTTCGGTTTCGACTTCCATTGAAAGAAGGATTCCGCCTTTGAGGTCCAGGCCGAGTTTGATTTTGTCCTGCAAGGGATACATCGAGAGGTATGCGCCGATCATGACGAAGGCGAGAATCGCGAAGCGCGGCGCGAGCGACCGGTTCATCAGGCGGCGCGCCCCCCGGCCGTCTGGTACCGGCTGAGCCGCGCGATGTCCAGCACGAGCCGGACCTCTCCCTCGCCCAAACTCAGTTTCCCGGCGATCGTCTCGGCGGTCTCGCCCGCTCCGGCCAGCATCACGACTTCGCGGTAGACGCCTTCGGCCAGTTCCGGCGGCAGAAGAAAAATGTTCGGTTCCTCAGCCGTGTCTGGCGGTGGTATTTCAATGTCTTCGGGTTCGGGCGCGGCCTCTGCGGCCGGAGCGTAGTACGGCTCGTCTGCTGTTGCGGGTGCGGCGGCAACGGGAACAGGCCTTCGCGCGGCGCGTTTTTGCTGTTCAGCGTAGAGTTTTTTGAAATAGGCGCGAGTTTCGGAGTCAATTGCGCTCTGGGATCTGATGTGCGGACGCCGGTGTTTGATCCAGTAGAGAACGGACCCGCCGGCCGCGAGAACGGTGAGGCTGGCGGCCAGCCACCACCACGGGGTTCCGGTTTCGGATGCCGGGGCGACCGCCGCGGGTTTCACGGCGGGTGACTTCTGAAAATTTTCCAGGTCCCGCGCCAACGCGTCCATGTCGACGGCGCCTTCGACCTCCGCTACCTGTATGGCCGGTTCAACCGGCCCGGCAGTCGGTTCGATCCGGGCCGGGCCGCCTGAGGCGGCGGGCCGAGGTGTTGGCGCGTCTGACCATTTCGGTTTCGCCGATTGCCGGACTTCAGCCAGAAGCTTGTCGATGTCGGGCAGGGGCCTCCCCGGTTTCTTCACCGGTTTGACTTTGGTTTTATCGATGACCTTCGCGGCCGGCGCGGTCTTGCGGCCCTCATCGCCTTTCTTGACTCCGGCCTTCACGGCCGTAGTCTCCGGCGACTCCGCCTCCGGATCCGCCTCGGGCTGAGGCCCGCCGATTCCCGCCGGCGGCGCGGGCTTGCGCTCGGGCTTCTTGACGGTCAACACAGGCTTCGGCAGGGGCGGCAGGGCCTCTTTTTCCGGCCAGGGCGATTCATTCGAAAGAAAGAAGAAGGCCTTCCCGGAGGGTTCGGTCTTAAGCTTGCTCTCCGACGCAAACCCGATGTCCACCTTCGGCTGTTCCCGCGCCACCGCTTCATCCTCCTTCTCGACCGCGATCGTTCGTTCAACGGCGGTCGCCGGGAGGAGAATGCCCGCCAGAAGCATGAGGGTGATTGCGGTGAAAAGACGGTTCACGAAGGGAATGGTGTGCGCGGGTCTATAGTCTATTTCTTGCGGCGAGCCGCCAGAATTTTCTCTTTCATCGGCTTGCCCTCGATCCCGACAATGCCCATCGCCTGCGGCTCATATTTTTCGTTCAGGTCCTTCACCAGGGTCCAGGCCTCCACGGCCTCCTCGAACCGGCCCATCGCGTAGAGGGTGTTGCCGCGGAAGTCATGAAAGAAATCGACGGTCGGCTCGAGTTCCACGGCTTTGCGGATGGCCGTGAGGGCTTCGTCGAGTTTTTTCATGGAGTAATAGGCCATGCCGAGGTTGAGGAACGCGTTCGACGCGTCGGGCTGGACCTTGATGACGGCCTGATACTGCGTGATGGCGGATTTAAGGTGCTCGGTTGCCTCCGGTTCCTGGTGGTTCTGCGTGAGAAAAATGCCGCGATGGAGGAGCGAATTGCCGAGCATGAATATGCTCGTCGGGTTCGAATATCCCATTTCGATCGCGCGCCGGAAATTCCGCGCGGAATGCCAGAACTCGGCCTTGTCGCTCCGGAAATCGCCCTGCGCGTAGTAGGCGCTGCCGAGCCAGAAAAAGAATTCGGCGTTGGAACTGTCCAGCTCGATCGCCTTCGCCAGCATTTCCGCAGCCTTCGCCCATTCGCCCATCTCCAGATACGTGCGGCCCATGTAGGCCATCGAGTATGGATTTTTCGGTTCCGCCTCGACGGCCTTGCTGAGGTACCGGAGCGCGGCCGGGTAGTCGCCGAGTTGGAAGTAGGCAAGGCCGATGCGGTATTGGGCTTCAAAATCGTTCTCGCGGATGCGGAGAATCGGCTCGAATTCCTGGATGGCCTTCCGGTGCGCGCCCTGATCGAGGAATATCATCCCGATCCGGGTCATGGCCTGGATGTGTTTGGGGTCGAGCCGGACCGCCGCACGGTAGGACTCGATGGCCTTGGCCTCCGCCCGGAGGTTTTCGAAAGTCCGGCCGAGGAAGAAATGGTATTTGGGGACGTTGGGATTGAGGGCGATGGCCTTGGCGAACTCGACGGCGGACGCCCGGTAATTGTTTTCGACGAACTTGCGGAAGCCCTCCTTGTAATAATCCTCGGCCTTCTCGGCGCCGGCCGCGGGCAGGGCGATTGCGGCGGCCGCGATGAGAGGGGCGAGCGCGCGGACGAGCGGATTCATGACGTTTTTTCCTCCGTTCCCGCCGACAGCTTGCTCGCGATGGATGATTTGGTCATCTTCACGCGGACGTTGTCGGCGATCTTGACCACGAAGTGGTCTTCGCGGACGTCCGCCACCTGCGCGTACATGCCGCCGGACGTGACGACGTCATCTCCCTTTTTGAGACCGTCGATCATGACACGGTGCTCCTCCTGGCGCTTTTTCTGGGGCCGGATGAGCAGAAAATAAAAAATGAAGATGATGAGAATGAACGGCAGAAGCTGAATCAAAATCCCGGGCGCAGGCGGCGCCGCCCCTTCGGCCGCGTATGCCGGCAACAAAAATTGCACCGTGTCCTACCTCCCTTCCGAATCCTGTTTCTTATCCAACCTTATCGGCATTCAGGGGATTGTGTCTCAAGTCTTTTCGAAGGTCAAGCGGAAGCCTCATGGGCGTGGTGCGGGGATACTTCGAGGTCCATGATCCAGGCGTCGGTGGTGTCCTCGTAGTACTTGAGCCGGACCCCGGCCTTGATGAATCCGAAGCGGCTGTAAAGCCGGATCGCGTCGCGGTTGGTCTCGCGGACTTCCAGCGTGATTTTCCGGACACCAAGTTCGCCCGCCTGCCGGATCACTTCCCGGCAGATCAATTCGCCCAGTCCCCGCCGGCGAAGCGGGGGATCGACCGCGAGCGTGACCAGGTGCCCCTCGTCGACGATTTTCCAAAGAGAATAGTACCCGACGATCCTGTCGTATTCCCGGGCGGTGTTGATATGCGCGAGGGGGTTGTGCAGGATGTCGCGTTCAAACATGGCCTGCGACCACGGCGAGGGAAAACTTTCCTGCTCGATCCGCAGAACCTCCGGCAGATCCTCAACGGTCATCCGGGAAAAAGTCAGGCGGTCTTCCATTATATTTTAAGCGGCTGGCGGGAATCGAACCCGCGGCTCTAGCTTGGAAGGCTAGGGTATTACCATTATACGACAGCCGCACGGAAGCGGGGTCCCGCCTCACCCGCCATGCCATGGATGGCATGGCCTCCAAGGCGGGACAGCCGCACGCCTAGCCGCACTCCTCTTTTCAGCCGTTATCGGCGTCCGAGTATCCAAAGTAACCTCTTCCCCCCTCCAAGCCTCCCCCTCAAGGGGGGAGGATGTGACAGCAACCGGATTAAAACATATTCCCACATCTCTTGAAAGTCAAATGGCCTCCGGTTTGGGCTGAGAGCTGAAGGCTGACGGCTGAAAGCTCCAAATGTTTATGATATAGAAATCCCATGAAACCCGACCGCCTTGCGATTCTGGCCGGCGTCCGCACGCCCTTCGTGAAATCGGGAGACGTCTTCAAGGATCTGCCGGCGTATGAACTGGCCCGTCTGGTGATGCGGGAAGTGATCGACCGCACTGGACTGGAGCCCGGCGCGGTGGATGAAGTGATCCTGGGAAATGTCGCTCAGCCCGCGGAGGCGGCGAACATCGCGCGGGTGTCGGCGCTCCTGGCGGGACTCCCGATCGAAACGCCGGCCGTCACCGTCCACCGCAACTGCGCGTCGGGCATGGAATCGGTCACGACGGCTTTCGAGCGTCTGCGCGCCGGCCGTGGAAAACTGATGCTGGTGGGCGGGACGGAGAACATGAGCCGGATCCCGCTGTTTTATCCGAGGAGTTTCACCGAAAAATTGGCGGCTCTGCAGAAAGCCAGGACCCTCGGCGCCCGCCTCGGCGTTCTCTCCGCATTCCGACCCCGCGATTTTTCCCCGCAGATCGGGCTCCTGCTCGGCCTGACCGATCCTGTCTGCGGGATGGGAATGGGCCAGACGGCCGAGGTTCTCGCAAAAAAATTCGTCTTATCGCGCCGCGAGCAGGACGAGTATGCGCTTCGGAGCCACCAGAAGGCGGTCCAGGCTCGGGAGCGGCTGGCCGAAGAAATTCTGCCGGTGATCACGCCGGACCTGTCGGTCACGCAGGACATCGGCCCCCGTGAAAACCAGACCCTGCAGGCCCTCGAAAAACTGCGGCCGATCTTCGACCGGAAATTCGGCACGGTCACCGCCGGCAACGCCTGCCCGGTCACGGACGGCGCGGCGGCCTTGCTGGTTTCGCTTGAAAAAGACGCCAAATCTTTCGGTGTCCCGCCTCTCGGATTTCTGCGCGCCTACGCCTACTCCGGCTGTCCGCCGGAACAGATGGGCCTCGGCCCCGTATTTTCGACGGCGAGACTTCTGAAGGAGACACAAGTGCCGATGAAGGACATTGAACTCTTTGAAATCAACGAAGCCTTTTCCTGCCAGGTCCTCGCCTGCCTGCGGCTTTTTGCATCCCCCACACTCCGGAAAGAATACCGGATGGCCGGCGCGGACCTTCTGCGCGAGATCGACCCGCTCACGCTCAATCTCAACGGCGGCGCCGTCGCGCTCGGCCATCCCGTCGGCTCGTCGGGTACGCGCCTTATTCTGACCCTGCTCATGCAGATGCGCCGGTCCCAGGCGAATATGGGTCTTGCGACGCTTTGCGTCGGCGGCGGCCAGGGTGCGGCGATGCTTCTGGAAAGAACCTGACGATGGCCGACTCGAGGGGATTTCGGATTGTGGAGGAAAGCTGGGACAACCGTCAGATTGTCCGGCTTGTTTTCGAATCTCCCGACCGACCCGTAAACGTGTTGACGCCGGAAGTCATGTCCGCCCTCGAAGAGGCGTTGTCCCGTTTCCAGCGGAACCTTCCCTCCGCCCTGATTCTGGAAAGCGCCCTGCCGGACGTTTTCATCGCGGGCGCCGACATCCACGTCATCGAAAAAATCCGAAACGAGGACGAAGCGAGAAAACTCAGCCGCGAAGGCCAGGACATTCTCATCAAGCTCCATTCGATTCCCTGCCCGACCTTCGCCGCCATCGACGGCGCCACCCTGGGCGGCGGGTTGGAAGTCGCGATGTTCTGCGATTACCGGATTGTTTCCGACAATCCCAAGGCCCGCCTCGGCCTGCCCGAAGTCAGTCTCGGCATCATCCCGGGATTCGGCGGGACGCAGACTCTGCCGCGCCTCGTCGGGTTCCAGGCCGCCCTCGACCTGATTCTGACCGGCCGGCAGATCGACGGACGCCGCGCGAAGAAACTCGGGCTGGCGGATAGTTGCGTGCCGCGCGGAATTTTCGCCGGAGAGGTCCGGTCCTTCGTGCTGAAACATCCCAAAAAACATTTCGGGCCCCGCCATTCCCCGCCGATGTTTCTCTTCCGAGAAATCGGTTGCTCCCTGGCCAAGCGATCCGTCCTGAAAAAAACGATGGGGAATTATCCCGCACCCCTGCGCGCCATCGAAGCCGTGCGGCGCGGCATTTCGAGGCCGCTCTCGGAGGGTCTCAAGATCGAGGCGGACCTCTTCGCCCAGCTTCCCCAGACCCGCGAGTCCCGGAACCTGGTGCGGACTTATTTTCAAGTCGAGAAATTCAAGAAACTGACCCTGCCGCACTTGGAGGAAAAACAGCGCTGGGCCAAATCCCACGCCATGCCCAGAACCTGCGCCGTCATCGGCGCAGGCACGATGGGCGCGGGCATCGCCTATCAGCTTGCCTCGGCGGGCCTGTCGGTTCGTCTCAAGGACGTTGAACCGAAATTCATTCAGAGGGGTCTTGCGGCGGCGGATAAAATCGTGAAAGGCCTTCTGAAAAAAAAGCGCCTGAGCCCGGAAGAGGCGCGTGACATCCTGGGCCGGATTCTGCCGACCCTGGACGCCGCTCCGCTCCGCTCGGCGGGCGTTGTCATCGAAGCCGTGATCGAGGACCTGCCGCTGAAGCGCAAAGTTTTTGACGATCTCGAGAAGGCTGCGCCTGCCGGGGCCATCTTGGCGACGAACACGTCCAGCATTCCCATCGGGAAAATCGCCGCGGACCGGGAATTGTCAGGACGGTATGTGGGTCTCCATTTTTTCAATCCGGTGGACAAAATGCCGCTGGTGGAGGTCGTCGTTGGAGAAAATACGTCGGACGAGACGACGGCTTTCGCCATCGAGTTCGCCAAAAAAATCCGCAAGACCCCGATCGTCGTCCGGGATCGCCCCGGCTTTCTCGTTAACCGCCTGCTGATGCCTTATCTCAACGAAGCGGCATTGCTTCTCAGCGAAGGCGCGCAGACGGCCCGGATCGACCGGACCGCCCGCCAGTTCGGGATGCCGATGGGCCCGCTGATGCTCCTCGACGTGGTGGGGCTTGACGTGGCGGAAAAAGTCGCCGAAGTTCTGGAGGACGCCTATGGTGAGCGCATGAAACCCTGTTCGGTCATCGGCCGTCTGAGAAAGGAGGGCCGGCTGGGCCAAAAAAACGGGACCGGGTTTTACACGCACTCCGGCAAATCGAGCGACCCCGATGAAAGTCTCCACGCCGCCGGCGGTCCGGCCGCCGGCATGTCTTGGGAGGAAATGATCGACCGGATGATCCTCTGCATGGTGAACGAAGCCGCGCGGGCGCTGGAGGAAGGCATCGTCGCCGACGCGGAAACCCTCGACGTCGGAATGCTCCTCGGAACAGGCTTCCCCCCCTTCCGCGGCGGCCTCCTCAAATACGCCGACGACCGCGGCATCCCCGTCATCGTCAGCCGGCTCTATACCTTCTCGGAAAAATACGGCATGCGCTTCGCCCCGGCCCCGATCCTCGCCGACATGGCCCGGTCGGGCGCACGGTTTCACCCGATCGCCTAGCCGTCCCCTTTTACATCGGACCGTGCACGGGTATCGAGCTTTCGATCTTTTTTGCGCGCGCAACGCCGAAGAGCGCCGCATAGGCGTCCAGGAAATTCAGCCTGAGGCGGCGTTTGTCGCCGATGCAGTGGGACATATCCCGCGTGTAGAGTGACGCGAGTCTATCCGGATCGATTGCCACAGCTTTTCCGATGGCGCGGATTCCCTCGATGTCTCGTTCCTCCCCCCGGACAATCTTCATCAGGATCAGATCGTGGGCTTCCGGAACAGACACGCGCATTCTTTTGAAATCCGCCTCCACGGCAAGCAGGCGTTCCTCAAATCCCCACGGCCCGTCGGCGATGCCGACACACTGCACCGGCACCTTTCCGGATCCGGATCTGGCCGCGTTGACTCGCTCGCAGGCATTCATGAATAATTGATCGGCTGGGCCATGGGAGTAGGTATCTATGTCTTTGGTTCCATGGCTGGGATCGTATTTGAGAGCGATTCCGCTTCCGCCGATGATAATCACGGATACGGGATCCGCCGCCGCTGTCCTGCCTCCGCCCGCGAGGATGCCGTCCACCTCTCCCAGAAACGCCAGAATGTCGCCGCGATTGAAAAGCCGGAACCGTTCTCCGCCTTCAGCCGCCACGGTGCTTCTCCAAAAACGCCTTCAGCCCGTCGTCGTCCATGCGCACCCAGTATCCCCATCGTCGAACCTCTGGCGGCGTCATGAGCCGGGCTGCCTCCTCCCCGTAGGGTGAAGACTGGCGGGAGTAATAAGCGGGCCGGGTAACGCTGAGCCGGCGGGAAACGCGGAATTTCTCCGCCTTCTTCACGAGCGCCGGATGGCCGAGCAGGCGGCCAACCCAAGCTGCAAGCATCGCGATACGCCTGTCAACTCCGCGATCCGCCGCCAGATCCCAAAGCCTCTCCCAATCCATCCGGGTCTTGTTTTTGTAAAGAAGAGCGGCGAGAACACAAAAATAATGACCGCTGCGCTTGGATCTGACGCATGTTTCCACAGTTGCATCCTCAAGCGTCATGGCATTGTGGGAAGGACCCCATACGGGTGCGCCAAAAAAAGCAAGCGCAGAGCGAAGTCTCCCCTCGGCCGACGTCCAGCGTGATTTGGCCGCGAGACGCCCCAGCGCACGTCGAGCCTCCGGCGGCATTTTTGAAGTTCTGGCAAGGCCGCCGAGACGGCCCGCCTCCCGCACAGTTAACAACATTGAAGATCGTCGCCGAGCCTGTTTCATGATATATATTATATGCTAAACGCTTGGTAGTTTCAATATTTAGAAATGAAATTGGAAAGAGGGGACGGAGTGTTAGTTTGTTTACTTCAGCCCCTACGGTTTTTTACTGTCCCGGACCCGAACATGGGCCAGCACGGGGAAATGATCTGACGGATACCGGCCATTTTTCGAATCGGCGATCACGGTGTGAGACAGGATGTCGATGGAGCCGGTCACGAAGATGAAATCGATGGCCCGTTTGGGATCGGCGTTTTTTTTGAACCCGTTGAATGTGCCGGCCGGACCATCCGGTGGATGTTCGGAGATGTCCTGGCTGTCCCGGAGAAGCGGCGGTGTGTCTCCGTTGGCGGTCAGCGTCCGATAAGGAACAGACGTGCGATCACAGTTGAAGTCGCCAAGGAGGACAGCCGGCGCCGTCCGGGCAATTTCCCGTATTTTTCGGATCGCGAGGTCCGCGCTGCGCTTTCGGGCGGTTTTCCCCCGGTTGTCGAAATGGGTATTGAAGAAAAACCAGGCGCTGCCGGACGAACGATCCCGCAACTCCGCCCAGCGAACCAGCCTGGGCTCCTGCGCGTCCCAGCCGCGGCTTTTGCGGTCGGGTGTTTTTGACAGCCAGAAGGTTCCGCCGCGGAGCAATTCGTATCGGGCGCTCCTGTAGAGAATCGCGTTTTTGACGCCATAGAACGCGTAGTCCGGCAGGCGTTTCTTCAAGTCGCCGATCTGCCGCTTGTCGGGTTCCTGTAGACCCGCCACGTCGACCGCGTATTTTTTGAAGATGTTTGCAACCATTTTTTTTCGATGCGGCCATGCGTTCCGGCCGTCGTTCGGGGTGTTGTAGCGGACATTGAAACTCAGAACACGGCACGCCGGCCCGTTTTGATCGGCGGCGGAAACGGACCAGGAGGCGGGAAGGACGCACGCGACGGCGATCAGCGCCAGAATGTTGAATGCCCAATACCTGCGCATCACGTCTGCGCCGGGTGGCGGGTTCGTAGAATGGATTTTCCGTGCATGCGCCGCCCTCTCCAGTTCGGTTTAACTCAGCCTGTTAATTCGTTTGTAGCTGATTTGAAGTGGATTTTTCAACGGCGCAGGAATATAATGCCGGCCGTGTCGGAAACATCATTGTTCAAAGGAGGCGGTATGCTGCGATTGGTTGTGAGTATGGGATTGTTGTTGAGTGTTGGGTTGAGTCCATTTGCTTTTGCGCAGGAAAACGAAACCGGCGGTACGGTGGAGGCGGCTGCGGAGACGACCCCGGCGCCGGCATTGTATGAACGGCTCGGCGGAGTTTATGCGATTGCCGCGGTGGTGGACGATTTCATCGAGCGGCTTCTCGCGAACGATACGCTGAACGCCAACCCGAAAATATCCGAGGCTCGCGTCAAGGTTCCGAAAGCCGGCCTCAAGTTTCAGGTCACGGCGCTGGTCAGCCAGGTCACCGGCGGGCCGCACACGTACGAGGGCCGGTCGATGAAGGATGCCCACGCGCATCTCGATATCACCGAATCCGAGTGGTCGGCCATGGCGGCGGACTTCAAAAAAAGTCTCGACGCCTTCAACGTCCCGGAGTCGATGCAAAGCGAGTTGTTCGCCATCGTCGAGATGACGAAACCGGACATCGTCAAATCGGAGGGAGAAACATTGGGGAAGTAAAAGAAAATTGACAGGAGTCCGTCTATTTTGGACAATGGGAGCCGACGTATGTAGGGTCCAATGAAACTGCCGCCTACAAAGGGAGGTGATCCGGTCGGCATCAGCATTGGGTGCTGGTGATTGTAAGGAGGAATACACGATGGGAATCGCGATTCGGGCATGCCGTCCGTCCGCGCATGGGGAGGGGGGAAGTTTGCATGGCTGAGGGATTCGCTGTGCATTTCAACCCTGCTTCTCATTTCGCTCTCCGCCAAGTTTTCCTGAACGAGGCGGGGCTGTCCAAATCGCTGGAACGACTCTCATCCGGCTACCGCGTCAATCGAGCCTCCGATGACGCCGCCGGGCTTGCCGTATCCGAAAAAATGCGCGGCCAGATTCGGGGGCTTCATCAGGCCAGAAGAAACGTGCAGGACGCATTGAGTCTGATGGAGACGGCGGATGCGATGTTCACAACGACCTCCGACATCCTGCAGCGCATGCGCGAATTGATGATTCAGTCGGCCAACGGCATCTATTCAGACAGCGACCGCGCGCTGATCCAAATCGAAATCGAACAATTAAAGCAGAGCCTGGACGAAAACGCCGGCAAGGCGGAGTTCAACGGCCATATCCTGGGGGCGCTGGAGCCGGCCAACGAGGCTCAACTTGACAAATTCGACCTCTCCGATGGATTCGACCTCACGGCGAATTACAACGATGACGGCGCGGGCGGACAATTCGACGTCAATGCCGACGGCTCGAACGATTTCACGCAGGAGGAATTGGATTCATTCTACAAGCGCGTGATCCAAATCGTGAAAAACGCTCTGCGCGTTGCCTGGGGCCGCACTGGCCTGAGCAATGACCAGAGCTTCTCCGCGGCGCGGAGCGGCCTCACGATCGTCATTCATGAGAATTCCGCCGCGATGGGGTCGGGCGCCCTGGCCAACGCCAACGGCAGTACCATCAACATCAACCTCACCTTTTTTGACGACAACCTCAAGGACGAAAAAGCGCCCGTTGATGTGTTCAGCGCGGAGCAGGTGCTGGCGCATGAATCTACGCACGTTCTGCAATTTCGAAACGGGATGCGGAACGGAGCGTCTCCCGGCTGGCCCCTCGAAGGCGGCGCCGAATGGGGCGGCAATGCCGGCAACGCGCGCTCCGGCTTCGCCTCCCCCACGCTGGACGGGCTTGAAACACCGCTCGCCGCCGCCGCTTTCACAAGCAACGACTATTCCGAGTCGTTCCAGGCCCAGCGATATATTGTCGAAACCTATGGCGCCAAAGTCCTCTACGATTTTTACACCAACTTGTCGGATCAGCGAAACGACACGCGCGCGGAAGTCCAGGGGGCGCTTCTGTCCGCCATTCGGCAAACCGATCTCAGTGTCACGGAGTTTGACAGATTCGAGTTCAATTTCCGGAACTGGTTCAATGAAACCGGAACGGAGAAGGCCCTGAGCCAAAGTCCCTACGGGCGGACCGTGCCGGAGGCCATCGTCAACGAAAAATTGAAAATAACAGTGGGCGCCAATTATGGACAGACCTTCGACGTGAGCACGTATCTGATGACGGTCGGCGCCCTCGATATGGTCGGATATGTGGACGCCGGCACGCAGGCGCGCGCCGAAAGCGGCATTGCCGCGCTCGACCGGGCGCTCAATGTCGTGTCGCAGGCGCGCGCCAACCTCGGCGCCACCTTCAACCGGATCGAACGCGCGATGAATTTTCTGGACGTCGCGGAAGAGAATATGCAGGCATCGGAATCGCGAATTCGGGACACGGACATGGCCGCGGAACTCGTCAGCCTGACGCGTCAGCAGGTCCTCGCGCAGTCTGCCCAAGCCATGCTGGCCCAGGCCAACCTACAGCCGCAAAGCATCCTGACAATTCTGTGAATTTGGCGAAGAAAAGGGGAAGATCTCCTAACCGCAGAGGCGGCAGCCCCGGTGGGGTTCGTGTAAGTCCACCGGCCGGCCGGTTTCGGCCGATTCGTAAAGCGCGTGGATGAGGCCGAGGGATTTTTTCCCTTCGGCGCCGTCCACCAGCGGCGCCGCGCGGCCCCGCAGAGTTTCAACGACATTTCGGTAAACGGCGGCGTGGCCGCCAACTTCGCCGGGGTCCGGCGGCCGGTTCCTGGACATCCCTGTCGGAACCGGCACTAGGCCCTCCATGGCCGGCGGCGCTCCATCGTCACACTCCCAATGGACGACCCGGTCCAGGGCTGTTCCGCCGATTTCGATGGAGCCGCGGTCGCCCAGAATGGAAATCGATCCTTCCAAATCCGCCGGCCGCGCCGCGGTGGTGGCTTCGATGAGGCCCGCCGCGCCGCTTTCAAATTCCAGGATGGCCGCCGCCGTGTCTTCCGCCTCGATTTTCGCGAGACGCGTCGCGATCGCCGCCCGGACGCGGCGGACCGGACCGGCAAGCCAAATCAGCAAATCCAAGTAGTGGCTGGCGTGATTGGCCAGCACGCCGCCGTCCTGGTTCCACGTGCCGCGCCACGATGCCGCGTCGTAGTAGGACTGCCGGCGGCACCATCGGAGCCGCGCCGTCGCCATCAGGATTTTTCCGCAGTGGTTTTCCGACACCGCCCGGCTCAGCCGCGCGATGTGAGAGTAGGTTCGGCATTGCTTGACGACAAACAGGTGGACGCCGTTTGCGTCGCAGGCTTGGATGAGTCTGTCCGCGTCCGGGAGTTTCAGGGCCATCGGTTTTTCGACGATGACGTGTTTCTTCATACCGGCCGCCTTCACGCCGATTTCCGCGTGGGTTCCGGCCGGCGTCAGGATTGACACCGCCTCCGCCCCGGACAGCGCGAGGGCGGTGTCAAGGTCCGTGAAGGCCCGCGCGCCGACCGCATCGGCCGCGGCTTGGACGGTCTCCATCCGCCGTCCGACGACCCCGGCGACGGCGCAGTCCGGGTTCTTGTGGATGGCTTCCACGTGTTTGCGAAAGATTTTTCCGCACCCGACGAGAAGGATTTTCAGCGGACAGGGATGTCCAGTCCCCGGAGCTCCAGACTCAGGAAATCCCAGGACGGGATTTCCTTCAATCTGCGAGGGGGGCGGATGAGCGGCTGTCATGAAGGCGGTTTAGTTCATCTGGTAAATGGCGTCAATCTTTGCTAGAAGTGACCGACATGGCGCTGATTGCGTTGGCTACGGATTTCGGTGAAGGCCCCTACGTGGGCCAGATGAAGGCTGTGCTCCTGTCCCACGCGCCTCGTGCGCAAATCGTCGACCTGTTTCACAGCGTGTCGCCCCAGGCAGTCCTTGAAGGCGCGTTTCTTCTGTCGCGGACGTGGGCTTTTTTCCCGCGCGGCACGGTATTCGTCGCTGTCGTCGATCCGGGCGTGGGCACGCGGCGAAACATTCTGGCGGTCCGCGCTTGGGGCCGGATTTTTCTCGCGCCGGATAACGGCCTGCTTTCCTTCGTCCCGCCCCGTGCCGTTCTCGACGTCCATCTGGTCGAAACCCGGTCCCTGTTTCTCCCGACGGTCTCATCCACTTTTCACGGCCGGGATATTTTCGCGCCTGTCGCGGCCGCCCTCTCACGGGGCACGAACGTCCGGCGCCTTGGGCGGAAAGTCCGCGGCTTTCTTCGAGATGGCCGGCTGTTTCCGGAAAGGTCGGGCGGCCGCCGAACCGGACGGATTGTCCACATCGACCGTTTTGGAAACGCCGTGACCAACCTCCCGTCTACCGGCGCCGTCCGGGGTCTTTGCATCGGCCGCCGCAGGTACGGCAACATCGTACGCACATACGCGGAAGCTCCTCTCCGCCGTCCTGTGGTCCTGCGGGGCAGTTTCGGGACGTGGGAGATCGCTCTTCGGAACGGCAGCGCCGCACGCGCGCACGCGCTCCGGGTGGGCATGCCGGTGAGGGAGGCCTGATGGGCGAAGCCGCGCGGACCCTCAAGCCCGGCGAGTACCTGTTTTTGCAGGGCGAGCCGGGTCATGAACTCTATTTTCTGAAGTCCGGCGCTCTGGAGGTGGTGTTGTCGCCCAGCCAGTCCAGCCTGACGCCCGAGGAAGTGAACCGGTGCGGACAGGTGATCGAGACCTTTGAACAGCCCGGCCAGCTGATCGGAGAAATTTCCCCGATCCTCCATTGCCCGCGAACGGCGTCCGTTCGGGCCTCGAAGGAAACGACGCTCATCGTCGCCGACATGAAGGCCGGCGCGATGGACAACGCCATCCGGGCGAATCCCGCTCTCGGCATCAAGATCGCGGAGGAACTGGCGCGCCGGATCAGCAAGACCAACGACCGCCTGAAAAAACAGGATTTGAAACTTCTCCGGTTCCTGGAGGAAATCCGAAATGCGATGACGGCCTTCTGGGACTCCGGCGCGGCCGCTCTCCCGTCCGATTCCCCCGAAATCTCGTCGCACCCGTTTGTCGGCCTTGCCAAATTTTGCCGGACCGTCGCGTCCCTCCCGGCCGACCTGCCCATCAGCCTTGCCCTGCCCTACGCGCAGGCCGGCGCGTTCTTCGCCTACTTCGGAGGGATCTCCTTTCAGACGCCCAAAACGGAAACTCATGCGGCGAGCGCCGCGGAGGCGCTGGCCAGGATCCAGGGGAAAAAATACGCGACGGGCGAAGTCCTCTGCACGAGCGGCGAGGAAGCCGGAGAACTTTTTATTCTGCTTCAAGGCCGGCTGAACGTCGTCGTCGGCCGGCGGATCATCCAGACGATTCAGGGCCGGGGGAGCATCGTCGGCGAGATGGCGTTTCTTTTGAAGACCCGCCGGACCGCGTCCGTGGTGGCCGTCGAGTCGAGCACGGTGCTGGCCGTCCCCTACGATAAGATGGAACCGCTCTTTAAGCGCGTCCCGCCGCTCCTCGCCCTCATGCTCAGGGAACTCAGCCTCCGACTTCTCCAGGTCGACACGCTCCTTCAGAAATCGACCTGGCGAAACCTGTTTTTCGCGGAAGTCCTTCCCGCTTTTTCAAAATCCTTCCGGGAAATTTCCGGAAGCCTGCCGGATTCGGTTGCGGAGGAGGTCAAAGACGCGGCTGGCAAGGCCGCCGCGCTGGTCGAGGAGGCGGCCGGGACGATGTCGAAAGCCGGATCGCAGGATGGCGGAGTCCTGCCGTTCGGTCTCGATGAACTCGTCGGCGGATCGCGCCTGCCTCCTCCCGTCAACGCCGAGGAACTCAGCGAAATGCCGCCTTCCGCCGGAAGCCACACGGAACATGCCGACTTCGTTCTCTGCGCCTCGGACGGCCGGATGGTGTTCGGGCCGCCCGGCACAACCCGCGCGCGGTTCGCGCAATACCTGAACCTCGAAGAGCAGACGCTCGTGCCCGCCCGGCTCGTCGGGAAAGCGGGACAGGCCGGCGCGTACGCGGAAGTGTGCCTGGATGACGAGGGCACGGAAGCTTCGCGGACGGAACTGGTCAAACGCCTTGGCGCGGCGATCGGGGTGGAGTATTACCTGTTGCACAAGGACGCCCGCCGGTGGATCTATCAGTTCGAGGGCGGCGGGACGGGGGCGGTCTCAGCGGAAACAATCCCTCATGCCTCTGCCTACCTCGAAATGCTCTCCAAATTGGACCGCTCCGGCATGTCCCCGCTCGACCGGGCCCGATCCCGCCGTCTCTACCTGGAGGCGGTTGCGGAAATTCTCGAATCCCACTGGAGTTCCCCCGGCCAGTTCACGGAACTTTCGCCGGACGAAATGTACCTGCTCCAGTTCGGCGTGACGCCCGGAAATTCAGGCGACACCCTCAAACTCGACGCGCCGCCCGGCCGGGTGGTTCTCTCTCTCATGGATTTCGCCAAGCAGGCCATCGTTAAACTGGCCGGCGGCGAGGCCGCGCTCATGGGCGGCCCGGCGTCCGCCAAGGCAAAACTGCCGGAGGTGGAGAAAAAAATTACGGAATCGGTTGAGGCCCGGAAGAAGGCCTATGAGGAACTTCAGATCCCCTACGAAGACAGCCGGGAGACGCCTCTTTTGACGCAGATCGAGAAGATGACCCAGCTCCTGCGGCTCAAGGAAAAAGGTGGCAGCCGGTCGGGCGAATCTCTCCGGGACCTCGCGGCGGCGGAAAAGGAAACCGAAAAAATGATGGACGAGCGGAACGGGTTCATTTCGCAGAAACTCAAGGGCGACGCCGGCCGGAAGGCCCTTTCGCAGATCAAGGGAATCGAGGATCAGATCCGTGATGCCTTGCGGGAAAAGATGGACCTGACAGACATCGTCCAGATGCCGGCGGCCGAGGCGGACGCCCAGAAGGAAAAAAACGCGGCGTCCCTCCAGCCCATCAACCTCCTGAACGGGTTCCGGGACCTCCTGATCGATTTCTTCGAGCGCATTCGGACCACCCTCCGGCCGGAAAACTACGACGTCATCCCTGTCTACTCCGAGGGCGTCCGGATGTACACCGGCCGGGACATCGGGATCGCGCTCCAGAAAATATCCGACAAGGACAAACTCTTCATGGCCGGCCGAGAGATGCCCCCGATCCTCCGCGTCCCGGGCGCCGGTTATGCCGTCTACGACGCCGACTGGAACGTCTTCATCGTGCCGCTCTTTCTCATGCTCGACCCCTTTCAGATGATGGCCAACGCCGTCGGGGAATGGCGGTGGAGTTTTATTCCGGAAGTGGACCGGAAAAAATTCCAGAAGGCGCTGAAGGGCGGCGCCAGCATCAAGATGGAGCAGATGGGGATTTATTTCGGCCGCGAATACCGGATGCATCTGGACGGCAAGGAAATCGAGGAAAACACCGCGAAGTTTCTCAACGAGACTCTGGCGGCGGCGGCGCCGGCCAAGTCATGAGCCTCCGGCATCTCGACGCGCGCGGCCGCCCCCGCATGGTGGACGTGTCGTCCAAGTCCGGGACCCGCCGCGTGGCGGTGGCCGAATCGACCGTGCGCTTGACGCCGCGAGCCGCACGGGCGCTCGACGCCGCCCGCGCAAAAAAAGGCGATCCGCTCTCCGTGGCGGTTCTCGCCGGGGTCATGGGCGCGAAAAAAACCGCCGACCTCATCCCGCTCTGCCATCCCATCCCCATCGAGTCGGTGGAAGTGGAGCCGCGTCTTTCGGGATGCCGGGCGACGTTCCGGGTCACCTGCGTCACGACTGGCCGGACCGGCGTCGAAATGGAGGCGATGGTCGGCGCCTCCATGGCCGCCCTGGCATTCTACGACATGACCAAATCCGCCGACCGGGGCCTCGTGATCGAACGGGTGAGACTGTTGAAAAAATCGGGCGGCAAAAGCGGAACCTACATCGCCGGAAAATGAGGGTCGATTCCCCCGCGCGGGAACGGTTCGACCGTCCATTCGAGGAGTCCCTCCGGCGTCATGAATCCGCAGGGCTTCTTCGGGTGGAAGAAGTCATCGACAAACCTGACGCGCGCCGGGCGCGGCTTGCCGGCGGCCGTATCTGCGTCGATTTTTCATCGAATAGTTATCTCGGCCTCCACGAGCGGGTCGCGTCCCGGGCGATCCGCAAGTTTCCGCGCGCGGGCAGTCTCACGTCCGCCGGAAGTTCCCGGATGGTCAGCGGGACCCGGCCTCTGCACCGGCAATTCGAGGAGTCCCTCGCCGATTTTCTCGGGGCCGAATCCTCCGCGGTCTTCGGCAGTGGATTTCTTTCGTGCGCCTCCACGGTCTCGACGCTCGCGGGTCCCCGGGACCGTATTTTGTACGACGAAAAATGCCACGCCTCCCTTCGGGCCGGCGTACAAATGTCCGGGGCGGTCAGCTTGGCGTATCGGCACGCTTCAACGGACGACCTCGAGGAAAAACTTCGGAAACCCCGGGCGCATGGCCGGACCTACATCCTCACCGACGGACTCTTCAGCATGGACGGCGATTTCGCCCCGCTCGACCGGATATCGGCGCTGGGCGGGAAATACGGCGCCTGTTTGATCGTCGACGATGCGCATGGCATCGGGGTCGTTGGCAGCGCCGGCCGCGGATCATTCGAGAAGTTCGGAATTCGGCCCGGTCCAGGGAAAATTCTGCTCGGGACCCTCTCCAAAGCATTCGCCTCCTACGGCGGTTTCGTCGCCGCTACCCGCGCGGTCATTCGCTATCTGAAAGCCCGCTCGCGGGAATTCATCTACACGACAGGCGCGCCGCCCTTCCAGATCGTTGCGGCGTCGGTGGCCCTGGCGGTCATCAGATCCCGCGAAGGTCAAAGGCTCCGGGAAAAACTCCGCCGGAATGCGGCTGAACTCGGCCGCGCCCTCGGACGGCCCGTCAACAGTCCCATCATTTCGATTCGGATTCCGGGCGGATCCGCGGCTGTTCTCGCCGCCGCCCGCGCCCTGCGGGAAAAGGGCGTCCTCGCGTTTGGTATCCGCTATCCGACGGTCCCGCGGGGTGAAGAAATGATTCGCGTATCCCTGTCCGCCGCGCACACGCCCGCCGACATCCGGCATCTCGCCGTCGCGCTGAAACCGCTCGCGGCATGATCCTCTTCGTCAGCGGCACCGGCACCGCGGTTGGCAAGACCTGGGTCGCATGCGCGCTGGTCCGGCATCTCCTTCCCCAGGGCGTCTGCGGCGTCTGTAAACCGGTCGCCACCGGCGCGGTCCGCCGGGGGGGCCGGTCCATCAGCGGCGATGCCATCCGATTGATGCGGGCCGCCGGTTTACCCATGTCCGAAATTGGCAGGGTCAACCCCGTCCTTTTCAGCCCTCCCTTATCCCCCCACCTGGCCGCCCGGATGGACCGCCGGCCGATCGATTTGGGCCGCCTGCGCCGCCATATATATAATATAGAGTGTGGGACCCCTTTTTTGGTGGTCGAAGGGGTGGGCGGGGTGGCGACCCCCCTGACTTCCCGGTCGACCTGGGGCGACTTCATGGCCGGATTCCGGAGCCCTCGGACCCTCCTGGTCTGCTCGCCCCGCTTGGGGACCCTGAACCATACCCTGCTGTCGCTTGAGTATCTGGCGTCGCGGAAGGTTGCCTGTCCCCTGCTGGTCGTTTCCAACTATGATCCGTCCATTCCCATCCACCGGCAGAACGTCCGGGAACTACGGCGGCTCACGAAAATCCCGGTGAGCGCCTGCCGCCGCGGCGCCGGAATTCTTTCCATCAGCAAGTTCATTCTCTCTTAGGCGCTGATGGACGCGCGTCCGGACAAACGCTGTCCGCTCTGGGTGCCTTTGAGCGGCCTTGTACTCGCGCTCTGCCCGATCCTGATCATGCTGGTTGTGTCGCGCTCGATTTCGCCCGGTGACCGGTTCATGTGGGCCATCCAGTACGACCAATTTTATTACGCGGCGAACGCGCGGCAGATGGCGCAAGATGGCGGGGTTGTGTATGCGAACGCGTATGACGACCGCGCGGAACCGCACAAAATATATTCGCATCTCTATCCCCTGCTCCTCAGCGTCGCGTCGAGGGTTTCCGGGATCGAGCCGGTCTATTGTGCACTTTTTTGGAGCCCGGTATTCGGCATTTTTCTGGCGCTCAGCCTCTGGATATTTCTGGGCGAGATTTTCCCGGACGGTCTCTGGCGCGCGCGTGCATTTGCCTGCCTGATGACGACGGGCGGCCTGACCGGACTCTGGGCGTTTCTGGAAACTTGCGGCGGAGTCCCGGAGGGGGCGGATTTTTTTGTTGAAGCCTTCGCCCGGCAGTTTTTTCAGAACGAAGGCACCGCGCTTGACTGGCTCTGCAGTGTCGGCCGGGTTTTCCTGATCCCGCCGGAGACGCTGTATCACGCCGTCTGGTTTGCCGCTCTTGCCGCGTATCTCAAGGGTCGTCGCGTCGCGTCGACGGCCTGGGCGGCCCTCGAAGTCTATGCGCACCCATTTACCGGTCCGGAATTGGCGCTCGTTCTGGCTGCCGCGTGCCTGGGGGACATCCTCTGCGAAAGGGATCGCCGCGGCGCTGTTCTTCAGCTCTGCGGCATGGCCGCCCTTCTCGCCGGATTCGCCGCGTATGCCTTCTGGCTCGGAACCGACAGCGTCCACAGGGCGGTACAGGAAACATGGTCGCACTTTAAGTCGCCCATTCCGCTCGATCGCTACTTTCTGATCTACGGAATCTGGCTGCCTCTGGGCGTGATGGCGGCCGTCGCCCTGCGAAAATACCTGAAAACAGATGCCGGTGTCCGGCTGATGCTGATCCAGGCGGGTGTGGTCTTCCTGCTGACCCATCATCACCTGTTTCTGGACGTCGAATTTCAGCCGGCGCATTTTTCCCGGGGATATCTCATGGCCGCGCTTGTGGTTCTGGGCTGGAAAGGTCTCCACGCGTCGCGGATCGGCCGGTTCTTCCGGCCGCGTCTGGTCGCCGCCGGCATTGCCCTCCTGTCGCTCGATACATGGCTCTACATGGTGTACGCGGCCGTGCGCGCGCAGGACCCGCCGACGACGGTGACGTCTGACCGTGCCGAAGTCATCCGGGAAATCGCGAAACTCCCGGGACGGCAGTTTGTCGCGTCCGATGCTGACATTGGATATCTCCTGCCCGTTTTTTCCGGGCACCGGGTTTTGCTCGGGCATTACGGGACGACCCCGCGTTTCGAGGAAAACCATGCGCTCTGGAGCGCCTGGCTGCTCGGCGGCAACCCTTCGGTCTTCGTGAAGTACCCGGGCCTGACCGTTCTTGTTATTCCCGTCGAGGCGCGAGGTTGGCTCAGAACACCAGTGCCCCAGATGGAGGGCTGGCGGATCGCTCTTCGGAACGCGTCGTTCCTCGTGTATCATCTGCCCCGGGCGGACGGATCGGCATGAGCCTTCCGAAATCCGCGGTCTGGTATCCGTTCACCCAGATGTCCGAACCCGCGCGCGCGCCGTTTCTGTCGATCGTCCGGGGCCGTGGGAATTATTTGTATGACGCCGAAGGCCGGAAATATTTCGACGGGGTCTCGTCGCTCTGGTGCAATCTCCACGGGCACGGCGTTCCGGAACTGACCCGCGCGATCGCCCGGCAGGCGGACCGCCTGGCCCACTCGACTCTCCTGGGTCTCACGCATCCGGGGGCGGAGGATCTGGCGAAGCGGCTCACCGACATTGCCCCGCGCGGGCTCACGCGCATGTTCTATTCCGACGACGGCGCGACAGCGGCGGAAGTCGCGCTCAAGATGGCCTACCAGTTCTGGCGCCACCGCGGCGAATCCCGGCGCGATCGGTTTATTTCGTTCAAACTCGGCTATCACGGCGACACCCTGGGCGCCGTGTCGGTCGGCGGGGTCGACCTCTTTCACTCGACCTTCCGCCCCCTGCTTTTTCGGGGCGTCAAGGTTGACCCGCCGTACTGTTACCGGTGCCCGCTGAAACTGTCCTTCCCGTCCTGCCGGTACAAATGCCTGGAGGCGGTCGAGACCGCGTTGAAAAAAAATCAGAGACGCCTCGCGGCGTTTATCCTTGAGCCGAAAGTCATCGGAGCCGGCGGCATCATCGTCCAGCCTCGCGGTTATCTCTCACGGCTGGCGAAACTCTGCCGGGCTTATCGCGTCCCGATCATCGCGGATGAAGTCGCGACGGGCTTCGGCCGCACGGGACGGATGTTCGCCTGCGAACACGAAAACGTCCGGCCGGATTTCATGTGCGTCGCCAAGGGCCTGACGGGTGGGACCGTGCCGCTGGCCGCGACGCTGACGACCGACCGCGTCTACCGGGCGTTTCTCGGACGATACGAGGAGGCCAAAACCTTTTTCCACGGCCACACCTACACCGGCAATCCCGTCGGCTGTGCGGCAGCCCTCGCCAACCTCGACCTCTTCAAGCGCCGCCGCATCCTACAACATCTCCCTGCCAAGATCCGTTTTTTCTCCGACGAATTGGCCGCCCTCCGCAACCTCCCCCACGTCGGCGACGTCCGCCAGGCGGGTTTCATGGTCGGCGTGGAATTGGTCCGCCGCCGCGCAACCCGGGAACCTTACTCTTGGGAAGAAGGCATCGGCCGCAAGGTCTGCGCCCGGCTCCGCGCCCGCGGCATCCTCCTGCGCCCGCTGGGAAACGTCCTGGTCCTGATGCCTCCCCTGTCTTCCACCCTCGCCGAACTGCGCCGCCTCGTCCAGGAAATAAAAGGGATCATTCCCTTAGTTTGTTAGTTTTGCCCAAACTAACAAACTAAGGGAATGACTCCTATTCCCCTCTCTCCCCCTTCTTGCTTGAAAATAACGTCGGGGCGCAGTAGACTGGGGAGGTATGGCTCGTAAAACGATTCGGTTGGAGAAAGCGGAGCAGGGTCTTAAACTGGCGTCGGCCGTGGTGACGGTGGCCGGGCAGAGGCTTTTGTCGGCCGGGGTCATGCTGGACGAGGAGAAGATCCAGCTTCTGAAGAAACACGGGGTGCGGTATATCCAGGTTTTCGAGCAGACCTACGACGAGCCGGTTGACACGCAGGTGTTCAGCGAGATCATCAAAAATCTTGGGGTGACCGAGGCTCCGTCTGCGGCGGCTCTGGAACCTCCAAGATCGGCCAAGGCCGTTCTACCTCCGGCGCCGCCCGCGCCCGCCGCGGAGGATGCCCAGGCGAAAACCGAGCGGGTCCGGAAAAAAGCGGACGAGGTGCGGGAACGTCTTACAGAAGACAAGCGGAAGTACTCCGATAAATATGGCGAGCGATACACGAGCGTCTCCTACACCCTTGGAGACCCCGCCCCGTTCAGCAAATCCACTCCCTACGCGCCCTATGTGGACCTCCTATCGCTTCTCGCGCGGGACATGACCGACAAGCTGATTTTCGAGCGCAAAATCGACGCGGAGACAATCCAGGTTCTGGTGAAGGACATCGTGTCGGAGTTGTCGAGCCACGGCAGTGTCATGCAGCTTTTGACCGCGGCCTATTCGGTGAGCCGGTATCTTCTGTCTCACATGGTGAACGTCGGTCTGTACTCCATGCGGGTCGCGTCGGAAATGAAGCTGACCCAGGCGGAGGTGACGGACATCACCGTCGGCGCGATCCTCCATGACATCGGCATGGTTCTCATCCCGGTCGGATTTTGGACCACCCGCCGCGAACTCACGCCGCGGGCCAGGTCGGAAGTTCAGAAGCATCCGGAATTGGGCGCCCAGCTTATTCGAGAGACGCCTGGCACGCAGGAAGCCTGGTCCCTGCCCGCGCTGGAACACCACGAGCGTCTCGACGGCAGCGGCTACCCATCCGGGAAACCCGCCGGGAAACTTTCCCTGGCCTCCCGGATCGTCCAGCTCTGCGACGTCTACGAGGCCCTGACGTCGGACCGGTCCTACCGCTACGCGAAGTTCCCGGACATCTCGATGAAGCACATCCTGGGAAGTCCCGAACAGTTCGACCGCGACATCGCTCAGGTCTTCTGCAAGTGTCTCGGATTTTATCCGGAAGGCTACCAGGTGAAGCTCGCCACGGGAGAGACCGCGGTTGTCCTGTCGTCCAATCCCAAAAACGTTTTTCGCCCCGTAGTGAAACTTCTGACCGACGCGGCCGGCACGGATGTGCCGCCGGAAGCCCAGCTCGTTTTGGATCTCACCAACCGTCTGGACCTTCGCGTGATCGAAATCTCCAACCGCCGCGCCATCGCCTGACCCTGCCATGCCGCGCTACGAGACGCACCTTCTGCAGCCCAACAGCATGTTCATCACGCCCATCCTCTCCTCCGATAAACTCATGCTTCTGCCCGCCAAGCGCCTCCTCACGTCCGACGACATCGCCACCCTCAAGCGCTGGCAAATCGAGGCGGTCGAAGTTGCGGGCCGGCGCCTGACGGAAGCGGAGGCCGCGCAGGTTCTGCAGGCGGCCGCCGCCCAGCACGTTCTGACCCGCGCCGCATACGGCAAGGTGAACGACTACGAGAAGAAGCGGTGTTTCGGATTTTACATCGACACCGAAGTCAGCATTCGCTCCCTGGCCGAAACCATCGTGACCGGCCTCCGGGTCGAACCCGAAAAGATCAAGGGAATGGTCCGGCGTCTGGTCGAGGAAATTCGCCGCAGCCGGGACGTCTACCTCTCGATTATCCATAACGACTACGGCAAGGGCGAACATCTGTATTTCCATATCTTGAACAACATGATCCTCTGCCTCACGATCGGCGTTTCGATGAACCTGAAACAGGACGAACTCATCAACCTCGGCCTCGGCGCGTTCTTTGCGGACGTCGGGATGCTCAAGGTCCCCAAGCACGTCCGGGACAAGACCCGGGAGCTGACCGACGCCGACCTGAACCTGATCCGGAAACATCCGCTGGAGGGCGAAAAAATCCTGAATAAATGGATCACCGACTACGAGGACTCGGTGATCCGGATGACCGTCGAGCACCACGAGAACGTCGACGGCAGCGGATACCCGTACGGCAAGTCCTCCCACGAGATACACGATCACGCCAAGATCCTCGCGCTCGCGGACGTGTACAACGCCATGACCAAAAAACGCGCCTACCGGGAGGGCAAGGCGGGGGTATCGGTGATGAAAGACCTGATTTTGATGAAGGACAAAAAGTTCGACGCCGTGTCCCTGAAGACCTTCCTCGGCGTCATGTCGGTTTTCCCGGTCGGCACGTTCGTGAAACTATCCAACGGATCCTACGCCCTCGTCGTGAAACCCAGCGCCGGCGATCCCCTTCGGCCCTCGGTCAAAGTCATGTTTTCCGAAACCTACGCGCGCCTGGAACAGCCCGTGCTGATCGATCTTCGGGGGGAAGGCTCGACCCCGGACGCCGTCAAAATCGTCGGGCCGGTCGACGCGTCTGTCCTGCCCAAAGTGGACGTCGTTGAAGAACTCTGAAGCGCCGGTTGTGCCCGCGGGCCGCTGGGCGGAGGATCGCGCGGCTGATTTTCTGACCGCGAAAGGCCTGCGGATCCTGGCCCGGAATTTCCGGATGAAATCCGGCGAAATCGACCTCGTCGCGTCGGACGGGGACACGCTGGTGCTGGTGGAAGTCAAACACCGGCGGGACGAGGCGTTTTCGACTCTGGAGGAATGCCTGACCGCCGACAAGCGCCGGAAACTCCTCAAGACCGGCCGGCTGGCCTGGCAACGGTTCGGCCCGGACAAATCGGTCCGGTTCGATTATGTCGCGCTCGTCGGTCCGCCGGAGAGTCCGGAAATCCGCCATTATGTGAATGTGATCGAAGGACCCGGTCTGTGACGGCGCTCCGCCGGACGCGAGGGGGACGCTCCGGTCCGGTCCTCGCGATCGATATCGGAAACACGGAAACGACCATGGGAGTTTTCCGGTCCTCGCGTCTGGCCGTGACCGCCCGGGCCTCGACACTCCGCCGGTCCGTGGATGAAACCTTTTTTCTGATCTCGTCTCTTCTCCATCAGAACGGATATCCATTGGCGGCCTCCCGGAATCCCTTCTCCGGATCGATCCTCGCGTCCGTCGTGCCCGACGTCACGTCCACTTGGAAGGCGGCCCTGCGCCGGTTCGGCCCGAAACCGCTCGATCTCGACGATCCCGAAGTCCGCGCGCCGGTTTCCGTCGAGTACAGGCCGCCGTGGGCGGTGGGCGCCGACCGGATCGCGAATGCCGCCGCGGCTCACGCGCTGTACCGGGCCGCCCGGCCGAAAATCGTCGTCGATTTCGGAACCGCCACCACCGCCGATTGCGTGTCGAAATCCGGCGTCTATCTGGGCGGCGCGATCTATCCCGGCGTCGAAATTTCCACCCAGTCCCTCTTTGAGCGCACCGCCCGTCTCCCGCGGATCGAATTCGCGCCGGTCCGGTCGGCGGTGGGCAGGGACACGCGGGGCAGCATTCAGGCCGGGCTGTTTTATGGGGTGGTCGGCGCCGTCCGGGAAATCGTGTCCCAGATGGAAAAAGAAATCGGCCGGGCGTTCCGAATCGGCACCGGCGGTCTTGCGCCGCTGGTGTGCCCCGCCGTGGGCGGCTTCGACGCCGTCGATTCCGATTTGACCCTGCGCGGCATCAAACTTCTCTATGACATCCGCCAAACGCGACGGCCCGCCTGACTCCCCCTCGATTCTGCTGAGAGGCATCGTCGAGACCCTCCCAGCGGGGGAACTGCTCGCCCGCGCCAAAAAGGGCCGGCTCCGCGTGAAATTCGGCGCCGATCCGACCGCTCCCGACCTGCACCTTGGACATCTCGTGGTCCTGCGAAAACTCCGGCAGTTTCAGGACCTCGGCCACACGGTGGTCTTCATCATCGGTGACTTCACCGCGCGGGTCGGAGATCCGTCCGGCCGGAACACGACGCGGCCGCCGCTCGCGCCCGAAACCATCGAAGCGAACGCGCGGACATACCTCGACCAGATTTTCCGGGTGCTTGACCGGGAGCGCACAGAAATCGTCCGGAACGGGGACTGGTTCGGCAAGATGGGATTCGCGGATATTCTGAAGCTGGCCGGTGAGCAGAGCGTCGCGCAAGTTCTGCACCGGCGGGATTTCAAGGACCGCATCGACGCCGGGGACGACGTGCGTCTGCACGAATTTCTGTACCCTCTCATGCAAGGGTACGATTCGGTGGCGGTCCGGTCCGACGCCGAGATCGGCGGCAGCGATCAGAAATTCAATCTTCTCGTCGGCCGCGACCTCCAGGAAAAATCGGGCCAGGTCCCGCAGGTGATTTTGACGATGCCGCTTCTGGTCGGAACCGATGGAAAACAAAAAATGAGCAAAACCTACGGAAACGCCATCGCCTTCCGGGATCCCCCGGAGGACATGTACGGCAAGATCATGTCGGTCCCGGACGACCTGCTCTGGGATTACTGGCTGCTCTTAACGGACCGTCCGGAATCGGAAATCTCGGCGGTGCGGGCCGCGTGCGCGTCCGGCAAAACCAACCCCCGGGACGCCAAAGCCGGTCTGGCCAAAACCCTCGTCGGATTTTTTCACGGCCCGGCCGCGGCCGCCGACGCGGAGAGCCATTTCGAAAGAGTTTTTGTCCGGAAGGACGCGCCCGAAGACATCGAGGAGTTCAAGGTCTCCGGCGGGGATTTGCCGGGCATTCTCACCGCCGCAAAACTGGCGCCTTCCAAAGCCGAGGCCCGCCGCCTTATCAACCAGGGCGCCGTTTCCATCAACGGCGTCCGCCACACCGGCGCCGCCTACACCCCCAAAGACGGAGACACCTTAAAGGTCGGCAAGCGCCGCTTCATCAAAATCCGGGTTGGATGAGAACGAATTAAACGCGCCGGTCGTTGACTTTTACCTCGTCATGGCCTACCATGGCCGGGTTTTGCGTCCGAAGCTGTTATCAGATCTTAAAGAAAGGGAGTGAGGTCAGTGTCGCTCAGCAGTGGTGCGGTCAGCATGGGGGAAGTGGTGGGAGTGGAGGTTGTCAAGATTGCGGATTTCGGGCTTTACGTGAAACTGCCCAACGGCCAGGAGGGCCTTGTGCATGTTTCTCAGATCGCCAACGAGTACGTTAAAAATATCAACGATTACGCCCGCATGGGGGACCATTTTTCGGTCAAGGTCATCCAGAACCGCGGCGGTCGCCTGGAGCTGTCGGCGAAGGAGGTCGAGCCGCTCCGCAAAAAGGCCGCGGGCGCGGACTCGGCGCGGAACGCGCAGGACGAGTTTGAGGACAAGCTGAAGCGGTTCATGATCAATTCGGACCGGACCCAAGCTGACATCCGGCGCAACCGAGAGGCCCGCCGGACGGGCAAAAAAATCAGCCGATTCCGCCGGTAGTATCGGACCCCGGGTGGAACCAAGGTCGGGGTTGCGGGATCGCCGGATCGTGTCTCGTCAGCTTTCCCGCCGGGACGTGGCGTCTTTCAAAGTCCGCGTGCGTTGCCCGGCGCGGTTTCCGATGGTCATTGAGAATCCCCCGGTGGTCGACCGGCCCGGCCGCCCGCCCCAAGTCTTTACGACGCTCTACTGGCTGACGTGTCCTTTGCTCATCCGCCGCCTCAGCCGCTTTGAATCCGCCGGCTGGGTTCGGCGCCTGGACGACGCCGTCCGGCAAAACCGGGATCTCTCCGAGTCGATCGATGACGTCGGCCACGCCTACGCCTACCGGCGATTTCGGCGGCTGGGAAAAAAACGGTGGGAGAATCTGAGCCGCAGCCGTCCGAATCTGGCGGACTCCCTGAGGAACACCGGCATCGCCGGCGTCCGGCGCCCGGCCGGCAGTTCCGCGGCGCCCATCAAATGCCTGCATGCGCACGCCGCCTACCATCTGGCGGAGGGCGGTCATCCGCTCTTTGAAGCTTTTCCGGAACTTCTCACCGACGTCTCGTCCTGCCGGGACTGCGAAGTCCTGACCGCCCATGCGCTTTAAACAGCTTCATACCATCACGCACCCGTTGATCCGGGAGAAGGTAACCAAGCTCCGGGACCGCGCCACGCCCAACCGCGAGTTCCGTCAGCTGATCGCCGAAATCTCCGCTCTCATGGTCTTCGAAATGACCCAGAACCTTCTGACACGCCCCGTCACCGTCGAAACGCCGCTCGGCAAGCGTGCCAAGGGTGTGAAACTCGCCCGGCGGATCGCGCTCGTGCCGATCTGGCGGGCGGGACTTGGCATGCTCGAAGGCGTTCACCGGCTGATTCCGTCGGCCGGCGTCGGGCACATCGGGATTTACCGGGATGAAGTCACTCTTCAGCCGGTCGAATATTTCTGCAAACTGCCGCCCAACATCGCCGAGGCCCAGACCATCGTCATGGACCCGATGCTGGCCACAGGCGGGTCAGCGGCCCATGCCGTCTCGCTCTGCAAACGCGCGGGCGCCAAACATATTTCTTTTCTGTGCCTCCTGGCCGCGCCGGACGGCTGTGAACGGTTTTTCGCGGCGCATCCGTCGACGCCGGTTTTCACGGCGGCCCTCGACGACGGCCTCAACTCGCGGGGTTACATCCTCCCCGGCCTCGGCGACGCGGGAGACCGGCTCTACGGGACGGAAAAATAGCCATGGCCTCTTCAGCCGGTCTTCGGATCCTCGCCGGGCGTTATGCCCGGGCGCTGGCGGAGGCTTCCCCGAAAGATTTGTCGGCGGCGCAGTCCGCCCTGGAGGGTTGGCTGGAAACGGTCCGGCACTCGCCCGAACTCATCCGGGTACTCTCCAATCCCCGCATCCCCCGGCCCGGCCGGATTTCCATCGCGCGGGAGATTTTCGCGAATCTGTCCGCCCCGCCCGTCCTTCAAAACTTGGCGGCTCTCCTCATTGAAAAAAACCGGTTTTCGCTTCTGCCCGCCATCCACGCCGCCGTGCGCGATGAGCGGGAAACCCGCGACGGCATTTGCCGGGCGGTGATCGAGTCTCCCCGGGAAGTCCCGGAGGCCGTCCGCGAGCGGATCCGCTCGCGCCTGGCCGAAATTTTCAGGCGTCATGTTCAAATCGAGTCGCGCGTGCGGCCGAACATCCTCGGTGGCGTGAACCTCCGGATCGGCAGCCGTGTCTGGTACGGCAGCGTCCTCCACCGTCTCGAACAGGTGCTCCAATAATGTACATCAAGCCCGAAGAAGTCGCGTCCATTCTCAAGAAAAAAATCGGCGATGCTCCGGCCCAGCTCGAATCCCGAAGCGTCGGCGTGGTCCTCAACGTCGGAGACGGCATCGCCCGGATCCACGGTCTCGATGAAGTCGGTTCCGGCGAATTTCTCGAATTTCCGAACGGCCTCTACGGCATCGCCCTCAACCTCGAGGAAGACAACGTCGGCGCGGTGTTGCTTGGCAACGATTCTCTCGTCAAGGAAGGCGACGAAGTCCGCGCCACCGGCAGAATCGCCTCCGTGCCCGTCGGACGCGGCCTCCTCGGGCGCGTCGTCAACGCCCTCGGCCATCCGATCGACGCCGGCCCACCCATTCCCGTGGAGGAAACCCGGGCGGTCGAGCAGGACGTGCCGAACGTCGTGGAACGCCAGCCGGTGAAGGAGCCTCTCCAAACCGGCATCATGGCGATCGACTCGATGATCCCGATCGGTCGCGGCCAGCGCGAGCTCATCATCGGAGACCGCCAGACCGGCAAGACCAGCGTGGCCCTCGACACGATCATCGCGCAGAAAGGCCAGAGCGTCTATTGCATCTACGTCGCCATCGGCCAGAAACGATCGACCGTCGCCAACGTCGTTCAGCTGCTCAAGGACCACGGCGCGATGGACTACACCGTCGTCGTCTCCGCGTCGGCCTCCGACCCCGCGCCGCTTCAGTACCTCGCGCCGTTTTCCGGCGCCGCGATCGGGGAATATTTTCGCAACAAAGGCGAGCACGCCCTCATCATTTACGATGACTTGTCCAAACACGCCGTCGCCTACCGCCAGATATCGCTCCTCCTCCGGCGGCCGCCCGGCCGCGAGGCCTTTCCGGGCGACGTGTTTTATCTTCACTCGCGCCTGCTGGAGCGCGCCGCCAAATGCAGCAACGAGCTTGGCGCCGGGTCTCTCACGGCCCTGCCGATCATCGAAACCCAGGCCGGGGACATTTCGGCCTACATTCCGACAAACGTCATTTCGATCACGGACGGCCAGATTTTCCTCGAATCCAATCTCTTCTATTCCGGCATCCGCCCCGCCATCAATGTCGGCCTTTCGGTGTCGCGGGTCGGCGGCAACGCCCAGACCAAAGCGATGAAGCAGGTCGCGGGCCGCCTCCGGCTGGAACTCGCGCAGTACCGGGAACTCGCGGCTTTCGCGCAGTTCGGGACGGAACTCGACAAGGCCACAAAGGCGACGTTGAACCGCGGTGAGCGCCTGGTTGACCTTCTCAAGCAGGGCCTCTTCGCGCCCTACGCCCTGCCCGACATGGTCCTTCGCATTTATCTCGGCGTAAACGGCCACCTCGACCGTCTGCCGGTGGAGAAAGTCCGGCCGACCGCGGACGAGTTCGTCCAGCACATGAGGCGCGTCCACCCCGATATCCCAAAGACGATCGAGGAATCCAAAGTGATTTCAGACGACCTCAAGGCCCGGATCGAGGAAGTCATCAAGACTTTCTTCGCGGGCCAGGACGCCAAAGCCCAGGCCGCATAATGTCCATTCTACGAAGCACACCCGAGCCGAAGGCGAGGTCCGCGAAGTAGAATGGCGACGCTTCGCGATATTAAAAAGCGCATCGGCGCCGTCCGGAACATCGAGCAGATCACCCGCGCGATGAAAATGGTCGCCGCCGCCAAGCTCCGCAAGGCCCAGGAGCGGATCCTCGCCGCGCGGCCCTACGCGCGGCATTTGAAAAACGTCATCGCGGACGTCGCCGCGCGCGTTCCGGCCGACGCCCACCCGCTCCTCCGGGCCAACCCCGAAGGCCGCGGCACGGTCGTCCTCGTCGTCACGGCCGACCGGGGGCTCTGCGGGTCCTTCAACGCCAATATCCTCCGGCGGTCCCGCCGGTTTTTGCAGGAGGAGTGTGACGGCTCCCCCGCCGGAGGCTCCGCCGTCCATGGCTCCGCTGAGGGCGGGGACGGCGCCGTCCGTGGCGCCGCCGCGCAGGTGTTTCTGGCGGGGCGCAAGGCTGTTTCGTATTTCAAAGTTCATTATCCGCCCGGGCAATCTGCGGGCGTTGAGACGATCGGATCGATCCAGGATTTTTACCGCTCGCTTGATTTCTCCCACGGGGCCAAAGTCGCCGGCGAGCTCGTTGACTTTTATCTGGCGCGCCATCCGACTTCCCTCTACGTGATCTACAACGAATTCAAGTCGGCCATCGCCCAGCGCGTCGTCGTCGAAAAGCTTCTGCCTTTTACCCCGACTCAGCTTCCCCCGACGCACCGTTCAGAATTCATCTACGAACCGGCCGACCCGGACTTCCTCCTGACCCGGCTGATCCGCCTGGACCTGGAAGTCCAGCTCTACACGATTTTTCTGGAATCTTTTTCGGCCGAGCAGGCCGCGCGCATGACCGCGATGGAAAACGCCGCGGACAACGCCGTCGACCTGAACAGCCGCCTCACCCTCGTCTACAACCGCACCCGCCAGGCCGGGATCACCAAAGAGATCGCGGAGATCGTGGGCGGAGCCGAAGCTCTTAAATGATTCGAAAGTATCGGAGTATCGGCGTATCGGGGTATCGGCGAAACTGGAGTGGACCTCTCCGATACTCCGATCCGCCGATACTCCGATACTCTCAAACCCAACGGAGGACACAATGGCAACAGGCAGCGTAAAGCAGGTGATGGGGCCGGTCGTGGACGTGGCGTTTCCCGCCGAATCCCTGCCCGCCCTCTACTCGGCCCTCGTGGTCGAAATTCCGGAAAAGAAAATCAACCTCACCCTCGAGGTCATGCAGCATATCGGCGACAACGCGGTCCGCACCGTCGCCATGTCCTCCACCGACGGCGTCGTGCGCGGCATGCCCGTCCTCGACACCGGCGGCCCCATCCGGGTCCCCGTCGGCCGCGCCACGCTCGGCCGCGTGATCAACGTCCTCGGACGGCCCATCGACAAGAGAGGCGACGTCGAGGCCGAAGACTACTGGCCGATTCACCGGGAGGCGCCGGCGCTGGAGGAGCAGGAAACCCGCACGCAGATTTTCGAGACCGGCATCAAGGTCATCGATCTTCTGGCGCCGTACCCGAAAGGCGGCAAAGTCGGGCTCTTTGGCGGCGCGGGCGTCGGCAAGACCGTTCTCATCATGGAACTCATCCGGAACGTCGCCAGCGAGCACGGCGGATTTTCGGTTTTCGCCGGCGTCGGCGAGCGCACCCGCGAGGGAAACGACCTCTGGCTCGAAATGCAGGCGTCGAAAGTCCTCGACAAAACATCGCTTGTGTTCGGGCAGATGAACGAACCGCCCGGCGCGCGGTTCCGCGTGGGCCTCACGGGACTGACTTGCGCGGAATATTTCCGCGACGAGGAAGGCCAGGACGTCCTCCTCTTCATCGACAACATCTTCCGCTTCGTTCAGGCCGGCTCGGAAGTCTCGGCCCTCCTCGGGCGCATGCCGTCGGCCGTCGGCTACCAGCCGACCCTCGGCACCGACGTCGGGACTCTCCAGGAACGGATCACCTCCACCAAACGCGGGTCGATCACGTCCGTCCAGGCCATCTACGTCCCCGCCGACGACCTCACCGACCCCGCGCCCGCCACGACGTTCGCGCACCTCGACGCCACCACGGTGCTGTCGCGGCAGATCGCGGAACTGGGCATCTATCCGGCCGTCGACCCGCTCGACTCGACCTCCCGGCTTCTCGATCCGAATATCGTCGGGCAGGAACATTACCAGGTCGCGCGGGACGTCCAGCAGGTGCTCCAGCGCTACAAGGATCTCCAGGACATCATCGCGATTCTCGGGATGGACGAACTGTCGGAGGAAGACAAGAGCGTGGTTTCCCGCGCCCGAAAGATCCAGCGGTTTCTCTCACAGCCCTTTTTCGTCGCCCAGGAATTCACCGGCACGCCCGGCAAATACGTCAACGTCACACAGACCGTCAAGGGGTTTTCCAAGATCGTTTCCGGCGACTGCGACCACATGCCCGAACAGGCGTTCTACATGGTCGGCTCCCTGGAAGAGGCGGAGGCACGGGCCAAGGCCCTCGCCGAGGCCTGAGGCGTCATGAAGACGTTCACTCTGCGGATCGTCACGCCGAACCGCGAGATTTTCAACGGAGAGGTCGAACAGACGTGGCTGCCCGGCGCCGCCGGATATTTCGGAGTTCTCGCCGACCATGCGCCCCTCCTGGCCCTGCTTGACGCCGGCGCCGGATATTTCAAGGGGCCCCAGAGCGAGCACATCCTCGCGGTGACCGGCGGCTACGCGGAGATTTCCGAAAACGTCGTGACGGTCCTCGCCCGAAGCGCGGAATTCCTGGAGGAAATTGACGCCGACCGCGCCGATAAAGCGCGCGGCCGCGCCGCCGACAGGCTTTCCGCCGGCGCGCCGAACATCGACCGGGACCGCGCCCGGTCGGCGCTCCGCCGCGCCCAGGTAAGACTGAACCTCATCCGCGCCAAACGGAGGGCCTGATGCGCCGTATTTTGTTTGCGGGTCTATCGGCCCTGTGCCTGCTCGCCGGTCCCGCCGCCGCGGATACGGCGCCCGCCCCGCGGCCGGAGTACTACGTCCGATTCGACACGGCCGTCTATCCGCCGCCGGGGAAAAAACCGTACAAAAAGGGTCAGCGGCTGGTCTACACCATCTGGATCGACAACGACGATCCCGGCAACGGCATGCAGGACATCGTGCTTCATCTCCCGCCTCTCCCCGCCGGCCAGCGGCTGGATCTTTCGGACAACCAGCCGCCCTATGGAAACATTTTTATCGACAGCCGGTTCGTCCAGCGGTCCGATACCCCGATCAATTGCCATGTCTTCTATATTTCCAACCCGGAGGGAGACAGACGCCGTCTGACCTACAACACGCCGTCCTCCGCCATCGGCCGGGTCCTCTGGGTCTGCACTCGCGGGAATTCCGAGGAAGTCGTCGCCCCGCACAACGGGAACGACGACATCAATGCGAAGTCAGAGGCTGATGTCCGCTACGGCGCGCCGGTCGATGCCGACGAAATCTATTTCCGATACGCGGTGATTGTCGACCCGTTGCCGAAATTCCGGAAACGATGACTTCCAAACTGGCCTGCGCCTTCGCGGCGGCCATGGTCCTCTCCGCCTGCGTATCGTCCCGGCCGTCTGGCCGCCCCGCAGCCGACGCCCGAGATCCGTCTACAGCCGCCTCGCCCGCCCGCTCTTCCGACGCCATACCGACCTCCGAGGCGCTGCTGGCCTGGAGCCAGGCCGTCTACGCGTTTGAGCAGGCGCATTATTCCGAGGCGGCAAAATCCGCGGGGATCGCGATTGCCGGCGGGATGGACAGCATCGAGGCGCGGCTGTTGTACGCCGAGGCCCTGGCCTACAGCGGCGAGCTGGTCCGGGCCGAGTCGGTTCTATCGGACGTCATTTCGAAATTTCCGAAAGCGCCGCCCTCCGCGCATTTTCTTCTTGGGAAAATATATCTGATCTGGGGTAAAACCGAAAAAGCCGAAGCGGCCATCGGCCGCGCGTTCACCCACGGCGGGCAGGACGACGAGGCCCTCTACCAGCTCGGCGACCTTCAGCTCCGGCAGCGCTCCATCCCCGGCGCCATCCAGTCCTTCAAGACCTACGTCGACCGGAATCCGGAAGATCCCGAAGGCCTCACGCGCTACGCCGTCGCGCTTCTGGACGGCGGCCGCGCGGACGAGGCGGAAGCGGTCCTCAAGCGTCTTCTCGAAGTCGATCCCGACAACCGGCTCGCGCTCTTCAGCCTCGCCCTTCTGGCCGAACAGCGGGAGGAGCAGAAAAAAGCGGCGGGCCTATATGACCGCCTGCTGGATCTGGATCCCGGAAATATTGAAGTCCTTCTCCAGCGCGCGAATCTCGCCGAGCAATGGAAAGAATTCGACACCGCCATCAACCTTCGCACCCGGGCCGTCCGGGAGTCCCCGAAAAATCTGCAGAACCGATACCAGCTCGGCCAGCTCTATATCGACGCCGGCCGTGAAACCGACGCCTACGAAGTCTTCAAGGAACTCGCCCGTGATCTTCCGGAACTCGGTCAGCCCTACGTCCAGATGGGATACATCGAAATCCGCCGGGGCCGGCATGCCCAGGCCATCACTCTGCTTCGGTCGGCTGCCGACCGGATGCCGGACAACGCCGAAATTCCGACCATGATCGGATACACATATCTGGCGATGAAGGCCGACACTCTTGCCGTGCCGGCTTTCGAGCGGGCCATCCGGCTCGATTCCAAGAACGTCGAAATCCTGTTCGCGCTCGGCGAAGTCCAGTACAGGCTCGGTGACAACCGGTCGGCGATCCGGACGTTTCAGAAAATTCTCAATCTCAAATCCGACCATGCCGCCGCCCTCAATTTTCTGGGATACATCTACGCCGAAAAAGGCATCCGGCTGGCCGAAGCCGAACGGATGGTGAAAAAAGCCCTGAAGGTCGAACCGATGAACGCCTACTATCTCGACAGCCTCGGCTGGATTTATTTTAAGAAAGGCAGGATACGGCTCGCTCTCGAATATCTCGACCGGGCATCCCGCATCCTCTCGGACGCCGTGATCTTCGAACACCTCGGCGACGTCCATGCGGCCCTCGGGTCGATCCCGGAAGCCCGGGACTCCTACCGCCGGTCCCTCGAAAAAACCAACAGCCGGACGGTCGAGGACAAGCTCAGAACTCTCGGCGTCGGCGTGGGACCCTGACCGCCGCCGAAGTCACAGTCCGGGCCTTCGCCAAGATCAATCTGGCCCTGCGGGTCGGCCCACCCGCCCCGGACGGATATCATCCGATCCTCACTCTCTTTCAGTCGATTTCCCTCCACGACCGGTTGAGCGTCCGGTACAACCCGGCAGGCCGCGCAGGCCTGACTCTTGATGTCACCGGCGCGCGAATTCCCGCGGACCGGCGGAACACCGTCTACCGAGCATGGGAATTTTTGCGGCGTCGATTCCCCCCGGCACGCCGCGGCGCGTTCGCCGTCATCCTGCGAAAACGCATCCCATCCGGTTCGGGTTTGGGCGGCGCCAGCGCCGATGCCGCGGCATTCCTGTCCGCGTCCGCTCGGCTCCTCGGCGAGAATCTTCCGGCCGGCCCCGCATTCCTGTCCCGCGTGTCGCGCGAAATCGGCGCGGACGTTCCCTTCTGCCTGCGCGGCGCCGCCGCCGTCGGGCGCGGCCGCGGAGAGCGCTTGACTCCCATCAGGCCTCTGCCGCGCCGCCGCGTGATCATCGCCGTTCCACGGAAAAAAATTCTCACGCGCGCGGCGTACCTCGCCCTGGACCGCGCGCGGCCGAAAAACTTGACATTCTCCGCGGGTGTCCATACTCTTGACTGGGTGGTGGACGCTGTCCGTAAAAGCCATGCGGTGGAGTTTCCGCTGAACGATTTTCAAGTCCCGGCCTGCCGGTCGCATCCGGAGCTGGCCCGAATCGCCGCCGTGTTTTCCCGGGAAGGTTTCTCCGGAATGACCGGCAGCGGCTCGGCCTTCTTTGCCTTGCCGGTTCGGCCGGGCGCGCTATCGCGCCTTAAAGCGGCCCTGCCCGGTGTTCGGATTTTGGAGTCGGTATTTGTGTCAAGGGGGTATGACGGTGGAAGTATCGGAGGTGCGGATTAAAAAAATCGCGCGTGATGTGGACCCAAACGCCCGGGAACAGCTCCTGGCCTGGGCCTCCGTCACCTTTGACGGCGCCTTCGTCGTTCACAATTTGAGGATTGTCGAAACCCTCAAGGGCCTGGCCGTCTTCATGCCCTCCCGAAAAATGAAGGACGGCGAAATGAAGGACGTCGCCCACCCCCTCAACATCGAAACCCGCCGGAAAATCGAACAGGCGGTCCTGGCCGAATACAAGAAACAATCCGCCGTCAATCCATCGGCGTAACGAACCTCCCCGGAGCCAGTTCCACCGGCGGCGCGCTCAGCCCCAAGATCGAATCCGCCGCGATCCGGCCGACGGCCGGCGACGATGTCACGCCGTGGCCGCCGAGTCCCGCCGCCCAATGGAGATGGTCCCGCTCCGGGTCCGGGCCGATAACGAAGCGGCCGTCCGGCGTCAGGACTCGCGTGCCGCACCAATAGCGGTGGAAGGGGATCCGCGAAAGGTTTGGGAAGGAGGTTGAAAGTTTCGACCGCAGAATATCTTGTTGCCCACGCTTCGGCCGGAGCGGATCCGCGGGGTCGTAAGGGTCCTGGTCGCAGGCCGACAGCATCAGCCGGCCGTCGCCCAGAGGGCGCACGTAACATTCAGTCCTGAGATCCCAGATGTATGGGAGTTCGCGGTCGTATTCCCCGCAGCGGATAGATTCGAACAAGTGCCGTGTGGTCGGCTGGAGCGGCGGTGGCTTCGCGCCGATTTTCGCCGCCAGCGGCCCGCCCCACGCGCCGGCCGCGATGACGAGGTCAACGCACCGCACCGGCCCGCGCGATGTGTCCAGGTCCCAGTGCGGTTTTCCGCCCGCGGCGGAATTCAGTTCACAGCGGGTCCAGACGTCCGCTCCGTCGAGAAACCCGCCCATCAGCGCCCCCAGATCGATGAATCCGTCGGTCCACGTGAAGAGCGCCGCGGCCTCGCCGCCCGGCGGCAGGTACGGCACGCCGCCGATCCGGTCCGGCCGGCCGATTTCAAATTCGCCGCCCGGGAGAATGTTCGTGATGCTGTCCGCAAGTTTCCGGACCTGGCTTTCCGATCCGATCAGGGCCGATCCCGCCCGGCGGAGCAGCGGCCGCGTCGCCCGGAATTCCTTCGGCGGCGCCATCATGAACCGGACGCCTTCGGCCAGAAGCCGCGACAGAAACGGGTCGGGCGTCGACTGCCTCGCCATGGCCGCGTTCTGCCCGCTGGCCTGAAGTCCCGGCGAGGTCTCCCGCTCCAGGATCAAAACGTCCGTCTCGCCGCGCTGGCGCAGCCACCAGGCCGTGGACGCGCCCGCAAATCCGCCGCCGACGATCACGATCTTCGCGGTCCTCATGCGTTGGCCCATCTTGAAATGACGCGCGCGTCCATGTCATACTCATGCTACAACATGGCGCTCATGTACTCAACCTCGGTCCCGCTCGGGTCGGGCGCAATCGATTTTTCACTGCCCGGGACGGATGACCGGATCTATTCGCTGAAGAGTTTCAAAGACGCCGATGTCCTGGTCGTCATTTTTACCTGCAATCACTGCCCCTACGCCCAGGCCATCTGGCCCCGCACCATCGACCTGCAGGCCCGCATGGCCGGCCGGGTCAGCGCCTCCGGCGCCCCAAGTGCCGGCGTCTCTGACGCCGGCCGCGGCGTCCGGCTGGTGGGAATCAATCCGAACGACGCCAAAAATTATCCGGATGACCATCCAAAAGAAATGAAGAAAAAAGTCAAGGAATGGGGAATCAATTTTCCCTACCTCTCCGACGAGTCCCAGGAAACCGCCCGTGCCTACGACGCGCAGTGTACGCCCGACCTCTACGTCTTCGACCGCGACCGAAAACTCCGCTATCATGGCCGGCTCGACGACAACTGGCAGGACCCCGGCAAGGTCAAGACCCGTGACTTGGAGGACGCAGTTAACGCGCTCCTGGCGGGCCGCCAGCCGCCCGAAAAGCAAATGCCGTCGATGGGGTGTTCGATCAAGTGGAAGTGAAATCCGGCGAGGCCGCGGCGGAACTGAGAGACTTGGTGGAACAGCTTCAGCCCGCCTTCGACATTCTGCCGGACCCCATCCGCGTTATCGATCCGCGGGGAATTTCCATCTACGTCAACCGCGCTTTCCTTCAGATGACCGGATTTTCCCCAACGGAAATCATCGGCCGGCCGGCCGTCGAATCTTTCGTCGAGGAAGATCATACGCGGGTGAAAACGTCCATCTCATCCTTCTTCAAGTCCGGCGTCTGGTCCGGCACGCTCGAAGTCCGGATGCACCGCAAGGGCGGGGAACCGGTGGCCGTGAGCCTCAACGGATCGGCGGTCCGGAACTCCCGGCAGGAAATGATCGGCGGGTTTGCGGTGTTCCGCGACGTCTCGCGCCTCGAACGGATCCTCGCCGAGCCGCTGGAAATCCTCAAACTCGAGGGATCTCCCGTCGAAGTCCTCCGACTGCTTCCCGCTCGCGTCGCCGGATATTTCCCGGGAAGACCCTGGGTGATGATCAATCTGGTGCAGGGCGAATATCTGCGGTTCGCGTACGCGATCAACGTCCCGGCCGAACTCATGGCCCAGGGCGGTGAACCGATGGATGAGGCCATCTGCAGTATTCCGATCCGGAGCGCCACGCCGCTCGGCATCGCCGACATGACGGCCGACGACCGGACCCGCCAGGATCCCTGCGTCACGCAATACGGATGCCGGGGGTACCTCGGTTATCCGATCCGGCTCTCATCCGGCATGGTGGTCGGCGTGATCTGCGTGCTTCGAAGCAACCGCGGCGGGTTCGGGGAGTACGACCATCGGATACTGGAGATGTTCGCCAAACGCGCCGCGATGGAACTCGAACGGTCGGAACTCGAAGCCCGGCTTGACGAGGCGGAACGCGACCTCCAGGGCATGATCGACCACGCGCCCTTTCTGCTCTGGCGGATTTCGCCGGAAGGCCGGATTTTCGCGATGTCCCGGAAGGGTAAGAAAGACTTGGGATACGAGGAATCGGCCGCGATCGGTGAATCGTGGTTCGATCTGATCCATCCCGACGACTTGGACGACATCAGAAAAGGATTTGCGCAACTTCAGAATCCCAAAACACGGAACGGCAATCCCGCCCACCAGTTCCGTCTGCGCAAGAAGGACGGTGAATACGGCCTGTTCTTCACCACCGTCCGCCCGGTCCTCGACCGGATGGGCAACGTCAAAATCCTCGAAGGCGTCTCGATCGAAATTCCCCAGGAAGAATCCGTCAACTAAAAAATCGTTCCACCCCGCGCGCGATTTCCGCCGCGGCGGCTTCGACGGCTTCATGCGTCGACGCGCCGAGGTGCGGCGTCAGAATCAGGTTTCCGCGGGATCTCGCATACGCCCTGAGGGGACTTCCCGCCGGCAGAGGCTCCGTCGAAAAAACGTCGAGGGCCGCGCCGCCAAGCCGGCCATGCCTCAGCGCCGCGAGAATCGCGCGCTCGTCGGCGATGGCGCCCCGCGCGGTGTTGACCAAAAACGCGCCGCGCCGCATGAGCCGCAGTTCCCGCGCGCCGATCATCCCGCGGGTTTCGGCCGTCAACGCAGCATGGATCGAGACCACGTCGGACCGTCGGAGCAGGTCCTGCAGACGCCGGCACATCTGAATGCCGCGCCGCCCGCGAACGTAGGGATCATACGCCAGCACAACCATCCCGTGCGCCCGTGCTAGTTTCGCGACGGCCCGGCCGATCCGCCCGAGCCCGACAATCCCGATGGTCTTGCCGGATATCTGCGTTCCGATCCAGCGCGCGCGGTTCCAGCCGCCGGCCCGCATCACCGGCTGAACTTCAGCGACTCGCCGCGCCAGCGCCAAGAGAAGCGCCAGCGTGTGCTCGGCGGTGGGGATGGTGTGCGTGCCGTGAAGATGCAGAACGCGGATGTTTCCGCGGCGTGCCGCATCGAGGTCGATGTGGTCGATCCCCGTCGTCGCGCTTGCGATGAGTCTGAGACGCGGCGCGCCCTCCAGGAGGCGCCGGTCCAGCCGCGTCTCGACCCGGACCACCGCCGCGTCCGCCCCCGGCAGATCCCCCGCCAGCCGCCGCCGCGCCGGCGATCCCGCTTGCACCCGGCCAACCCGTCTCAGGCGGGACAGAACGCTTTTGAAATAGGCAGGCTCCGTCACCAAAATGACCGGCCAGTATCCTCCGCGTTTCATCGCCGTAAGATAATCACCCATAGGCGCGTCCCGCAACCGCAATATGGGTCGGCTGCCGCGCCGGCTGCCAGAATCACCGGCCGCCGGGTGAATGGGGAAATGGGGAAATGGGGCCGGGTATTGACATTATTGACATTTCAAATGTCAATAATGTCAATACCCGGCCCCATTTCCCCATTTTGCCTCGTATTGATGGACCGTTTCCACCAGCGTGGCGTGGCTCCACGTCAGAGGGGATACGGACAGCGGCTCGCCCGTGAGCGGGTGGACCTGCTCGGCCAGAACGCCGCTTTGCAGGGCGCGGACGGCGACCCACGAGAGGATGTCCCGAGGCCACGCCAGGTCCGCGCGCGTTTTCGCGCGGGCGATCAACCACTGCGCCACCCACATCGTGCAGATGAGCCAGGGATTGCCCGGGACCTTGTCGATGTCGGAACTTTTCCGGTGATAATAATCGTTGGTGTAGCGCGCGATGCCGCCGACGTCCGTCTTGATCCGCAGATCCTGCTCGATCCGCCGCATCGTCTGCTCGACCTGGGGGTCGTCCGCCGGAAAGGCGCCGAAGGCGAACAGGCCGAAGAGACTGCTGTCGAGGACAGGGTCGACCTTGAGACGGCCGTCACGGTCGTACGAGACCATCCGCGCGTAACGGCCGAGTTCCGGCCGGTAGAGAATTTTTTTCAGGGCGGCCCGCATGGTCTCGGCCGCGTCCCCGGCGGCTTTCGAGAGTTCCGCATCTTTGAAGAGGCCGGCGAAATACGCGCCCGCGCGCAGGCCGGCCACCACGGCGCTCGTCGTGAAAGTCAGCACGCCGTATCGTTCCTCCCAGAGGTCGTAGGATTCCCGGGGCAGGCCGGTGGTCTCGTCCCGGTAATGGATCATGAATGAAGTGGCGGGCTTGATGAGCGGCTCATAGAGGTCCCGGACGAACGCAAGATCTTTGCGTCGGGCGTAATGCTCGCCGAGCGCCCAGAGGACCAGCGCGGTTTCGTCCTCCTGGATGGGCAGGGAGGGCCCGCCGTCCCGCACCCACGGATGCCAGGAACTTCCGAGAGAACCGTCGGGATTGAATTTATGGAGCAGATAGCCTTCGTGGTAGAATGTTTTCGGCGGCATGAGCTTCGCGCAAAATTCGAAAAACTTTCTCGTCAGGTCCGGATACCCGGCCCGGTCCAGGGCGTGGGCCACGAGCGCCCCGTCCCTCGGCCACATGTAGCTGTAGGTGTCCATGTTGAATTCGCGGGAATCGCCGTCGTTGGCGGCGAGAATGGCGCCGCCGTCGTCGATCTGCGAGCGGATGATGAGAAGGCTTCGGCGATAGAGACTCAGCAGGTCCTCCGGCAAATCTCCCGCCTTACGGCCGCGGTCGCCCAGCCAGCCGCGCCAGTGGGCCGCAGTTCGCTCGAAATAAAAATCGGGTCCGTTTTTGAAAATGGTCAGGTTGGTGTTGCGCGCCGCGAAGTACCCGAGGTCGGCGGCGATCCAGTAATGAAATCGCGCCGTCTGGCCGGGTCCCACCTCGTGCCGGAGGGAAAACGTCGAGTCGACGGAGCCTTGCGTGATGGGGTTCATCGAAAGCTCCCCGTCTTCGGCGTCCCGCCAGCTTCCCTCCTGCCCGCCGAATTCCTTGACGCCGGTGCAGTACTGGTGGATGGTTTTGTGCGAAGCGGGATCGGCGCCGGGTGCGGTTCCGTTGATCAGAAAATACCGGCGGCCCTTGTAATGGATGAGGACGTCGTTCACCGGCTCGTAATAGGCGGTGTCCCCGGTCTTGTCGGCGTAGATGCGGAAGTCGTGATGGAAAAAGAGGCGGACCTCGCGGGCCCGGCCTTCCTCGTTTCGAACGTCGATGCGTTTGAAATAAATGGTTTCCTGACAATCGACCATGTCCTGGCAGGTGAGATGCAGCTTCAGTCGGGGATGGTACAGGTGAACGGACGTGATCAGGAGACCGTCCGCGTAGTCGAGCTTCCGCTCCCAGCCGGCGTCATCCACCCACCGGAATTCGCCGTCCACCCAGACGCCGAACCGGCACGGAAAGCCCATGGTCTGATTTTCCTGACCGACGCGCGGATAATAGAAATCGCGGAGCCGGTACCCGGCGTCGAAATTGACCAGCATCCGGCCGTTGCCGATCGGCAAGTCACGCGGCATCTTTCAGTCCGGCCTACGAAAGACCCATTCTCACCCGGGCATCCGCTATGCTCATGCCGTGGATGAGAATGTGCAGGCACCTCGGGCAGATCAGAGCGTCTGATCCGTTGACGCTTGCATGAAAGTGGACTTCAGGCTGGCCAAAATGCCCCGAACAGACCGCGCAGGCAACGTCGCCGGCGCTCCCCTGAGACTGCCCCGGGATCGAAGCTTCGTTCATGAATGGGCCTCCTCCGATTTCGTGAAAGACATGCCCATGGTTATGCGAAAATCATGCCGAAGTCTCCCCGGACACGGAAAACCGTTTAACCGACTGAATGTAAATCAAATGAGAAAGACGCCGGTTTGGCGGAAACGGCGGAGCCTGTCTTGAATCAGGACAGGCCTGTTTGTTCTTCCCCGCGCTCTCCGCTACTCGGCAGCGTTCTGGATCGGAACCATGTCTGTCAGGTGTAACGAAATTCTTTCCGTATAACAGGGTCTAGCAGGAAAGAACCTTCCGCCTCCAATCTCCGAAAAGGGGCAGGCGGGAGACCGTCGAATTCACGCACATTCCCAAGCATGCCTTTGCCATCTATTGAGTTTCCGTTCATCCAAATCCGCCGCCGTCCGTTTGGAATTCTGTACCGGCCTGTTGTTCCGGTCGCCATAAAAGGCCGGCGCGGTCCACATGTTGACCGGCCCGGCCGGGCCCACGACCCGCTCCCGCGCCGTCTCAGGGGTCCGACCGACAAGATTCGGAATCGTGTTGACCCTCACCATCGTTGAAATCCCTCCACGGCGAGCGCAGCACATACGTCGTGAGCGGCTCCTCCACGCCCTTTACCCGCAGGCCATCGCGCCGCTTAATCCACTCGGGCGGAGGTACGGGATCAAGACGGCGAAAGGTCGAGGATCCGACGTGGACGGCATCCACGGGACAGGTGGACTCGAAACGCTGGGCCACGTTCACGGCCGAACCCACGCAGGTGTAATCGCGGCGTGACGACATCGCGCCGATGTCGCCGAGGATCACGACGCCGGTGTTGACCCCGATGCGGATGCGGAAAGCCTCCGGGTTAGACACGCGCAGTTCAGCCATCCGCGCCTGCATTTCCAGCGCGGCGGAGACCGCGGCATTCGCGCCCGCGTCGCCGGCGGTGGAGGCCTCGAATATCGCCATGATCGCGTCCCCGATGAACTTGTCGATCATGCCGCCGTTGCGGGTCACGATCGGCGCCATCTCCTCGAAGTAGCGGTTGAGCCGCCGCACGAGTTCGTCCGCGGACGTGACCTCGGTCATGGGCGTGAACCCCACGACGTCCGAAAAGAGGATGGTAAGCTCCTGATTCCGGGCCGAACTCTCGGCGCCGCCCGCCGCTCGGCGGTGCGCCGCCTCCCAGGCTGACTTCGGAACGTAGTGGATGAGTTCGCGCTTCGCCTGCATGCCTTCGACGAGGCGATTGAAGACGGCGGCAAGATCGCCGACCTCGTCCTTTGTTCGAAGGTTTACCCGCACGTCGAGATCGTCGGACTCGAGACGCTTCATGCCGAGCGCGAGCGTCGCGAGCGGAACGGTGATGCCCCGGGCGACGAGGATCGAGAAGGAGACGGCGACCAGAATCGCAACCGCCCCGAGGGTGACCGCGTGGCCGATGAGACTGCGGCGCGCGGCGTGAAGCCGCGTGGCGTCGAAGGCGACCTCGATCCGCCCGATCTCGCGGGGAGTTTCCCCGGGGGACAAGATCGTGATGGGGCGGACGACGCGGTGGGCCTCGGGCGGAACGCTCCCCCACTCGCTTCCCAGATCGAGCGGTTGGCCGTCGTCGCCCAGGACCGCGATCGAGCGAAGGTCCCCGTACACCAGGGCGATCTCGCGCAGGACCTCGCGCGTGTTGTCCGGGTCGATCACCTCGTTGGCGAGGAGCGTCTCGAGGAGCACGGGAGAGAGCGTGGTCGCGAGCGCCTCCACGGATTCCCGGTACCGCGTCTCGATCGCGGCGCGTTCCCTTTGATAGTTCACGAAGAGGGTGAGCGCCGTCCCCTCAAGGATCCCGACCACGAGGAGGGCCGCGACCTTGTGCCAGAGCCGGATTCTCATTCCGGAAGCCGCCCGTGCCCCGAGAGCGTGGCCGCAACCCGGCGCACCGGGGCGAACTCCCTGTCCGAGACCGCGCCGAAAGGATGCGGCGACCCGGTGCGCGCGTCCGGCGCGAGGAGCGCGGCGCGGATTCGCTCCGCCAGGGCGGGCTCGCGTGCGAGGAAGGATCGGGAGAAGGCGACGCACCAGTTCGGAAGGAGCGGCGTCTCGGCGAGGATGCGCACGCGCGCGCGTTCCCCCGCCGGGACGTGGTCGGCATACGCCTGCGGGTAGGTGAAACCGGCGTCGTACCGCCCCTCCTTCAGGTGGATCAGGACGTTGACGTGCGACCCGACGCCCGTGAAAGAGGCGAAGTCGTTGAACGGATTGATGCCGGCATCGAGGCACATCGCGAGCGGATAGAGGTATCCCGAGGCGGAGTGGAGATCCACATACGCCACACGGCGGCCACGAAGATCCGCAAGCGTTCGGATATCGGGAGCGGCGGCGACGACGAGACCGCGGTACGCGGTCGAATCATCCTGAATCGGCCCCGCGACAGGCTCGACCCCGGCCTCCTGCCGGGCGCGGACGTAGTCGAAGGGCGCGAGGTCGACGATGTCGTACGCGTTCTCGCGCACACGCGCATGGAAAACCTGAGGATCTCCCAGAACCCGGATTCGGACGCGGAGGTATGGCTCGATGCGCCCCCGGCCGGATTCGACGAGATCGGGCCGGGCGAAGACCCGCAGCCGACGCCCGCGACGGCGGCCAGGACACAGATGAAAATCGGAAGGCGTTGCAAAGGGGCCGGCTATATTCTGGACAGCGAGGCGGAATTCACCATGGCGCCCAACCGGATTGCTTCCTCCGGGGACATCTCAGCGCACAATCGCAAGCTTGTCCACGAGTTTGTCTCCGCCGGATTCGAGGATGTAGATGTACACGCCCGAGCCGAGTCTCTGTCCGTGTTTGTTGGCGCAGTCCCACTCGATTTTTTGCGCCGCGGCGTCCGCGGCCAGTTCCTTCACCAGCCTCCCGCCCACGTCGAATATTTTGAGTGAGACGACTCCGGTTGCGGTCGGGCCCCATTTGAAGGTCATCATCTGCGTGGTTCCGTCCGGGCCGGGGTTCGGATACACGAATGCATTTTCCTTCGACAGCGGCGGCGCAAGAAACGGCGCGACGATTTCGGGCGCGCCGATGGCTAACGTCAGGGAGAAAGGGAGAGAGGGAGAAAGGGAGAGAGGCAGGGACTCGACCTTGCGCAAATTCACGGGGCCGGCAGGGCCGCCGATCAAATACGCCTCGTACCCAGTCGGCAAATTCGACACATTGTCCCACGTGACCGCGACGGGTCCAGCAAGGTCGCTTGCCACGAGAACGTCCCACGACCGGCCCGCCGCTTTCGCGTCGGTGGCGGCCATGGGCTCCGAGAATGACGCGGCCAGCCATTCTTGGGATTTTGGATTTTGGATTTCGGATTTGGGAATTGAAACCGATAAAGAAGGGCGAACCGCCAGAGTCACCGCACCGCCGGCCGCGGACGGCGGCTCGTACACAGCCGCAAGCGCCGCCGATTTCGCGTTCGGCATCACCCCCACGTAATTCTGCGCGTCCGTCTTGCC
>JACQOF010000024.1 GCA_016202645.1 bacterium
GGATAGGGGATAGGGGGATAGGGGGATAGGGGTCATTCCCTTAGTTTGTTAGTTTTGTTTTTCTTCAAGCTTGGTATTGACAGCATGAAGTATCTCGCCCATTGCGGAACCGGCTCTGAAACTAACAAACTAAGGGAATGACCCCCTGACTCCCCCTGACCTGAAACGATACGGCGGCTCTCGACACCGACCCCGGCGTCATTTATGATCTCCGCAAGATGGATCCGATCGAAAGAGCTGTTATCCGAATTCTCCTGGTCGAGGATCATCCCGCGGACGCCGAATATATTGTGGAACGGCTGGGGGAGGTTCGGGAGCCGCGGTTTGAAATCCGGTGCGCGCAGCGGCTTGCCGAGGCCGTTCAAAGTCTCCGGGAGGCGGGGGACCCGGACGTCATTATTTTGGACCTCTCCCTGCCTGATTCGGCGGGACACGCGACGGTGGTCGAGATGAGGAAGGCTGCGCCGGACGTGCCGATTGTCATCCTCACCGGGACCGATGATGAACGTCTGTGGCGGGCCGCGCTCGAATCCGGCGCGCAGGATTATCTGGTCAAAACCCGCATCAGCCCGGACGCCCTGGTCCGGTCGGTCAAGTATGCCCTCATCCGAAAACGCCTCCACGACGAACTCCGGCGGCGGCAGGAACGGCTCGAGGAAATCGACCGGCTGAAAAATGACTTCATCCACATGGCCCATCACGAACTCATGACCCCCATCGTCAATATCACCGAGTCCCTCGCCCGCCTGGATCAAAACGCCATCGCGGCCGACCAGAAAGACTACTTGGACATCGCCCGGCGCAGCGCCGAACGGCTCTTTCGCCTCACCGGCGATCTTCGGGAACTGACGGCGATCGAGTCCGACTCCTTCAGCGTCCGGCCCACGCCCACGCCCTTGTCCCATCTCATCCGGACGGTTTGCCGGACAGTGGAGGACAGCGCCCGGCAGGCGGGTGTGCGCATCCTGTTTGACGAAGGGCCCGACCGGACAGCCCCGGTTGATTCCCAGCGAATCGAGCAGGTGCTCCTGAATCTGCTCCGGAACGCCATCCGCTACGCGCGCGCCGAGGTGCGGGTTGACCTCTCCGAAGCCAAGGACAGCATCCAGATCCGGGTTGAAGACGACGGCCCCGGCATCGACCCCCGGGACCTGCCCCGCATCTTCGACAAATTTTTCCGGGGTCAGAGAGCCGGAAAAACCAAATCCGGCAGTGGTCTGGGCCTTGCCGTCGCCAAACGGATCATCGAAGCCCACGGCGGATCCATCAGCGCGCAAAACCGGGACCAGTCCAGCCTGACCTCCTCGGGAGCTGTGTTTACCGTCACCCTTCCGATTTGACCGCATAATTATGTATGTGTGCCAAAGTTGTAACCCCCCTCCCTGCCTCCCCCTCAAGGGGGGAGGATATCCCGAAGAATTTGACTTTTTCAGAGACTTGGGGTAAAAATAGTTAATTCTATAAATAGTGTAAAAACCATTAAAACTCGCAGAGGAGATTATGAATCCGAGCGTAGATGAGTCAGAGTTGCTGACCACGACCGAGATTTCAAAATTTTTCAAGGTCAACCGGGTGACCGTGAATTTGTGGATCAATTCCGGCAAACTGCCCGCCATTCGGACTCTGGGCGGGTATCTTCGTGTGCCCAAGGAGGGTCTCATCCGGTTTTTGCAGTCGAAGCGGATGCCCATCCCCAAAGGTCTGCGGGCCGACCGGTCGAAGATTTTGCTCGTGGATGACGACGCCGATTTTTTGAACCTTTTGAAGAAGGGCCTTCAGGAGAAGTTCGGGGAGATCGACATTGAAACGGCCGACAACGGCATCCAGGCGCTGATGAAGGTCGGGGAGTTCCGGCCGGTCGTTCTTGTCCTCGACATTGTCATGCCCGAAATGGACGGGCTTGAAGTGGTCCGCCGCATCAAGGCCGATCCCGGGCATTCCGGGATGCGCGTGATTGCCATGTCCGGCCACGCGAAGAAATTGGGGGAGGCGCTGGCCGCCGGTGCCGACGCGTTTTTTTCCAAACGATCCGGGATCGACGAGTTGGCCGAGAAAATGCGTTTGTACGTCCATGCGTCTTCATAGATGGCGCTGATCCTTTTTGAAGGGCCGGGGGTATTCCATCAAGCAGGGGGGATAGGCCATGTCCATGACCAGTTTTCAAACGCAGACCATCGCCGACACGGACCGGCAGGATTGCAGGATTCTGCTGGTGGAGGACAATCCTGACGACGCGATCTTCATTCGGGAAATCCTGTCCCCGGATCTGGCCTTTGACGTCGTGTGGGTCACGACCCTCGCCAAGGCCGCCGGCATTCTGGACCACGTGACCTTTGCCGCCGCGCTCCTTGATCTCAGCCTGCCGGACAGCACCGGCATCGATACCGTCCGGCGGTTTCACCAGGCCGCGCCGGACCTTCCCGTGATCGTCCTGACCGGCATGGAGAGCGAGACCCTGGGGATCGAGTCCATCCAAAACGGCGCGCAGGATTATCTTCAGAAGGGCTCCGCAGTCCGAGATTTTTTGCCGAGGGCCGTCCGCTACGCCATCCAGCGGGCGCAGATGCAGATTACCCTGAAGGAAAGCGAGGAGCGTTACCGCGATCTTTTCGACAACGCCGGGGACCTCATCTCCCTCACCACGCACGATGACCGCTTCCTCTACGTCAACCGCGCCTGGGAGACCGCCTTGGGATTCGGGACTCAGGAACTCGCCGCCATTTCGATGTCGGACATCATCCATCCGGACGACCAGGGCCGATGGCGGGACATGCGTCTCAAGGTCTGGGCCGGGCACGGCGAGGGACCCTTCGAAATCCGCTTCGTGCCGAAACGATCGGGCTGTGTGACGGTTGAAGCCCATCTCGGCCTCAATCTCAAGCGCGGCCGGGCGGACGCGATCCGCGGGATTTTCATGGACATCACGGAACGAAAGCGGATGGAGAGCATGAAGGAGGAATTCATCGGGATCCTGTCCCACGAGCTTCGAAGCCCCCTCACGGTCATCTGCGGCGCCATCGAGTCCCTCAAACCCTTCGATATCCCCCGGGAGCCGGACCGGCAGATGGAATTTTTGGGGATGATCGACCGCAACGCCGTGCGGCTCAACAAAACCATCGAGAATGTGCTCGCCCTCACGCGGCTTGAGTCGGGCAAAGCGCTCATTCACCGGCGCGCCCTGGACCTGGCGCCGCTTCTCTCCGAGGCCGTGGTCAACGCCCATGGACTGTCGGGGGGCCGCCCCATCCGGATCGACAAGGACGTCCCATCGGACCTGCCGCCCTGCCACGCCGACGGGGAAATGGTGATGCAGGTTCTCTCCAACCTGCTCAGCAACGCCATGCGGTTCGCCAAGTCCGCTGTCTGGGTGAAGGCGTGCGCCGATCCGGATGGCGTCCGGATCAGCGTCATCGACGACGGCGACGGGATTCCCGGCGATCGCATGGGATCTCTCTTCGACAAATTCGTCCAAGTCAGCCGCAGCGCCGGCCGCTCGGGCGAATACAAAGGCACGGGACTGGGACTGGCCATCTGCAAGCTGATCGTCCGGGCGCATAAGGGAGACATCCGGGCGGAAAATTCGCCGGGGAAGGGCGCGGCGTTTCATGTCCGCCTGCCGGTCTACGATGAAGGGGTCGCTCTGAAGGAGGCGTTCGAAACCCTTCGCAATCATCCCGTCGGCAAGGTAAACCCCGTCTCCCTGATTCTCGTCACCCTTGAACGCCAGGAATCTGTCGAGGGAGCGCAGGTCGGCGGGGATGCCGACAAAATCCTCCGGCTCCTGGAAGAGCGCCTGAAGGATGTCCTTCGGGAGCAGGACCGGATCGTCCGGACCGGACAACGGATCGCCATCCTGTCCGACACGGACCAGCAGGAGGCGGAACTCATCTGCAAACGGGTCATCCACAAACTGAAGCCCACCAAGCGGCAAAAATCCGATGTCACCGGGCCCCTCGTCGCGGTGGGCCGGGCGACCTATCCGGACGACGGAGGAAATGTTTCGGCTCTCCTCGATGCCGCCGCGCGCGAAAGACGCGCCATCCTGGAGATCGGGACGGATCCTTCGCCATGAACCCCGCGGGCACGCCCGGGGGGACGAGACCGGCGTGGCTCCGGCTCCAAGTCCGCGCCCTGGCGAGCCGCGTCCGGAAATGGGTGTCATTCCGGATTGATGTCGGCCTCACTCTCATTCTTCTGCCGGCCCTGCTGATCGCCGCGTCGCTCGGAGGACTCATCTACACCATCGACATGTCCTGGGAACAAAAAAATTATTCGAGAATGGTGTCCCTCGCGGCCCACCAACAGCTTCAGATTCAGCAGTACATCACGGACGCCCTGCTCGCCTCGCGGGGAGTCGCCGTCAATCTGGAAGATCGCCGGCGAAACATCGACCGGACGTTGGACTCGCTGATGAAGGGAAAGGCGCCGCCGCCGACGGAGGCGATCCGCGGCAAACTGGAGACCCAGCGCCGGCTCCTGGACTCCTTTTACCGTGAAACCGGGCGGCCGGAGGCGATGCTTGATCTGGGCCGCCAGCTGGACATTGTCGCCGGCGAAGCCGCTGGATTGTACCGTCTTCACGCCAACCAGCGCCTCACGCGCATGATCACGTACGAATCCCTCATCATCGGAAATCTCGTCCTCATCGCGGTCATTCTGACCTTTTACGCCCGGCGGGAACAAAGACAGCTCCAGGCGGAAATGAAAACCCGCCGGCGGATCATCTGGCAGCTCCGGCAGTCGGAGGAACAGATCCGCCGGGCCCGGGACGATTTGGAAACGCGGGTCGAAGAGCGGACCCGCGAACTCGAAACGCTCCTCTTCGTCATTTCGCACGACCTCAAGGAGCCCCTTCGAACCATCGAAAATTTTTCGACGCTTCTCTGCGAACGCTACGCGGACCGCCTGGACGATAAGGCGAAAAAATTCCTCGGATACATGACCGGCGGCGTCGACCGGATTCACCGGCTCCTCGACGACATCCTGACCCTGTCCCGCGCTAGAAAAATGGGCGGGGACCGGCAGGACACCCCGGGCGAGGCGATCGTCGGGGAGGCGCTGACGCGGCTGGAGGGAAAAATCAAACGGGCCGGCGCGCGGTTCAATCTGGAACCCGGTCTGCCGGTTCTGCGGGTCGACAAGACTTGGGCGGTGGAAGCTCTCTACAATCTGCTGGCCAACGCCCTGAAATTTACAATAGACGGTGCCGCGCCCGACATCGAAATCGGCGCCTTTCGGGCGGATCCGGCGCGCGGTCCGGGGCGGGAGGCCGGCTTTGTCGTCCGGGATCGCGGGCCCGGAGTCCCCGCGGACCAGGCGGAACGGATTTTTCAACTTTTCCAGAGGGGCGTCGGCCGGGAAGTGGAAGGTACGGGCGCAGGTCTCGCCATCGTCCGGCAAATTGCCTTGAATCACGGGGGCCGAACCTGGGTCGAACCCCGGGAGGGCGGCGGCTCGGCCTTTTATCTGACGTTTCTCTCTCCGGAGGAACCGGGGGCCGTGTCATGACGTCGCTCTTTTTGGACATCCTCCTCGTGGACGACAGCGACACGGACGTCGAGATCATCCGGGAAGCCATTTCCGAAATTCAAAACGGCCGGCCGGGCGTACAGGGAAGTCCAGTCCCCAACGCGTCAGTCTCAGGAAATTCCAGGAGGGAATTTCCCTCATTGCGCGTTGGGGGCGTGACGGTAAACGCGGTCCGGGACGGCGATGAGGCCCTGAAATATCTCCGACGGGAAGGCCCTTACGCGGACAAACCCCAACCCCGCTTGATGATCCTCGACATCAACATGCCGAAGAAAACCGGCTTCGAGATCCTGCGGATTCTGAAATCGGATCCGGTCCTGAAATCCCTGCCGGTGATTATTCTGACCACCAGCCGGCGTCCGCAGGACGTTCGGATGGCCTATGAGGAAGGCGCCGCGTCCTACATCGTCAAGCCCCTCAAATACGCCGACCTCCGGGAAGTTCTGGCGACGGCCCTGAAATACTGGAACCGGGTATGCCTCCTGCCGGATCCGCCCGAGGGAGATTGAAATGTTCTGGACAAAACAGGCCCAGACCGGCCTGACCCTCGTCGAGCTTCTCGTCGTGACGGTCATCCTCGGCCTCCTCAGCGCCGCTGTGGTTTCCAAGATCGGCGCCGCCATCAACAGGGCCAAAAAAGCCGCGATGATGAGTTACATGGTATCGGAACTCCGCGGCGCCCTGCGCGATTACCGGATCGACCATGGGAGTTACCCGGCCGGCGCCGGGCCCGTCGATCCGACGGTGGTGCTGAAGGCCGAGGGATATCTCACGTCGACACTCAGCGACAAATCCATCGACCTCAACGTCACCCTGAACGCCCTCTATTACGCCGGGCCGTTCCCGTCCGTATCCCTACCCGGCGTCGCGCCGATCATCGCCGCGGACGACTACTGGTATGTCTGGTGTTTCCTTTCGCCGGTCGCCGACGGTCTGGATCTTCCCTGCGCGAAAGTGACCGCGTATACGCTGGAGGAGTCGGCCAGCTTGGCAACACCCTGAACCTATTGACGGCAGTGTATTCAAATTCACCTCTTCCCCCCTTGAGGGGGAAGCCGGATGGGGGGTTTCCGAGTGGAGTTCCCCCCTCCCAACCTCCCCCTCAAGGGGGGAGGATGAAATTAGAAATGCCGAGGTCAATAAAAAGATGAAAATTGAGCCTTGAACATTGAGAATTGAGCCTTGTCCTGATACAAGTGCGCCTTATGTCTCTACGACTGAACGAACCGGAACTCATCGAAATGGCCGTCCAGGGCCAGGTCATTTTTCCGCGCTGTTTCGGGTGGGAGATCAGCCACGAGGGGCGGGTCAAGATTTTGCCGTCGGTTGGCGGGATTACCTACAACGTCCGCGTCGGGGACAGCGTCTACGGCTGGGCCGCCGACCACATCGAGCCGTGCGTTTCCTGCACCGCATCGCCGGACAAGCTGACCGAAAACCCCAACCGCGCCTTCAACGCCTACGCCTGCATCGGAAATGAGGTGACGCTCCTGTCCGGCGCGGCCAAAAAGGTCAAAGGCGTCGTGACCGGGCATCACGGCGGGGTCGAACACGTCATTGTCGATTTTCCGGACGACGCTGTAGAAAAAATGACTCTAGACGACAAACTGATCGTCCGCGCCGTGGGCCAGGGGCTTCAGCTGGTCGACCATGCCGACATCACGATCCACGGGATCGCGCCGGACCTCGTCAAAAAACTGCGGATGCGCGAGACCGGAAAATACATCGAAATCCCCGTCGCCGCGCGAGTGCCCGGCGCCCTCATGGGATCGGGACTCGGGCACAACGACTCCTTCAAAGGCGACTACGACATCCAGACCAGCGACCCCAGGGTCGTCCGGGAACACGGCCTGGAACGGCTGAAACTCGGGGACGTCGTCGCCATCCTGGACCACAAATCGCCCTACGGCTGGTCCTACAAAAAAGGCGCCGTCACCATCGCCGTCGTCATCCACGGCGACTCGCACCTCGCGGGCCACGGCCCCGGCGTGCAGACCGTCCTCACCAGCCCAGGCGGCTGGTTCAAGCCCAAACTCGACCCGAACGCCAATATCGGCCGGTATCTGGGAATCGGCCGCTTCCGGAAAAAGAGGCGACGCTGAGTTTGCCGTTTGCTGGTTGCTGTTAGCTATTAGCCAATAGCCAATAGCCAACAGCAAACAGCCATCAGCGCCCTTTCTCTCATGTCTCTCCGAAACATCGCCATCATCGCCCACGTCGACCACGGCAAGACCACCCTCGTCGACCAGCTCATGAGACAGTGCAACATCTTCCGCGAGAACCAGGCGGTCCGGGAATGCTTTCTCGATTCGAACGACCTCGAGCGCGAGCGCGGGATCACGATTTTTTCCAAAAACATTTCGCTCCGCTACCGCGACGTCAAAATCAATCTCATCGACACTCCCGGCCACTCTGATTTCGGCGGCGAAGTCGAACGCGTCCTCAAAATGGCCGACGGCGTCCTGCTCCTCGTCGACGCCGCCGAAGGCCCCATGCCTCAGACGCGGTTTGTCCTGCAGAAAGCGCTGGGGCTGACGCTCAAGCCCATCGTGGTCATCAACAAGGTCGACCGGCCCGACCGCCGGGTGGACGAGGTGTTGAATGAAATCTTTGATCTCTTCGTCGAACTCGACGCGTCCGACGCCCAGCTCGATTTCCGCGTCCTCTACGCCTCCGGCCGGGACGGCTGGGCGGCGGAGGAATTGACCGACGAACGGAAAAATCTGTCGCCGCTCCTCGACGCCGTCCTCGAGGAAATTCCCCCGCCGCCGGCGCCCGAAGGCCCCGCGCAGATGCTGGTCACCACGCTCGATTACTCGGATTACGTCGGCCGCATCGGGATCGGGCGCGTCTTTCGCGGCACCCTCAAAAAAAATACGCCTCTCGTGGTCCTCCACCGCGGCCAGGACCCGGTCCGGATCCAGATCAAGGACCTGCTCGTGTTCGATGGGTTGGAACGCCAGAAAGTCGAGGAAGTTCCGGCCGGCGAGCTGTGCGCGGTGGTGGGGATGGAGGACATCGACATCGGCGACACCATCGCCGACGCCGAGTCTCCGGAGGCCCTGCCGGCGCTGTCGGTCGAGGAACCGACCCTCAGCATGGAATTCCGCGTGAACGATTCGCCGTTCGCCGGGCGCGAGGGAAAATATTTCACAAGCCGCCACATCCGGGACCGGCTCTTCCGGGAATCCAAAACCGACGTGGCCCTCCGGGTGGAGGACACGGCAACGACGGAGGCCTTCAAGGTATTCGGGCGCGGCATTCTGCATCTGTCGATTCTGATCGAGACAATGCGCCGGGAAGGCTACGAGTTCGCGGCTGGCCAGCCGAAGGTTCTCTTCAAGGAAAAAGACGGCCAGATACTCGAGCCGATCGAAGTTCTCGTCATCGACGTGCCGGAACCTCATTCCGGCAAGGCCATCGAGCTCGTGTCCCAGCGGAGGGCCGAGATGTCGAACATGTCTCCCAAGGGCGGCCATGTCCGGCTTGAGTTTCACATTCCCTCGCGCGGCCTCATCGGCCTGCGAACGCGGCTCCTCACCCTCACCGCCGGCGAAGCCGTCATGGTCCACCGGTTTCTCCAGTATGAAGTGTTCAAGGGCGCCATCCCGGGTCGCCAGAACGGATCGATGATCTCGATGGCCGAAGGCCCCGCCATCCCCTACGGCATCGACGGTCTCCAGGACCGCGGGAAATTCTTCATCTCGCCCGGCGACCGCGTCTACGCCGGCCAGGTGGTGGGCGAACACTGCAAGGAAAACGACATTGTCGTGAACGTGCAGAAATCAAAAAAACTGACAAACATGCGCGCCGCCGGCAGCGACCGAAACATCGTCATCGTCCCGGCCATCCGCATGTCCCTCGAACAGTGCCTCGAATACGTCAGCGACGACGAACTCGTCGAAATCACCCCCCAGACCATCCGCCTCCGGAAACTCCATCTCGACGAGACCGCCCGCAAGCGCGAGAAAATCAGGGAGAAAGGGAGAGAGGGAGATAGGGAGAAAGTATAATTCACTTCAAAATAGAATGCCGGCAGTACACCCGCCTTTCTCCCTCTCTCCCTTTCTCCCTCTCTCCCTACAGAGATTTAAGGCGGATCAGGCATTCCCGGACGGCGGCGTTGCCCGGACTGATTCTCAGAAAAGTTTCCAGCCGCGAAATGGCTTCGGGGACGAATTCCTGTTCCAGAAGGACGTCCGCGAGGAGGATGACGGCGTCGGTGTAGTCGGGCTTCACGGCCAGCGCCGATTCCAGAAATCGGGCCGCATCCGTGGGGCGGCCGCATTCCTGGGCCGCACAGCCGGCCAGGTACAGCGCATAGGCGTTGCCCGGATCGATCTCGATCGCGCCACCCAGCGCCTCCAGCGCTTTCGCCGGTTCCTCCATGTGCCGGTACGTGATCCCAAGATTCAGCCGCGGCTGGAGGAGCCGCGGATTGCTCCGGACCGCGCGGTTCAGAAACGGAAGCGCGATGGCATGGCGGCCGTGATTGGAATGCAGGGCCCCGACGTTCGTGAGACATTCGGCGTGTTCGGGATTATGTTTCAGCGCAAGCGAGTAGTATTTCAAGGCCTCGTCGGGGTTTTTTTGGAGATCGGAAATCACACCAAGATTGTAGTACGCGTCGGCAAACCGGGGCGCCGCCTCCGTAACTTTCAGAAACAGCCCTTTGGCGTCGTCCAGCCTCCCGCCCCGCAAAGCCGCCACCGCATCCCGGATCCAATCGTTTACGCGCGTAGATGCCGTTTCTCGTTCGTCGGGCATGTGTGCGCAGAGTAGCTTATTGGGAGGGAGAAAGGGAGAGAGGGAGAAAGGGAGAAAGTACAAATCCGTTCAAAGCAGAAATGCTGCGGTAATCCCGCCTATCTCCCTATCTCCCTTTCTCCCTCCCAATCATGTAGACTCCCAACATGAACGCGTTGATGTTGAAGACGCTGACCATCGGGCCGGCGGTAATGCAGTCACCCATGTCCGGGTGGACCGATCTGCCGTTCCGGCTGATCGCCCGGGAGAAGGGAGCCGGATTCGCGTTTCTCGAGATGATTCTCGCTGACGCGGTCGTCGCTTCATCGGACCGGACCTTCGACCGGATGCAGACCCTGCCGGAGGACCGGCCCCTCGGGGCGCAGCTGGTCGGCTACACGCCCGAGTCCATCGCGGCCGCCGCGCGGATTCTGGAGGAATCCGGCGTGGACCTCATCGATCTCAATTTCGGCTGTCCGGTTCCGAAAGTCACCTGCAAGGGCGGAGGGTCGGCGATGCTGAGGGACCCGGACCTCGCCCGGGACATTTTCCGGGAGACCGTCTCGGCGGTCTCGGCCGTTCCGGTCACGGTCAAGATGCGTCTGGGATACGACGACCCGAGCGGGGACGAGGCGCTTGGGATCGCGAAGATCGCGGAGGATTGCGGGATCGCCGCTGTGACGATCCACGGCCGGAGCCGCAGGCAGGGATATAGCGGCGAGGCGGATTATGCGGCGATCGGCCGGATCAAACAGGGGATCGGTATCCCCGTCATCGGCAACGGCGACGTGACTGACGGCGCACGGGCGCGGCGTCTTCTGGAAATCAGCGGCTGTGACGGCATCATGATCGGCCGCGGCGGCATCGGATATCCGTGGATTTATCGCGAGGTCGCCGCCGCCCTCGCGGGTCTTCCACAACCGGCGCCTCCGGATTCCGAGGAGGTCCGGTCCACGCTCCTGCGCCACATCGATCTTCAGATCCAATACACGCCCCGCCAGGCACATCTTCTCCTGCGCCGCATCGCCTGCGGATACTTCAAACGACTCCCGGGCGCGGCGGAATACCGCGCGCGGATCAACGCGGCCGCCAGCGTCGCGGAAATCCGGCGAATCGTCGAGGAACTTTCGCCGCACTTCAGCCATCAGCCATGTTCCAGATTCCCGTCGGTTCATTCAAAGTAACCTCTTCCCCCCGTTTGGGGGGAAGCTGGATGGGGGGATTTTCCGAGAGATGTACCCCCCTCCCAACCTCCCCCTCAAGGGGGGAGGAGGTTACTTCACCGAAGACCGTCGTTTGATTCTTCTCGCCTCAACGTCACCCCGACGGCGGACGATTCTCAAGTCACTGGGTCTAAAGTTCCGTGTCGTGAAGAGCCTATACCGCGAGATAGATCGACGGAGCCAGAATCCCTCGCGACTGGCGCTGCGGCATGCGATCGGGAAGGCCCAGATGGCGCGGGTCCGACGCAAATGCGGTGTCGTCCTTGGCGCGGACACCGTCGTCAGCATCGACGGCCGGATCCTCGGGAAACCCCGGAACCTTCGGGAGGCATTCCGCATGCTGAAACTGCTATCGGGCCGAATCCATACCGTCCACACCGGCGTCGCGCTCATCGATCTGGCGTCCGGCCGCTCGGCGACCGGAACGGCCCGAACCCGCGTGACCTTCAAGCGTCTCGACACCGGCGCCATCCGGCGGTATCTCGCGCGGATCCATCCGCTCGACAAAGCCGCCGCGTACGCCATCCAGGACGGCAAGGACGTCATCAAATCCATCCGCGGGTCCTTCACCAACGTCATGGGCCTTCCGGCCGAGCTTTTGAAAAAACTTCTCCAGAAACTTGGAAAGTAGGGTAAGCTTGAGCCGATGAGTTCACAGACATCCGTCCGGGCGCCGTACCTGACCAAAAGCAAGTACATGAACGGCCGGCAGTGCTTGAAACTTCTCTGGTACGCCGCAAACGACACTTCCGTCTTCCCGCCGCTCGGCGCGTCGACCCGGGCGCTCTTTGACCAGGGCAACGAGATCAACATCCACGCGCGGCAGGTTTTTCCGGGGGGGATCCTCATTCCGCAGAACGCCGGGTTCAGCGCCGCCCTGACCGCGACGCGGAAGGCCGTCGAAAAACGTGTCCCGGTCTTCGAGGCGTCGGTCTCGCACGACCAGCTCTTTGCCCGCGTCGACGTTCTGCGTCCGGGAGAAACCGGCTGGCACCTGATCGAGGTCAAGAGCTCGACCCAGGTCAAGGACGAGCATCTGGAGGAAGTCGCGTTTCAGAAACTGCTCTGCGACCGCGCCGGCATACCCATCGAAAAATGTTTTGTCATGCACGTCGACAACACCTACGTCCGGCGGGGCGGCGTCGAGCCTTCAAAACTCCTCGCCCTGCAGGAAGTGACGCGGCCAGTCGGGAAACTCATCGGCAAGGTGGACGGATACATCGAAGAGATGCGTTCCCGGATGCAGGCGCCGCGGGCGCCGGATGTGCCCATCGGCGGCCATTGCAATGCCCCGTATGCGTGCCCCCTGAAGAGCATGTGCTGGGCCGGCATGCCGGAGCACCATGTTTTCACCCTGAAAATCGGGGGGAGTCTTTCCGAGGAACTCTTCAAGGCCGGCATCCTCGACATCAAGGACATCCCGGACGGCATTGAACTCACGCCGCACCAGGCGATCCAAGTGGCGTGCCGCCGGAGCGAGACGCCCCACGTCGATCCCGGAAGCCTCAAGACATTTCTGGACGAATGGATCGACCCGCTGTATCTGCTCGATTTCGAGACCCTGAGTCCCGCCGTCCCGGCCTACGACCTGTCCAGTCCCTACGAGCAGGTTCCTTTTCAGTATTCATTGAAACGTGTTTCCCGGAAGCGCCGGGAGGACTCCTCCTGGGAGTATCTGCACGAAGGCTGTGCCGATCCCCGGCCGGAAGTTCTCCGCCGCCTGAAGCGGGAAATCGGGCCGGAGGGAACAATCATCGCGTACAACTCCAAATTTGAAATCAAGGTCCTGCGGTCCGCGGCGGTTGCCTATCCGGAGTACGGCGACTGGGTGGAATCCCTCGTGCCGCGGTTCTCGGATCTCTATCAGCCCTTCCGGAATTTCCACTACTACAACCCCTCCCAGCTCGGCAGCGCCTCTCTCAAGGTGGTCATGCCGGCCCTGACCGGCAAGAGTTACTCGAGCCTGGAAATCGGCGCGGGGGACCTGGCCAGCCGGGAATTTTGCCGGATCACCTTCGGAGACGCGGACGACACCGACTGCCGGAAAGTCCGCGACGCTCTGATCCGCTACTGCCGGCAGGACACGGAGGGGCTGGTCGAAGTGATCAACGAGATGGAAAGGCTGTCAGGTTCAACCCGGAAGATTCTTTGACCGGGCCAGGGAATACTCGACGATTTTCTGAATGAGACCCGGATAACCCCAGCCGAGGACCTTGGCCATTTCAGCCAGGGAGGAATTCGGCGAGATGTCCGGGTTGGGATTGACTTCAAGCACGTACGGCCTGCCCCGCAGGTCCATCCGAAAATCGATTTTCGCGTAGCCGTCCAGCCGGAGCGCCGCCATCGTCCGGCGCGCGATCGCACGGATCTTTGACCGCTTGCGCTTGGACAGCCGCGCCGGGCAGTGAGTCCGGGTCATGCGGCAATAGACGGAGGCGTACTTCCACTTGGTCGTATAGGAAATCAGCGGCGGCAGATGTTCCGGAAGCCTCGAAAAATCGATTTCACCGATGGGCATTTCGGTGTTGCCCACCATCACAAAGGCGTATTCGGCGCCGCGGACAAAAGATTCTATCAAAATGGGCTGACGAAAGCGGTCGAACTGCCCGGAAACCGCGGACCTCAGCTCCGCTTTCGATTTGATGACCACGTTGCGGTCGATCCCGATCGACCCGTCCTCCAGGCTCGGCTTGACGATCCAGGGCCTGGGCGGCAGGTCCGGCGGGCACCGGCCGTCCGGCGAGATCGCGTAGGCGGGAGTAGGGATGCCGTAGCCGTCGAGAACGGTCTTGGTCCGGAACTTGTCCCTGCACAAAAACAGCGCCTCGGACGAAACCGACGTGGAGGGCTGACCGAGATCCTCGAGGAGACCCGCCAGGCGACCCTCGCCGCGGGTGTCGCCGAAAACCGTTTCGGCCAGATGAAACACCAGCGCGGGCCGAAACCGGCGGATCTGCCGGACCAGGTCGGGAATGGTTTTGATGTGCGCCCGCGCAACCGTATGCCCCAGCCACCGCAAGGTCTCCTCGATCGGCGCAATGGCCTCCCAGACGCCAATGTTCGCCTCCGCGGCGTCGCCGCCGCGAAAGACGTCCGTGTCGTCGTGCACGATCATCACGCGGGCCGGCTTCACATGCCGGCGGATTTTTTTTTCAATCCGGGCGGTGAATTTGACGGGCTTGACGAACAGCGGGTTCGATTTTTGCATGCAGTCCGGTCAGACTGATCCCTGCTCGAGCTCGGCCAGGAACCGGTCGTCCATCGGCGGCGCCGCCACGGACGGAGATTCATTCAGAACCCGGTCGATCAGGCCGGAGAGGGCGGCCAGGGTAAAGGGTTTCAGGAGATACGCCTTGAGGCCAAGCCGGAACATCGCGTCGGTGTCGCCCCGGATCGAATAGCCGGTCATGAGGATGGCCCGTACGCCAGGCCGCATATTTTTCATTTCCTGAAATGCCTCCAGTCCGCTCTTGCCGGGCATTTTCATGTCGACCAGCACAAGGGCGATCTCGTCCCGGCGGACGTCGAAAATTTTCACGCCTTCCTCGCCCCCCGACGCGGTGTAGACGGTGTAGCCGATTCCGCCCAGAAGTTTTGACGTGGTTTCAAGAACGGGCGGTTCGTCGTCGACGACCAGAATCGTTCCCGTTCCGCGGACGACTTTTTCCTCCGCCGGCGCCGCCGGTTTCGCATCCGCCGAGAGCGCCGGAAAATAAATCCGGACCGCGGTGCCCTTGCCCGGCTCGCTCTCGACCGCCACATATCCGCCGTGGTTTTTCACTGTCTTGTAAACCAGCGTCAGCCCGAGCCCGGCGCCGCCCTGGTCGGACTTGGTCGTGAAAAACGGCTCGAAGACTTTTCGGAGAACCTCCTCCGGCATGCCCTTGCCGGTGTCCCGAACGCACAGTTGAACGAGTTGGCCCGACGGCATCCCCGGATGCGTCCGCAGATGTTCCGCGTCGGCCGTGAAGGCCGACGTTTCAAGACTCAGGACGCCCCCGTCCGGCATGGCGTCCCGCGCGTTGATGCAGACGTCCATGATGGCTTTGTCGAACTGGTCCAGGTCCGCGTTGATCAGCGGGAGGTTGTCCGTCAGTTTCGGCTCGATCACGATGTTGCCGCCGATGGCCCTCAGCAGAAATTCCCGCAGGCGGATGATGGACGCGTTCAGGTCGACCGGCGCGAGTTTCGACTTGTCATCCGCCCGGCCGCCGGCCCGGGCGAATCCCCGGAGGTCCCGCATGAGCGCCCCGCCTTTCCGGACCAGCCCCTCGATGTCCTTGACGTACTGCTCCCGGTCGGCGTCGTTGGTGGTCTGCTTCATGAGTTCCGCGTATCCCTGAACGCTGACCAGCAGGTTGTTCACGTCATGCGCGACTTCGCCGGCCAGCCGGTCGATTACTTCCATCTTTTGCGCCTCATGTAGTTTCTGCGCCGCCTTGCGCCGTTCCGTCACGTCCCGAAACAGCCCCATCACCTGCAGGCCGTCCCGGACGGGGAAACTCGTCAATTGAATCTCGCACCGGATGGGCGTGCCCTGGCCCCGGATTGCCGTCACTTCCAGAGCCGTGCGCGTCAAGGCATTCTCTTTTTCAAAAAACCGCCCCAGGACCTTCACGAACGCCTCGCGCTGGGTCTCCGCCACGAAATGGTCGATCCGGTCCCCGATTGCCTGCTCCTCCGACACACGGAACATCCGGGCGGCGGCCGGACTGAAATGAAGGATCTGGAGTTTCGCGTCGATGGCCACAACCGCGTCCTTGCAGACGGCGTAAAGATGGTTCCCGAGGGCGGATCGGTCAATCGACGGCGGCGAGGGCGGCCCGCCCGCGGCGGGCGGGGGTGCGGGTGCGGGTGCGTGTTTTTTGATGTCCGGCATATCCACCATAAAACCACAAACCGGCAGCGACTTCAATTCCCGCGCCGTTACTATTCAGTCCTCTCCGTCATTCCCGCGAAAGCGTCCGCCTAAGGCGGACAGTCTGCATGGCGATGGTCTGGATTCCCGCTTTCGCGGGAATGACGACCTGAATAGTTACCCCGCGCCGGAGAATTCATCCTTGATTGCCCGGCGTGAGTGTGTTTCCATTGGAGCTTCGATGAATTCACCCGATGCCGTTCCCGGTTCAGTTCCCGGAACATCCCCGGCCCACGGAATGTTTCGGTCGATCTATTTTTTGCTCTTTGTCTTCAGCCTCCCGGTTTTTCTCGGCGTTTCCTTCTGGATCAACGGGACGACGAGGTCCATCCTGGAAAAAAACCGGCGCACTCTTGAACAACAGTCGGCCCTCGCTGTCCTCAACCGCGGCGTCCTCCAAAGCCGCGGCGGCCCGAATGGGATCATGCCGGGCCTCAAGGCCCTCATCGAGGAGGCCAACCGGACTCAGACGGATTTCAAGTTTCTGAACGCCGGTCTGTATGATTTCTCCGTGATCGAAAGCCGGCAGTACATCTTCAAGGCCGCCGATCTGCACACCACCAGCGTCCTTTATCCTCTTCCGGACGCGCTTTCGGTGAGTCCGTCCGAGCTCATGGCGTATGGCAGGCCGGGCGCGCCGCGAGCGCCGCTCGCCCTGCACTGGATTCCTCTGCCGTCCATCGAGACTCCCCGGCAGCTTCTGGCGGTGACAACCCAGGACGCGATGCTATCCACCCTGTTGCAAGACCGCCTGATTGTCTTCTGGCTGGCGGCCGTTCCGCTGTTTGTCCTCTTTTATATGGCCATCTGCGGGGCCGTTTTTTGGACCATCAAAAAACCGCTCCGGCGGCTGGAGGGACTTCTGCTTTCCGAAACCGAACCGATCGAGTCGGCGGCGCCGGAGGAATTCGGCGATCTCGGGGACCTCGTCGACGCGCTGAGAATCCGTCTCCGGCGGATCGAGACCCATGTCGCCAGAGCCCAAAGCGTGGATCCGGTGACGGGTCTGATGTCAGGCGACCGCGCCCGGGCGGCCTATGAGGAGGCGCGGCAGGCAACCGGGGAGAATCTTGCGGTGTTCTACAGGGCGAATTTCGCGAAGGAGTACGTCAAGACCTTTGGGCGCGAGTATCGCGCCGCGATCATTCGGGCCGTCGCGCAGTCCCTGGTGGAGAGCCTCCCGCGAAGCGCGACGGTCTATGCCCTTCAGGACCATTTCTTCCTTGCATTTCTGACCGAAGAATCCTTCCAACAATCCTACGCCCGGGTGCAGAGTTCCTTCGCCCAGAAGATCCGGCCGCTGTATCAAAAAGGCCAAAGCCCAAAGTCGCCGCGCCTCACGGTGTCGGCGGCGGCCGTTTCGAACAAGAGCGCCGGCTACCTGGAACTCTCCGGGATGCTTCAGAAACTCCACGACGAATGGGATTCCCTCGTGAACCGCGCCGCCGGGGGCTGGGCGATGATGAACGAGGACGATCAGTGGGTGAAGGGCACCGCGGACAGTCTCGAAGGGGCCACGGAGGAAATCATCCCGGAGGAACCCGAGTCTCTCAAGGATCCGGCGTTTGCGCGGAAGGCTTTCATCGTCAAGCTTGCTTTCATGTTTAAATTCGAACCCAAAAAGGCCGCGAAACTTTTCACCATGGGGTTTACCCGCCTCTACACCCTGCTGGATGAGGGGGCTCTGGAGAAAATCAAGATATACGGCCCGGAGGCCGAGGCCGAAGTCGGGGCGCTCATCGAAAAAATGCGGCTGATCCCCAGGGCCAGGCTTTATTTCACGGAAAGCGATTTCAAGCAGGTTTTCATTACCGACGTCCGCATGGTCCGGAAAATACCGAGGGACATCGCGGGCAAGTGGTTCGCCGCGGGATACCGCCGCCTCGAGGACCTCGCCGACTCCGGCGTCGAGGAACTCCGGGCCGTTGACGGATCCGTCGATCCGGCCGACATCGCGGCCGTCATCGAGAACGCGCAGGCCCCACGCGGCTGAGGCGCCGGCATCAACCCAGAAGGTCGATCCGGCTCCCAACGTCCATCGGCAGACGCGCGTTATCGCGCTGGGCCGCCATGGTGATGTTCATATCGACGCCGGCGCGCCCCGGCGGACCCACCGGCACGGTCTTGGCGAGCTGCTGCCGGAGGAAATCGAACTGAAGCGCCGCGTTCGAAGCCCGCGGGATGACCACCTGGTTCGGGACCACATCGTTCGGAATGACTCCACCCATGGACTGATTGGAACACAAACACGCCGAAGATTCAATCCGGAAACCGATCAACTCTTCCCCCCTTGAGGGGGAAGCTGGATGGGGGGTATCCATCAAAATTGCGCCAATGCGGCACCCCCCTCCCAGCCTCCCCCTCAAGGGGGGAGGAGTTATAGAAAACGATTTGACGGCGGCGGCGATCAAAACTAGACTCATCAGGCATGAGCGAGCCGAAAATCTCCATCCTCGTAGTCGATGATGATCGTGCGATCTGCGAGGTCATCCGAAGAACTCTGCAGGCCTCGTTTGCCGGGGCGGCGGTCCAGGTCGCGCATGACGGCGTGGCGGCGGTCGACCTTCTCGATCCCGCCATCGACCTCATCATTCTCGATCTGGGCCTTCCCAAACTCCGGGGCGAGGGCGTCGCGCTGGCCAATGAACTGAAACACGCGAACTCGCCGATCCTGATCATCACCGGCGAGCCAAGCCCCGATCTCTCCTACATGGGCGACGTCAACGTCATGGGCCTGCTCAAAAAACCCTTCGAGATGCCGGACCTTGTGAAGGCCGTGCGGGCCATTCTCGACGGCGGCGAACACAACCTTCCGGCAGGCAAACTTTCTTGAAAGGTCGTCATTCCCGCGAAAGCGGGAATCCAGTCACATCGTCATTCCCGCGAAAGCGGGAATCCAGACTAATCGCAAAGCAATCTGGATTCCCGCTTTCGCGGGAATGACGGAGAGGGCTGAATAGTGACCTTGAAAGAAGATGCATCGCCCGACGACCTGCGCGCCCTCGGGGACATGCTCGCGGGCGTGGCCCACGAGATCAATAATCCCCTGACGTCCATCCTGGGCTACGCGCAGTTGCTTCTGGCCCGAACGGACCTCCCCGAAGAGGCTCGGGAGGACATCACGTCGATTTTGGAGGAATCCCGGCGGGGCGCCAAGATCGTCCATGGCATCTCATCCATGGCCCGGAGGAGGGGCGGGAAGCGCGAGATCTGCGACATCAGCGAGATTCTTGCCGACACGGTGAAGATCAACGCGCAGAGAATCAGCCAGACCGGCATCCGGCTTGATCTCTCCCTGGAGCGGAACATCGGCCGGACCATGGCCGACCCCGGCCAGCTCCAGCAGGTGTTCATGAACCTCATCACCAACGCCGTTCAGGCGCTTCAACGAAAAAACTCCGGAGAACGAAGCCTCCGCATCGCCGCCCGGCAACGGGGGGAGACGGCCGTCATCACCATCGAAGACACCGGACCCGGCATCGCGCCGGAGCACATGGCCAGAATATTTGATCCGTTCTTCACCACCAGAGAACGCGGACAAGGCATGGGCCTCGGGCTTTCGCTGAGCCGCGCGATCATCGCCGGCCACGGGGGGACCATCCGCGCGGAAAGCCGCGTCGGCGAGGGCGCAACGTTCAGGATTGACCTGCCGATCGTGGAACCGGCGCCGATTATGAGTTACGAGGCCGAGCCCGCCGGGAAGACACCGCCCGGAAAAGGCGAGGTAATCGTGGTGGTGGACGACGAGCGGACCAACCGGGACATTTTCAAGCGGTTTCTGGAGGGCCGCGGCTACCGGGTGGAAGCATTTTCAAACGTCGAGGACGCAATCCAGGCTCTGCCGGGCTTGTCGGCCCGCGCGGTGATCTCGGATTTCAAACTTCCCGGAAAAACCGGCCGGGACTTGTACGCGCATCTTGGGTCCCGGCATCCAGACTTGGCCAAAAAATTTATTTTGATTTCAGGAGACGTTCTTTCCGAGGAAGTCAGCCGGTTCATCGAGGAAACCCGCGTGGCGGTCATCGAAAAACCATTCGCCCTCGACAGACTGGCGGAGAGGCTTGCGGATATCATCCATCGGTAAATAAAAAGCGCCGCTCTCCGTCATTCCTGCGAAAGCGGGAATCCAGCTTGGTTTGCAATTGTTTTTGATGCACACCGGAGTTCACCCCGTGCTGGATTCCCGCTTTCGCGGGAATGACGAACACAGGCGGGAATGACAACCTAAAAAAAAAGGCCTGGCGGCGTCCTACTCTCCCGGGAGGCTGCCCTCCGAGTACCATCGGCCCTGATCGGCTTAACTGCTGGGTTCGGAATGGAGTCCAGGTGTGTCCCGATCGGCATGGCCACCAAGCCGCATATATTCTGAATCTATTGAGCGATGCTGGATACTGGATTCTGGATGCTGGATACTGGATGCTCGATTCTGAATGAATTATCCAGCATCGAGGATCCAGTATCCAGTATCTGTCCATGTGTCCGAGCATCGAACATCAAGAAAAAAACATAGCGTGTAAGTCCCAAACACGGCATATCACGTCGGACGACATTGCATCTCGTCCACGCGAAAGTAAAAAAAAGGTTGGTCAAGCCGCACGACCGATTAGTACGACTCGGCTAAGTCCCTTGCGGGACGTACACCTGTCGCCTATCAACCTGGTGATCTTCCAGGGGTCTTCAGTCCATGCCCGAAGGCATGAATGGGGAGACCTAGTCTTGAGGGGGGCTTCCCACTTAGATGCTTTCAGCGGTTATCCCTTCGGCACACGGCTACCCAGCGTTGCCCTTGGCAGGACAACTGGAACACCGGAGGTGCCGCCATCCCGGTCCTCTCGTACTAGGGACAGCTTCCTTCAAATATCCTGCGCCCACATCAGATAGGGACCGAACTGTCTCACGACGTTCTGAACCCAGCTCACGTAC
>JACQOF010000026.1 GCA_016202645.1 bacterium
ACTGGGACCACCCCATGGTCATGGCCGAACAGCTGATGCCCGTCACGCCGATCGTCCGCTGTAAGGACTACGACCAGGCCCGGGATTGGGCCGTCATCGCCGAGCATCGGTTTCGGCATACCTTTACGATGCATTCCACCAACATCGCCCGCCTGTCCGACATGGCCCGCGCCTGCAACGCCAACATCTTCGTCAAGAATGGCCCCTCCCTCGCCGGACTCGGGTTTGGAGGCGAAGGATTCACGACACTGTCGATCGCCGGCTGGACGGGGGAAGGCATGACCACGGCGGCCACCTTCACGCGGGAACGACGCTGTACTCTGGTCGATTACTTCCGGATCGTCTGAATTCCTCCAAACTCGCCGCCGGCCTCGCCGCCGCGGTCCTCCTGGGATTTTTCCTTCGCACTTGGAATCTGACCGAACACGGGTTTGCCCATTATGATGAAGCCCACTACATGATGGAGGCCAAATTCTGGATGGACGCGATTCACAACCGGTCGGAGTTGATCCGTCTTTGGAGCGCGGGACAACTGAATGCCGCCGAATTGCAAAAAATCGTCGACGGCCTCCCTCCGGTATTTACGCCAAAACCCCTCCACGGTCTGGCCATTGCCCTCTTTTCGATCCTGACGGGCGTCCAGGATGAATGGGTCGGATGTCTCTGGTCGGCGATTCTCGGGACCGCCGCCATCGGGTTTCTCGGCGTTTGGACGGCCAGGCGATTTGGGCCCGCCACGGGCCTCCTCGCCGCGTTCCTGCTTGCCTGCTCCCGCTCTCACGTCATGTACAGCCGGTCGCAGTTGGCCGAATCTGACGCCCTGACATTTCTGCTTGTTCCCCTGCTCCTGCACATCGGCCGCGTCCTGGACAGCACCCGGCCTGTGGACGCTGTTGCGTTTCACACCCGTTCTGAACCTTCACCCATCCGATTCGGCCTGCTCCTCGGCATCCTCTACGGGCTTGCCATTTCGACCAATTACCGCTGTCTGCCGATGATTCCCCTCCTCTTTGTCTGGGACTTTTTCACGGTTGGCCTTCTGGCAAGACCCAAACCGCGTCCGGGATCCCCTTCCCATTTGGCCTTCGGCCAGGCCTTCAGCCGGTTCCGCTTCCCCACCACCACCTTCTACAGGATGTGCGGGGTCATTGCGGGTCTTGCCTTGATCATCGGTTTTTTTGAGCTGCCCTACCGCATATATATATGGAGAGGTGGAAGTCTTCCGGAGGGGGTGCAAACGTATGCCCAGACCCTTTTTTCATGGTTCTGGGGGATCAATGATCCGACGTTTGAAAGCAATGGGGTGCTGGCGCTCTTCCAGCCACATTTAAAACTTTTTATCGCCTTTATGACCTTGGACGGTCCCTGGTGGGTCGGCGGTCTCATTCTCGGTTTTATTTTCTGCCTCAAAGCCCCGAATCCCGCCCGGATCAGTGTACTGGGTCTCGCCTTTTTGCCCCTCTTCGGGTTTAGTCTGCTCGGTCGAGGCGACGGCCCGCGCGCGGTCATGACCAGCATTCCCTTTTTTGTCATCCTGTCGGCTGTGGGGTGGCTGGAAGCCGCCCGGCGTTTTGAGGCGGCAAGGGGAAGTGTTCGGCGGTTTGGAACAAAGATCCTTTTGACCGCGCTGCTGGTGCCGGCCCTGGCCGGATCCTGGAAGGAGACACAGGTATCCTCGGCCTGGCCGGCGGTGGGTCGATGGCTGAAAGCCGAGTCTCCCGGGATGGTCTACACCACCTATCCGCTGGCGGTGGGATATTATCTTCGAAAGGACCGTGCGCGCCTGGCGCCGGCCGGAAGCGAAACTCCCGCCGGAATATGGGTGATCGACCGGTATCACGCGACCTATGCGTATCCGTACCTGTCGTCGGTCGGAATTCTGCGGTCGCAGCAGGCGCCCGAAGAGATTTTTGACGGCCAGGTTTATCCCGCCACCGGCCTGTTTTTTGACTGGACTTTTTTCCGGCGGGGCGGCGCTCCCGTTGAGAGAGTGAAATGGGACGACTGGAAACAGGAACTGGACCGGCCGGACATGGGCCGGATCGAGATATACAGGGTGAAATCCGGATGAACATTCTGGGCATCAGCGCCGAGCACGACAGCGGCGCGGTTCTGGTCGTCGACGGAGAAATGATTGCCGCGGCGAATGAGGAGCGGTTCAACCGGCGAAAGCTGACGACCTGTTTTCCGGAGGAATCGATCCGCGCGGTGTTCAAAATTTCGGGGCGGACCCCGGCTGAGGTCGATGAAGTGGCCGTCGCCAGTTACATGCACATTCCCGAATATGTGTGGGACTGGGACCAGTTCCCGGCCGCACAGGACCTCATCCTCCGGATCCTGAACGTGACCCGTCTCGAACGGTTTTTTTTCGGGACCCTCGCCGGCGCGGGAATCCTGCTGGCCGTACACAAGGCCGTTTTTCTCCTTCCGCGCCTCTGGCGGCTCCGGAGACAGCTCGAGTCCCTCGGCGTGAACGCGCCGATGTCGGTCGTCGACCACCACGTCGCGCACCTTGCGTCCGCCTATTACACCAGCGGTTGGGACCGGGCCCTCTCGATTTCGGTCGACGCGTCCGGCGACGGGCTCTGCTCGCGGACCGCGGTCTGCGAGGGCGGCCGGATGCGGCTGGTCAACAGCGTGCCGTTCTACCATTCTCCCGGACTCTATTATTCCTACATCACCAAAATCCTGGGGTTCAAACCCGGTCGTGAGGGCAAAGTCACAGGCCTTGCGGCGCACGGAGACCCCCAAAAAACCCGGGACCTTTTCCGGTCTCAGATCCGCTACGAACCCGGCCGGTTCCGGTTTCACAATTACGGATTGTATCGGAAACCCGCCATCGCGTTTTTGTCGGAACGCCTGAAACACCTCTCCCGCGAGGATATCTCCGCCGGCGTTCAGCAGAGCCTGGAGGAAACCGTCTGTGATTATGTGAAGGACGCATTTGAGAAATTGTCGATCCCCAGGGCGAAGGTGTGTCTCTCCGGCGGCGTCTTCGCCAACGTGCGGCTCAATCAGAAAATTGCGGAACTTCCCGAGGTCGAGGAAATCTACATTCATCCTCACATGGGCGACGGCGGGCAGGCCGCGGGCGCGGCCCTGGACCTCAGCGCCCGAAGAGCGCCGTCGAAGTCGTCGCCGCGCCGGCTCCGTCACGCCTATTTCGGGCCCCGCATGGAGGCGGCGGACATTCGCGCCGCGATTGAGAAGCGGAACCTGCCGGTCCGTGAAGTCGAGTCTCCGGAACTGCTCGCGGCGAAGATGCTGGCCGCCGGCCGGTGTGTCGCGTGGTGCCGGGGTGCGATGGAATACGGGCCGAGGGCCCTCTGCCACCGTTCGATCCTCTATCAGGCGACGGACCCGACGGTGAACGACTGGCTGAACCGGAAACTCAAGCGCAGCGAGTTCATGCCGTTCGCGCCGGTGATGCTGGAGGAGAAGTTAAAGGACTATTTTGTCGATTTTGAGAAATGTCTTTACGCGCTTGAATTCATGACGATCACTCTATACGCGAATGAACGGTGCCGGAAAGAGGCGCCGGCCATTGTTCACGTCGACAACACCGCGCGTCCCCAGATCATCAAAGAGGCCGCGCAGCCGGAAATGTACAGAATGCTCACCGAGTATTCGAAACAGACGGGCCTCAACATCCTCATCAACACCAGCTACAACATGCACGAGGAACCGATCGTTTGTACGGCGGATGACTGTGTTGAAGCCTTCCTTCAAAGCGAGCTCGACGCAATCTTCCTGGAGAATTTCCTTCTCGAAACTCCGCGCCGCCCCCTACTCTGAGTGAAGGAAATGCCATCCCCGGCATTTCCCTGTGTTGAGGATTCGGGGACGGACATCCCTGTCCGCCGGCCCTGAAGATCAGACTCTTCACCTACGAAAGGCCGTTTTTCTCAAGGTCGATGGTCATCAAAACTCCCAGATGCTCCATCCACGGGTCCGCCAGCTTTTCCGAGAGATCCAGCAGGGGTCCGCAAAATCCCGGCAGGAACGAGCGGAACGTCATGCCGCCGGTGGCCCAGTAATACAAAAAGGTGTGGTGGCGGATGGACTTTATCTTGAATTCTGGAAATTCCCGGTTGAGGCGCTCCCGGTCCCTGACAAAGATAATCCAGGGAAGCGCCAGATTGGCGCTGCTCATGCGGCCCGAATCCCGGTTGACCCATTCCGGATCGTTTGCATCCAGGTATTCGTAGTGATCGAGCAGGCGGCAAAGCCATTTTTGCATCAAATTATTTGCGGGTTCGATCATGACGACGCGTCCCCCGGGCTTCAGGCAGCGCCGTGCCTCGGAAAGAAACCGGGCCGGTTCGGACAAATGATGAAGAACGCCGACCATGAAAATGGCCCGCAGGGACTGGTCCGGAAAGTCCAAATTCATTGCATCCACGACGCGGTCGCAATAAGGGTGTTTATCCACATCGCTTTTGATGAGGCCCGGGATGTATTCTTCCAAAAATCCAGCGCCGCAGCCGATTTCCAGGACCGGCGCGTTTAAATGCCGCGTCGAGCGGTCCGCGTCCTGGCACCCCGCGTACCAGCGGCGGTAAAGCCGCTGGAGCAGAGGCTTGGAGTCGAGTATTTTTTTATGAATGACCACCGCGTTGGCGTCATCGATTTTCACGCCTTTGGCCAGGGGATGGACCAACAGGGATTTCAGCATGGGCGGGTTTGTCCCAAAGTCAACCTCAGCGGCCTCGTCCCCGGTTCTGCCTCTTTTCCTGGACATCTCCCCGGCGGTCCTTCGCCTTCTCCCGCTGATTTTCCCGCCGGTCCTTGATCTGGTCCCGACTGCCGCCCCGGCGTTCCTTCGCACCCTCCCGCTTTTCGTCCCGCCGGTTTTTCATGTTTTCCTTGCTGCCGTCCCGGCGTTCCCGGATATCTTCCTTTCGATCCTCGCGGCGGTCCTTGATGTTTTCCCGGCGGTCCTCCCGGCGTTCCCGGTGTCGCTCCACAGCCTTCTCCCGAATGTCCTTTCGCCTCTCCCGCAGTCTCTCCCCGGCCGCCTTCCGCTCCTCCTCCGTCATCGCGCCGTCGCGGAAACGCCGGGCGCGCTCGAATTTCTCTCTCGCATGCGTTTTGGCGAATTCCTTCATTTTCTCCAGCCGCTCCTGCCGCCGCGCCTGGATCTTCTCCCGCGCCGAATCAAACTTGGCCCGCGCCGCCTCCCGGTCCTTCGTGACGTTCTGAAGCGCGTTTTCGAGGCCCTTGAGGCGCGGGTCGTTCGGATCCGCCGCGCGGACCGTGTCGATCTTCTCCTGAAGCCGGCTCGCCGCCTGTTGGTTCCCGTGCAGGTTCATCGCCTCGCGAAAATGTTCCCACCGGTCGCCCCGCTCATCGGCCAGCTTCATTTTTTCGAGTTTCTTTCCCCGCACCGCCCGAGAACTTTCTCCGGCGGTCACCGCCGCCTCCGCGCCATCCTGCTCGGCGACGACTTCACCGTCGAACACGTCGATGGTTGACTCATTCTCCGATTCGTAATCCACCGCGAATTCCGTCCCGCGCACCCCGGCCACCGCCACGGGCGTGGATATGCGAAATCGGCTTGGCCCGGAAAATCCGTCCTGAACGGCCGCCCGGATACTGCCGTAGAGGACGGACAGGTCCACAACGCGCTCAAGCGCCTGAAGATCGGCCGTCGCCGTGGTCAGATCGGCTTGGGTCATTTCATAGACTTTGATGGAACTGCCGTCCAGGAGATGAATTTCCGCGAAGGAATTTTCCGAAGCCGTAAACCGAGACCCTTCAAAGACCGCGTCCGAATCCGCCAGAGTCCGGGCCTCGGCGGCCTCAGGCTCCAGCACCATCACCTGCCCGTACACCCCGCTCGCATAGCCTTTCGGCTCCCGATCCACCAGCATGTCCTCGGCCGCCGCATGGGGGGGGCCGCCTGCCGCCATGAGAAATAAGAAAAGCGCCCAGAGTCCTTGTTTCATCGGAATGCAGTCTAAAAAAGTGGATGTTCGGTGTCAATGGTTTGGACAGCCGTCAGCCCACAGCCTGATGAGACGATCAAATCCTAAATCCTAAATCCGAACGAAATCCCAAATCCTAAATCCCAACATGGCCTTGACGTGCCGTTAGGATTTCGGATTTGGGATTTAGGATTTTTCCAAGCGGATATCTACTCGTTCTTCATCCGGGTCGGGATGCCGCTGGACGGCAGTTTACGCAGGACACTGCCTGGCGTGCCCGGGATGCCGCCGGTGTCCAGCTTCTGCGCGGTTTTCGGCCGGTCGGATTTGGCGACGGCTACGGCGCCTGGCGCCGCGCCTTGGGATATCTGCTCACCTATTTTTTTTGATGGCTTCGGGAGATGTTTCCTGGGTTGTGCCGCAGTCTTCGGTTTCTTTTTCGGTTGCGGCTTGACAGCCGCCGCCGGCTTTTTTTCCTCCTTTGCGAGAGGCGCGCCATAGAGGGGGCTTGCCCGGAATTCGGCGGTTGCGCGGGTTTTCAGGTATTCGATGTTCACATGCTTGTTCACTTCCTCGGCGTTCAGACTCTTGTAGTGTTCCCGAAACCAGTTCAATTTCAAGCTGCGCTTTTCCGAAGGAGGAAGGGAGGCCCACATCAGGACCACGCGGCCCGGGGGTTCGATATTCTCAGGGATCTCACCCAGAATGTACTTCACCGCGATCTGCTCCTCCGTCAGACCGCGTTGGCGGTCCGAAGCATCCAAGTATCGAAGAATTTCCCCCATGCCCATCCGGGAAAGAATCAGATGGTCGAGTGTCCGGCCGGCGCCCCAGGATGAGACAAGGGAGATCGAGCAGGCCAGGACGACCAGGCCAAGGCAGGCGGGGAGGATCAGGCGTCCGCCTGAGGCGGACACGGCGTGCCGGTTGGGGTTTCTCTCGAAACCGCTCAGTCGGAACCGCATGGCAGAATCGCGGCTTTGTCGAAATGCCCGGCGGCTTCAATCAAGGCCTCCGGTGTTTCTCCCTCGCGCGGAAACTCTGAACTGCCGACCCCAATCGGAAATCCGAGGGTCTCCGACATGCGGGCGATCTGGCGTTTGACCGTCTCGATCACATCGCGCCCGCCTTCCCAGATCACGCCGACGTCATCCGGCCCGAGCCGGCCGACGACCGATTCGGGACCGCACAGCCGTTCGATTTCCGAACACATTGCCATGTACCGGCGGGACGTCTCGGCAAATCCGTGTGTCCGTTTGAGCGCGGAAAGTTTCGGTTCGATCAGGATCAGATGAAAGGCGCCGGAGTTTTCTGTGGCGCTGCGGATTCTGGATTCCAGTTTCTTTTCGAAGGCAGCGGTGTGGAAGACGCCGGTGAGGGAATCCCTCTGCTTGAGGAACCCGAACTGACGCTCCCGGCGTTCCAGAATGAGCCGGATCTGCACCAGCGCGCGCACTCGCTCCAGAATGTGCAGCCCCTCCGGCCGCAGAGGCTGATGGATGGACAGAGAGAAAAGCCCGAAGGGCCGCTGGGCGTGACTGCCGGAAGTCAGCGGAAACACCACATCCGCCGAAACGGGCAGTTCGCCGGGATAGTCTTTGACCGGCGTTACAGAACCGTCCACCCGGATCAGGGCTGTGACGGTTTCTATGGCGCGCCGCTGAATGGATGACGGAGCTTCCGGCGCCGCCTCCCCGGATTCCCACGGCCGCGTCCGAACGTCCCCCTGTTTGTCGTCGAGAACTTCCAGGATTGCCGCGGTCGCCCCGAAGCGGGTCTTGATCAGATCAACCAGCCCGTCCAGGGTCGGCTCGCTGAAGATCCGGTCGGCGGCTGACGGAACCACATCGGCGATGACGCAGGTCTTTTCCATCCGGCCGTACTCGATCGCCCGCGCCACGGCTGTCGCGGCGTGCTGGACCAGTTCGCCGACGGCGGTTTCGTGAAAAACATTGAAAGCCCGGCTCCGGTCGGACTCCAGGAGCACCACGCCGACGCACTGGTCCGAAAACACAAACGGCGCCGCCAGCATGGACCGGGTCGATACACCGGCCTGGCCGGTGGCCAGGGACATCAGGCTGTTTTCCCAGAGATCGTCCAGGCGGACGGTCTTGCGCGTCCGCGCGACCAGCTCGACGTAGCGGTCCAGCATCTTCAAGCTGCGGAATCGCACCATCGAGGGCGTCGTCGCGCCCCCGGCGGAAACCGGAAATCCCGACGATTCCGGCGGATCATCGAAGACGACAAACGTGACGCGGTCGGCCGGAAAAACGTCCTTCGCCAGGGTACAGAGGCTTTCCGCCACATCCTCGATTGAGACCCCCGCGCGGGCCATGCGCTCCGTCATCGCCTTCAGCATACGATCTTCTTCCAGACGCATGAGGAGTGTTTCTTCGCGCTGGACCCGGACCAACAGCTCCGAAAACATCGTCGCCAAGTGCCGGATTTCATCCTGTTTTGCGGAAAAAGCGTCCGGGTGGAGTGAATCGACCGCCAGCGCGCCCAGTCTGCGGTCCGACCGATCCAGCGGAAAAACAATCACGGACCGGATCTCTTCCGGTGACGCGTAATAGCCCAGGAGCCGGGCGTCCCCTTTGAAATCGGTGTAGTGAACGGGCTTTCCCGTTGACAGGCTGTATCCGACGATGCCGTCGCTGGGAGATAGAAAAATGTCTTTTCTGAAATTCTCGGATTCGGTGCAATAGAGACGGGGGTAAGCCTGTCGCGCGTCCGCGTCATACTCGAAGAGCGACGCCGTGTGGTACGGCACGATGCGCTTGAGCAGGAGAAAACTTTCGCTCAGCGCCTCAAAGCCCTCCCGTCGCGCGTCAACCAGCTTCGGCTCCGGAAACAGCCAGCGGTGGCCGGTCTGCTCAACCTTCGGGCCGGCCGATGGGGCCGTAGGCCGCTTGGTGAACAGCGGTGACCAGCGCCGCGCGGCGGTCCACGTGTCCCGGATTTCCGACCAGATCTCCGCTCTGTGCCGATACCCGTAATAGAATCCCGCGCCCATCCCCAATCCAAACAGTGTCCAAAGAAACCCAATAGTGAGAAAACTAATCCCGACCGCCACAACCCCGATATAATATGCCCACATAATGACCCCTTTCGGTGATGAATGCACTCACTCCCCTACACGGATTTATCGGCAAAACCGGGAGATTTCTACAGCGAAAAGTGAAGTTTTGAGGGGATTTACTTCAAATAGTTCGGGCCGTGCCGGCGGAGGATGGACAGGAGGCGTTTTTCGGCGGCGGCCCGGAGGCGCTTGACATTTTTTTCCATGGATATTTTGGAGACCCAGTCGGACGTGACGGCGAGGTACAAAATCCGGCGGCGTTCCGATTCCTCGCCGACCAGCCGCTTGATCTTCTGACGCATCCGTCCAACCGCTTCCGCCAGGGGCCCCAGATGGCGATATCGCGCCTGGAGATCCTCCCGGATCCGCCGGAGCAGGATGGGCGCCAAGCCGTCCGCAAATACCGAAAAAGTGAGATGCCCGGTCCGGTGGATGGCCGGCGCGAAGAATGTGCAGAGGCGCGGCCGATCCAGGATGTTGACCCAGATCCGGTGCCGCGCGCACTCGCGAACAATTTTCCGGTTGTCCGAATCACCGGGCAGACAGGAAATCACGATGGCGTACTTCGGCCCGATGTCGGCCGCCCGCCAGTGCCGGCGCACCAACCGGATTTTCTTTCGGCGCGCCAGGTCCGACAATTCCGGAATGGGGTCCCGGCCGATCACCGTCACCCTGCACCCCGCCTCGACGGCGATGCCGGCCTTGCGGTGCGTCTCTTCATTCGACCCGATCACCAATTGGCGCCGGTTCTCGAGCAGAAGTCCGGCCGGAAAAACTTTTTGAGGGTTCATGGCGGACCCAAAGCTATCAGCGGAGCGGGCGAATAACAACCCGCTCTAGTAGGACGAGGCGAAGGGATCCCTGAGGGAGGATTCGACGGCCGGAGGCCGCGGGCTTGCCGACTGTTTTTTCCGGGCATGCTCCATGAGTTCCAGGCGGACCCGCATGGCGGTCTTGAGGGAGTCCAGCTCGCCGGTCAGATCCGCCAGACGGGTGTCGGGCTGATAGCCTGTGACGGATTCGATCTGCGCCTCGGAACTGCCGGACCGGCCGTAAAGATAGGCGGCCCAGCCGAACGCGAGGATCATCAGGACCACCGCGAGGGTTTTTTTCATGCGTCGGCCGCCGGAAGCGTCAGGGTCAGGCGAACCTGATTTCGATCTGCCCGCGCCATTTCAAAGCCTTCGATCCTGGGAAAATCCGGAGACGAGGCGTCCAGAAACCTTAAGAGGTTATTGAAGGAGCCTTCAAACTGGACGTCCGCTGTAGATCCCTTTTGACGGTAGAAAATCAGTTTCACCGAATGACGGTTCATGACGCGGACGATGGTCGCCGGCAGAGCCGAAGGCGCATCAGCCGGGATATAATCGGCGTCCGCCGCCTGGGGTCCGAATAGTTTTACGCGGAGGGCGAGCTGGAGAGAAGCGATTTCCCGGATTGATTCGGAGGCCCGGGTCAGGAGGTGAATGTCCGTCTTCTGGTTCTCGCGGACAGCCGCGATTGACTGCGCCTTGACGATCCATTGCCGGAAATAGACCAGCGTGAGACAGACCCCGAGAAGCAGAATCGGCAGCCACACCCTGAGAATCCTACGCATGGGGAACTTCCTCCGGAGATAGAACGATCCGAAAGCGGTACCCGCCGTTCGGGTCAGCGGTCATCTCCTCCATCACGGCCTCCATCTGGAACGTCTTCGACAGCCGTCCCAGCCATTCCATGGCCTTCTCCGGCCCGCTTGTGTGTCCGAGGAGTGTGATGCGCCGCGCGCCCGCGATTTTCGTGAGAATGCTCCGGTACACCGCGCCCCCGCCGGACTTCGCCGCAAGATCGCCGCTTCCCACGCGGTCCAGAGTCACACCTTCGGGAATGCTTTTGGCCAGGGCGGAAAAAAATTCCGGCAGGGTCTCAAGCACGTCCCGGCCGGCCTGCGGACTCCGGCCAACGGCTCGATCCAGTAATTTTTTGGAAACGGGGACAAGGCCCCGTTTACTCTCCACGTCTTCGCGGAGGACCCGGATTTTCCGGGCGTTGTCCTGAAGGTCCGCATGAAGAGACCGGACGCGGTCGGCGATGACCGCGTTGAGGGTGATAAAACAGAGTGCCACGCAGACCGAGAGGGACCCGTAGATCAGCAGATCGTAGGCGTCGAATCGGCGCGCCGCGGTTTCTTTCGGGATCGCGATGAAATTGATTTCGGCGGCGGCCTGGGATACTTGGCAGAATGCCGCCCCGAGAGCGAGCAGAGCGGGTTCGGCGGAGACATCGTCTGGAATCTCAAGATTCACCTCGGATAAAACGTCCAGATACGTCGCGGTGATCTTCATCTCCTCCTGTATGTCCGCCTCCAGGCCGCGGACTGACGGACCGCCCAGAAGAATCACCCGGTCTGGAGACTCACCGAGGCCATCGGCTGCCATGTATCCCATCACCCGCTGAAGGGTCTTGCGAAACCGCGCGGATCCATCCTTCCGGTCCGGCCGGTGCGATTCGTCGTAGACGCCCACCACATGGCCCTCCTTCAATCCCACGTATCGCGTCGTCTTCTGCCCAACCAGGATTGCCACCGTCTTTCCTGCCAGACCCGGCCGCAGGGTCTGTAGGAGAGCGGCCAGGGCGACCGGCGGGGGCACGACACCGTCTGGTTCCGGCATGGATCCTCTTTCCCGGTGTTGTTCCAAGAATTCCTCCAGACGGCCGCGCCGGATTCCGTAGAGAAGCACTTCCCCCGGATCCTCCAGGCGGCTGAATCGGAAGGCCAGAGATTCGGTTTGGGGAAGGGGAACCAATTCCGGCTGGTTGTACCGGATGTAATCGATCTCCCGGCCGGCGAATTCCCGCGGGACAACGGTTCGGCGCGCGAAAAACCGGATCGGCTCGATCGGCGTGACCCAGCCTCCACCGGTCTGCGGTTGACCCCCCATAAGACGCGCGACCCACCGCCCGCCGGGCATCCGCTTGACCGCCACACCGACCGACCCATCCTCCGTCAGCGCATACCCCCGGAGCGGCCGGAATTTCGAAAAAAACCGGGAAACGCCCTCCATCGGCTTCATGGACATGCGACAAGTCTACCGTTGCGGGCGTGTGGAGTCAATTTCATTGCGGAAGGCGTCCGGCTCAAGTTATCCTCGGGGCCGATGAGAACAAAGGAAGACGACGACCGGACCCGGGAGATGCTGGCCCGGAAGAAGAAAATCAGCGCGAAAAAGAAGGACAAGGCGCTTGTCATCGTCTTTACGGGCAACGGCAAAGGCAAAACCTCCGCGGCGCTGCTCATGGCGTTCCGAACGGTCGCGCACGGCTGGAAGGCCGCGGTGGTCCAGTTTCTCAAAAGCCCGAAGGATTTCCGGTACGGGGAGCAGATCATCGCCGAGAAGCTGGAAGGCCTCGATTTTTTCATGATGGGGGCGGGATTCACGTGGAACACGAACAACCGCGAGTTGGATATTCAGACCACCCTGAGCACGTGGGAAAAATGCAAGGAATGCGTTCTCTCCGGCAAATACCGGCTGGTCGTCTGGGACGAAATCAATTACGTCATCGACTATGGATTTCTGCCGCTTGACGCGGTTTTGGAATTTCTCAAAAACAAACCACCCAAAGTCCACATCGTCCTGACGGGCCGCAACGCCAAACCGGAACTCATCGACCGCGCCAACCTCGTGACTGAGATGAAAGAAATCAAACACCCTTACAAACTCGAAGGCATCATCGCGCAGAAGGGCGTCGAGTATTAGCCGAACTTGAAAGAACCCCGCGCGGACGGTACACTCTGCGCGTGGGATACTTTCTCGGCAGCAGCGGTAGTCTGAATTCTTGGTCAACTCCGGTGGTGCGGCGGATCCTCGGGATCAACGCCGTCGTCTTCGTGGCGCATCTGGTCAGTTCCTCCGCGGGGTTCTGGGACTATCTGGCCCTCGTGCCCTCGGCGGTCTTCCAGTACTCCACCCTCTGGATGATCGTCACCTACATGTACGTCCACTTCGACCTCATGCACCTGCTCTTCAATGCGCTCGGCATTTGGTTCTTCGGGCCCGACATCGAGCGGATTCTCGGCGGAAAACGGTTCTTCTACTATTACACCGCCTGCGGTCTCGGCGGGGCGCTCGCCGCTTGCGTCGGCTATCCAAACAGCGTCATCATCGGCGCCTCGGGCGCCCTCTATGGACTTCTCGTCGCCTTCGCCGTCCACTTTCCCTACCGCCCGGTGCTTCTGTTCGGCGTGGCCCCGATTGAATCGCGGTGGCTGGCCGTTCTCTACGGCCTCATCAGCGTCGTCGGCGGAATCCAGGGCACGGGCGGCACCGCGCACTTGGCGCATCTGGGCGGCCTCATCACGGGTCTGGCCATCTTCGCGGGCGCCGGAAAATTCAAATCCGCTGTCCGGCGGCCTTCCCTCCTCAAACGTCTCGTCTCCGCCGTCCAGCCCCAGCCGCGCCGCCGGAAAGAGCCGGACGACGCCCCGTTGTCGGACGCGGAACTGGACGCCATCCTCGACAAAATATCCAAAAGCGGCATGAACAGCCTCTCCCAGGAGGAACGCCGCCGCCTCAAATCCGCGAGCGCGCGGTTTAGAAAGTAGGGCAGGGGTCGCACAGGTTAAAATTCCCGGAACCATAGTTCCGCCAGCATTGCCGCTGCCAGACCCCAACGCACGCGCCGGTCCGTGGTAGCGTATCCCAAACCCGCCAAGGCCGCCAGAAACGGGATTGCCGGATAGAAGTGACGGACGCCGTCCGGCGGGAACGTCCGATAGACCATAAAAAAAATCAGGGGGACCGCCGCCAGCAGGGCTGAGACTTGCGCGGCCCGGCGATGTGCGGGATGCACCGCGCCCCAAACCGCCAGGCCGATGAAGACGGCGGGAAGACTGCCGGCTAGAGACAAGAACGGATAACCGGCGCCGAAAGCCGGCTGGAGCGCGTTGGTGGCGCGCCAGTACGTCACATGGGCAAACGCCCGCGCGGGATCCAAGATCCAGGCCGGATGAGACAATCCAAACGCGGCCAGAAAACCGGCGGTCAGGATACCGAACACCGCCAGGGGCTGACGCCAGAGCAGAAATGGCGCAGCCGGGACCAGGGTCAACAGAGACGTCAGCTTGGCGTCGACCGCCAGCCCGCCGAACAGCCCGCCGAGGAAGTAAATCCAGAATCGGCCAGCGGGGCGCGCACGCGCCGCCGAGATGAGAAACATCGAAATCACGGCGAAACAGACGCTGTCCATCCACGAGTCCAGCCGGACCAGATATGTCAGCGACGGCGGCGCGGCGCAAAATAGGATGAACGCCGCGATCCCGGCCTGCGCGCCAAGATACGCGTGAGCCAGGCCCAGAAGCCAGATCAGCGCGATCACGCGCAGATGCAGAACAGCCCATCGCGCAGCCTGTACTCCCTGCGCGTCGCCGGCGCCGCCTGCGATCAGCGCCACCCACCGTTTTACAACCGTCGGATGGTAGGCCGGCTCGTCGAGTCTGTGATACTCCGTCTCGTAGGGCGCGATCGGCACATGTCCCGCCAGAAAAATCAAAACACCCAAAAGCGCGACCAGAAACCAGATTACCCGCGTTCTGGAAAACCCGACGCCATCTGAGGTAAGATCGGGACATGAAGCGCTACTGGATCCTGGGATTTCTCGCCTGTTCAGCATGTTTGAACCTGATCAACTACGTGGGTAAGGGGTACGAGGCCTACCAGAAGGGCGATCTGGAGGGGGCCGAGCAGCTTTTTCGGACGGCTGTCAAAAAAAAGCCGCGGGATCCGGTCGCCCATAACAATCTTGGAAATGTCCTCATGGACCTGGACCGGGTGGAGGAAGCGGTCCGGTTTTTCAAGCTCGCGACAGTCCTGGATAAAACCAGGACCTACTCCGCGCCGCACACAAACCTCGCCCGGGCCTACTACGAACTGGGGAAACTCGATCTCGCGTTTGAGGCGGGAGAAAAAGCCAAGTCGATGAATCCGCAGGATCCCATCGTGATGCTTGTGCTCGCCAATATCTATTGCGCCAAAAATGAACGCCTCGAGGACGCCCGGGCATTCGCGCGCGCGGCGACGGCGAAAATCGCCCTGGAGGACCAGGCCTCCGCCTGGAGCACGCTCGCGGAGGCGGAGTACAAGCTCAACAACGTCGCCGCCGCCATGACCGCCATCGACACCGCCATCTCGCTCGATACCGACAACGCCTTTTATCGCCAGCAAAAAGCCCTCTACCGACCCTGAGCGGACCCGCCGGCCGCTCGGCCGACGCCTTCGCGAAATCGGGTCAGGACGGCGCGAAGACGTTCCTCCGACCGCGTCGCTTCGACGCCCGTCAGCCACGCCAGAACATATCCGAGACACTTGCTCACGCGGGGCAGGGCCTTGACCCGGACCATCAGTTCCGCCGGCGGCGCCGACAGGGCCATCTCCAGTTCTTTCGCCAGGAATTTCAGCTCGCGGCGAATCTCCGGAGAATACTCGCGGACTTCGGGCGTCAGCCGCGGCGTGGTCCGGGTTGTTCCGGGAAAACCAAAATCTATGCCGGGGATATGCGCGGCGATTTTTGACATCTGGTGCACTTCAAGATCCCGGTTCTTGACGTAGAGTTCCAGCCAGTCCCTCCATTTCTGAAATCTCTTGTCGGCGAATGTTCCCGCCGTCCCTTCCATCCGGCCCGGGTCCGGCGATTCCCTCAAGTCGTCATAGCTGGCCATTTCCGGCGGCCGGAATCGGCTGACTGATTTCAACGCTCGAAAGGCCGCGCCCGTGCCGCGGGCGTGCGCGCGGTGGGGGAGATGCTGGAAATCACATCCCAGGAGATACACTTGGCGCGCGCCGAAATGCCGGACGGCGTCGATCGCCGTGAGGGCGACGCTTCCGCCGCAGGCAAGCGACGCGAACGGCAGGCCGCTGTCCCGGAGGTGGTCGAGGGTGGGATGGCCGTAGCTGTAGAACAGAAGATTTCGGAACGGACGATAGACCGAGCGGTCCACCACCGGCGTCACGCAGAGGATGCTCCGTTCATACACGGCATCGGGCAGGTTCTGAAGATACATCCGGTTTGATTCCGATGAATCGAGGGTCACGATGACGTCCGGCGTCACGCCTCGCGCCGCCAGTACCGGCGTCGCCGTGTCGCAGGCCACCACCGCGGCGTTGCCGAAATCCGCGGGCAGGTCCACCTGGTCGAGACTCGGACCGGCCCCGACCACCACCGCGTGGCCGCCCCGCCACCGGCCGGCCTGGTCCTGCAGGAAGGGACCCCGCAGAATTTCCGTCAGATTGTCCGACACGTTGTTCTGCCATTCCTCCGCGAATTGATCGAGCGTCGCGCGGTTCGCGGCGCAGAGCGTGTCGAAAAACTGCATCTCCTTCATCGCGGCCGCGTAGACCGGCATTTCTGTATGGCCGAACAAAATCACACGACGCCTTAGAAGCGTGCCGAAGAGATCGTTCAAGAGCTGAAGGACGCCCTCCTCGCCCACCGAAAAACACAGCCGGTGGTCCGACAGGCCCCGGGTCACGTCGACGAGGGTGAGATAAGCCTTTAGTTCGGGCAGATCGTCATGCGCGACGATGAAAAACGGCGTGCGGCTTGAGAGAAGCCGCCCCCACGTGTCCGCGGCGGGAAGGCCCGTGATGATGATGGCGTCGACGTCGGGAATCGCGTCGTCAAGCGGAGAAAGTTCGAGGCGGGCCGCGGCGGAGTGGCCGCGCAGTTCCGCCGCCATGGACGGCTGGTTTTCCTCCAGGCACCGGAGATTTTCCTCCAGGAAACTCATATCGGGATGTCCAGCGCCGCCAGAACCGTCCGGCCAAGCGCCTGATCCGTCTCCGACTGCGGCACCTGGATCGGCCGTACCACGGGCGAGTCCGGCCGAACCCTCGGCGGCGCTCGCCGGACGCCCGCGACGGCCGTCGTGCCGAGAGAAAAAAAGGGCACGGGAGACCGCTCGACCATGTTCCGGAATTCGGCCGCGTAACTTTTCAATCTCGGCGCATCGCCCTTCGGATCCCGCGCTGTTTTTCGGATCTCCCTCAGAAGAATATCGTATTCCGCCGATTCCGGACTGGAAAACCGGCTTGCCGGCCGGGCCGGGTCCTGCCGAAGGTACGATGCCAGGCGGCTGTAGAACCGGGCGTCCCGGCCGGTCCCGCTTTGCTCGACGCTGAAATCAATTCCGGCAAGACAGACTTGCGCGGGCGTCATCGCCGCCGCCAGCGAAGCCGCCAGAACGGAAACGCTTCCGCCGCCTGTCAGGACGCCCTTGTGCGACATCAGGGATTCCGCCGGGCCAAGCAGAAAATGCCCGGCCGGAGACGCCAGAAACCGGCGGCCCTCGAACCGCCGGACGATTTCAGGGTGAGAAATGGGCGTGAAGACGAGGCGGGCGGCCGCCAGAAGTTGAGGATACCGAAAATGCAGGAGGGAATCTTCCCTGGGGTCGACGCTGACGATCAAGTCCGGCGTCATCCCCGATTCGGCCAATCCCTCGGCTACCGTATCCACCGCGATCAGATACGCGGCCGGAAATAATTCCTGAAGAGCGTCCAGACAGCCGTCGAGGGACGGGCTGGCGCCCGCCACAACGACCTGGCGGTCGCGGGCCAGACCAAAGAGCGAGGCGACGCCCGGAGAATCGAGCGCGTCAACATTGCGGCGCAGATTTTCCCGCGCCGTCGGCCCGATCTGGTCCTCGGTATCGCGCCCCTGCCGCAGACGCGCGACGGCGTCCACCAGCCCGCGGTGTTCGTCCGGAATCCGTTCGAGAAACGGCGGGTGCAGGATCGTGCAAATAGCGGCCCGTTCAACGTCCGGCACCCCGTTCATCAGTTGACCGAGCCGATTTTTCTGGTCGGCCGGATTTCCGAAAATCCATTGGATTCGCGGATTCAGAAAAAGATCCGAGACATCCACGTGGTTGCAGACGAAAGAAAGCAAAGGCAGATCCGCCGCAATCACCCAGAGTTCCTCCACGCGCCGGGCCAGCGCCCGGATGACGTGGCCGGCGCCGTGGCCCACGAGGAGTGCCTGAAGGGGGCGGTCCGCGCTTTGCGCGCCGGCCGTCAACACTGCGCCCGCGATTTTTTCAGCCTCCCCTTCCGGGTCGACGGCGCTGTGCAGGTATCGAACCCGATGGTCCGTCGAGGTCCAGCGAAGCGTCACCGGACCGCGGCGGCTGGGAATGAGGTCTACATCCGCCGTTGGCTGGGTTTTGACGAGCAAGGCGAGGAGAGAGGGATGGCGCGCCCGAAGGGCCGCCTCGTTTTCGGGTCTCAATTCGCGGTTAGTTTCCGGGCAGCCTGCGTGATGCGGGCGAACGCCGGCGCGGCGACGTCGCCGCCGAAATACCCGATCTGGGAATTCGGCTCGTGGACCACCACTGAAATAACGATCTCGGGATGGTCCGCCGGAAAAAATCCGTCGAATGAGGAAACAAACCGGTTCGGATCGTAGCCGCCACGGCCCGCTTTCGCCACCTGCGCCGTTCCCGTTTTTCCGGCTACCCGGACGTCCGGCAGGCGGGCTTTTTTGCCCGTCGCATCCTCGGCGGTGACTGCCGACTCGAGCAGGTCCCGGACCAGGGCCGACACATTGGCGCTTAAAACCCGGCGGACCACCGTGGGCGTCACGCGCGGCGGATCCGTTCCGGCCCGGTCGTCCGTGCGGCGGGTTTCCAGGATGACGACGGGTTTCAGCAGATTTCCGCCGTTGGCGATCACGGTCATCGCGGCGGCCAGCTGAAGATTCGTCACGGCGACTTCCTGGCCGATCGATATGGCATGGCGGGAGAGAAGCGACCACTGAAAGGGTTTTCGCAGAAGGCCGCGTTCCTCTCCCGGAAGACGGATGCCTGTTTCGATGCCGAACCCAAAATTTTGGATCATTCCGAAAAACCGCTCCTTCGACAGCGATAGCGCCCCCTGAAGAATTCCGACGTTGCAGGACAGTTCAACCGCGCGCTGGTATGTGATCTCGCCATGAGATGCATAGCATCTCAGAGCATAAGGCGTTCCCGGCACTTCGAAATGACCATCACAGACGTAATGTTCCTTGAGGCTTGCCCGGTGGTCCGAGATTACTGACGACACCGTGACGATTTTGAACGTCGAGCCCGGCTCGAACACCCGGTTGATCGCTTGGTTCAGGTATCGGGAGGGCGGGTATTCCGAAAACCGGTTCGGGTCGTAGCCGGGATAGGAACTCATCGCCAGAATCTCCCCCGTCCGGGCTTTCATCACCACCACGCTTCCCGCCTGTGCCTCGTACTTCTCGACGGTCTCGGCCAGGATGTTGTCCGAAGCCTCCTGCAGGTAGGCATCCACCGAAAGCACAACGTCCATCCCCCGGAAAACCGGATTCCGGCGGCCTTCCGAATCCACGATCACCGGCATGCCGTGATCTCCCAGCTCGACCTTGAGATGTCTCACGTCTCCGGCCAGATCACGGTCCGCGGAGTATTCGATGCCCGCAAGTCCCAGGCCGTCGATGCCGACGAACCCGATGAGATTTGAGCCAACCGCGCCGAGGGGATACTGGCGGCGGTATTCGGGAAGAATGCCGACCCCTTCCATTTTTTCGAATTCTTTCCGGATCTGGGCCCAGCGGTCTTTTTCGATCCCACGGCTCAGCCACACGAAAGAGGCGCTCTCCGACAGGCGCTCCAGGGATTCTTCCAATCCCAGAAGTTCCAGACGCGCGAGCAGGAGCGCGAGTTTTTTTCGGTCCCGGACTTTATGAGGATGAGCGTAGAGGGACACCACGGGAAAACTCGCCGCCAGGACCCGGCCGTGCCGGTCGAGAATACGCCCGCGCTGGGGATAGACGTAGCGGCTTGACCATATCCGGTCCTTCATCGTCACCATCCGGCCGCCGAACTGGCCGAGCTGGATGTAGCCGAGCCGGATGAAGAGAAAGGCGAACCCGGCCAGAACCAGAACGGCCGCAACGCCGATGCGGATGGACGGATCGAACAGCCGCCGGCCGCCGGAAAACCGCGTCTTCGGCGTCACCGGGCGGAAGGCGGATTCAAGTCGCCGCTTTTGAGAATGGACAAAAACGCCTCCTTCGGGATCTCAACGGTCCCGATCTGCTTCATCCGCTTTTTTCCCTCCCGCTGTTTCTCGAGGAGCTTGCGCTTGCGGGTGATGTCGCCGCCGTAACATTTCGCGGTCACGTTCTTGCGGAGGGCCCGGATGGTCTCCCGCGCGATGATCCGGCCGTTCGAGGCCACCTGAACGACGACTTCGAAAAGCTGGCGCGGGATGGCCTCCGCCAGACGCGACGAGACTGACTTGGAAATCCGCGCGGCGGAGTCCTTGTGAACGATCAGAGACAGCGCGTCGACTTCCTTGCCGTTGAGCAGCACGTCCAGCTTGCGCATGTCGGCGGGCGCGTATGTTTTGAACTCGTAGTCGAAGGACGCATATCCGCGCGTCAGGGACTTGAGGCGGTCGTAAAAATCAGTGATGACTTCCGACAGGGGCAGATCATACGTGAGGATGACTTTCCGCGGGTCCAGATAGTTCATCTCCTCCAGAACCCCGCGGCGGTCCTCCAGAAGCTGCATGACCGGGCCGACCATTTCGGTCGGCGTGAAAATCAGCGCGCGGATCCGCGGCTCCTCGATCCGGTCCGCGCCCTCTTTCGGCATCTCCGACGCGCTCTTTACTTCCACCATGGTCTCGCCCGCCCCCTGCCGCTGATAAACGCGGTAGACGACGGTCGGGGAGGCGAGGAGCGTTTCGATGCCGAGTTCCTTGGAGAGCCGTTCCGAAACGATTTCCATGTGAAGAAGGCCGAGAAACCCGCACTTGAATCCGAATCCCAGCGCGTCCGATACTTCCGGCTCGATCGTCAGGGACGAATCGTTCAGCGCCAGTTTCTGCAGGCCGTTTTTCAGGGCTTCAAAATTCTCGCCGTCCGTCGGAAAAAGTCCCGCGTATACCATGGGCTTGACGCGCTGGTATCCGGGCAGAGGCGCGCTAGGCGGCGAGGCCGCCCGGACCAGCGTGTCGCCCACCGCGACGTCCCGCATACTCTTCCAGCCCGCCGCGACGTACCCGACTTGACCGGGCCCGAGCTGTTTGACGCGGACCGGAACGGGAGAAAACACGCCGACTTCCGCCGCCACCGTCTCGACTCCCGCGGCCCAGAGCCGCACGCGGTCCTGCTCGACGAGGCGTCCGCTGAAAATCCGGATGGTCGCCACCACGCCGCGGTAATTGTCGTAGGACGAATCGATAATCAACGCCTTCAGAATTTCCGGATCTTCACCAGCCCTCGACCGCGGCGGCGGGATAACGGTCACGAGTTTTTCCAGAAGTTCCGGCACGCCTTCGCCGGTCTTGGCGCTGATCTTCACAAGGTGCGTGATATCCACGCCCAGTTCGCGCAATTGGCGGGTCGTCCGTTCCACATCCGATTGTTTTAGATCGCATTTGTTCAAAACCGGCAGGATCGCCAGCTTCGAGGCCTTGGCCAGCAGGAAATTTGAAACGGTCTGGGCCTCGACGCCCTGGGACACGTCCACCACCAGAAGCGCCCCTTCGCAGGCCGCCAGACTCCGGGATACTTCATAGGAGAAATCGACGTGGCCGGGCGTGTCGATCAGGTTCAACTGATAAGCCTTGCCGGCCCCGGACCGGTACGAAAGGCGCGCCGCGGCCGCCTTGATCGTGATCCCCCGCTCCCGCTCGATATCCAGCTGGTCCATGTACTGGGCCCGCATCTTCTCCTTCGGCACCGCCCCCGTCAGCTCCAGAATGCGGTCCGCCAGCGTGGACTTCCCATGGTCCACATGGGCCACAATGCAAAAATTCCGTATTTCCTCCGCCTCGACTTTCCCCACCCCGATCTTTTATCAGTCCCGCCGCCCTTCTTTCAAGCGACCCGCACATCCCTCTATGCCGGATCGAGGTGATTTTATTTTTCCTCTTGTATCTTCCGCCGCCTTCCTGCTACCCTTTCGGCGAACTTGAATGCCGTTACCGAACGATTGACTGAAATCTATAAACCGATCGCTGCGGACCTGGATGCGGTGGCCCGCAAGATGATGGGGGTTGTGGCGGGGGCGCTGGAGCCGTTTCCGCGCGAGATCGGGGCGTTCCGGAGTCTCGGCAAGCGGCTGAGGCCGGCGATCTGTCTTTTGGCGTGGCGGAGCGAAGGCATCGACGGCGCGGCGCCGCCCGAGGTGGTTGACCAGGCCGCCGCCGTGGAGCTCATGCACATCGCGACTCTCATTCACGATGACGTTGTCGACGGCGCCTACCAGCGCCGCGGGCACCAGACTCTTCACGAACTCTTTACCGACAAAACCGCGGTCCTGGTCGGGGATTATCTCTATGCCACCGCTATTGATATTTTCAACCAGCACGCCGGCCGGCCCGTCCTCGGCGCCATCACACGCACCACGGTCGGCATGGCCCACGGGGAACTCATGCAAGTCCTGCTCGACCCGGACTGCCGGTCCCGACGGGACGTCTATCTCGACATCATCTCCAAAAAAACCGCCGACTTTTTCGGCGCCGCCGCGGTCGTCGGCGCTTCGGCGGCCCTGACCGGCCGTGCCGGAAAAAATGATCAGGAAGACCGCTTGGAACTCTTTCGCCGGTTTGGCTGGAACTTCGGCATGGCCTTCCAGATGATCGACGACATTCTCGACTTCACCGCCTCCGAGGACAACCTCGGCAAACCCGTTTTCCAGGACCTCGTCGACGGCCGGATCACTCTGCCGGCAATTCTCCTCCTGGAATCCGGCAACGGCGTCCCGGCGACCCTGCGGACTGTGCTGGATCAGAAGGAATTGTCCCAGGACATCCGTGCCGCCCTTCTGGAGGATTTGAACAGGTTCGACATCATTCCGAAGGCCATCCGGACAGCGGAAGGATATTTGTCCGAGGCCCGGGAGATTCTGCAGGCCCTCTTCGGGTCACACCGGTCCGTCGAGGCGCAACAGTCCCTGTATTCGCTCTGCGATTATATTCTGCTTCAGAGAGGACTTCCCGCCCCGGTGGCCGGGGGTTAGGAATCGTAATGAAATAACTTTGAAGTACGCGTATCCATCCAGGTCGTCATGCCCGCGAATGCGGGCATCCAGAGCACTGGCGAGGCCGACTGGATTCCCGCTTTCGCGGGAATGACGCAGAGGGGTGCAGGCCCTTAGGTTTCCATCAGCATCCGTCTAACGAGTTCCAGGGATTCCCGTGCGCCTTCATGATCGGGGCGCAGTTCCGCGAATTTTTGAAATGCCGCCGCGGCTTCGGGTAGACGGCCGCACCTGAAATATTCGCACCCCAGAAAATCGTACCGACCGGCGTCGCCGGGATTTTCCGAGATGTCCTGCTGGAGCCATTCGATGTATTTCTCGTGTTTTTGGTCCTGGTGGGCCGCGCCTCGCTCGAACATGTAATGCGACAGGGGCAGAGCCGTCAATTCCGCGTAGACACCCGGCAATTCATCCAGGCTTTCCTCGACCGTCTCATGCACCCGGTGGCGGTAGCGGACGCGGTCGTCCCGCCGAAATAACCTGAGGGCATGGTCACTGTACGTCACTTCGTTTGGCCCGGCTTCGTAATTGTGACGCAGAAGATAATATCCCTTGTAGGATCCGCTGACCGCCGCCGGAATGGACGTGGCCGCCTCGAGCATGAGCCTTGGGGACAGAGGAAAAAATTCGTCCGCGTCCAAGACGAGCACCCAGTCTCCCCTGCAGGCCGCGAGCGACGCATTGCGAGCCTCGGAGAAATCTCCCTGAAAGGGGTGCCGGATCACCCGCGCGCCCAGTTCTTCCGCCGCCGGGACCGTCCCATCCGTCGATCCGGTGTCCACCACCACGACTTCTCCCACAGACCCTTTCACACTCCCGATTGCTCTTCGAATCCGGCCTTCTTCGTTCTTCACGATCATCGCCAGGCTGATCATCTTAATTCACATTTCGGCTTTTTCAGACGTTTTGGTAACAAACTTGATTTTTCACAGGAATAAGTTAAACTCACCCCACTACATGAGGAAGCAGACGTTGAAATTCGGGCGCGTTTTTCAAAAAATGATTGCGCATCTATCTCAGGCATAGAGAGATGCTGAGTTTTTCTGAAGCCCAAGAAATTCTCAAAGCCAATATTCCCAAGCCGAAAGTTGTGCGCCTGCCGCTGATCAAGGCGGCCGATTACTGTTTGGCCGCCGATGTGAAGGGCGATTCCGACATCCCCACCGTTGATAATTCCGCGTTGGACGGGTTTGCCGTCCGGTTTGATGATGTCAATACAGACTTGAGCCTTGAGCCGACCAAACTCAAAATTGTCGGCACGGTCCGCGCTGGACAAATGCCGGGCCGTACTCTCGGCGCGGGCGAGGCGCTCCGGATCATGACCGGCGCGCCCATTCCCAAGGGCGTCGACGCGGTCATCCCCATCGAGGAGACCCGGGAGG
>JACQOF010000027.1 GCA_016202645.1 bacterium
GGAACAGGACAGTCTGTGGTATCGTGTCGGCGCTCAATCAAAGGCCTCCGTCGTGGGAAAAAGCTCGTGTCGCAACGGCTTTGTACCACGCGGAGGCCTTTGTGTCTCTACCGAAATCGGCCCCTTCACGAATAATGCGGGTTAGGAGGAGCAGTTCGCGGGCAAACGGCTTTGTAAGCCACTTGATTAGAGGGGTTTCTCGCGCCGCGTCAGGCTAGCAACCCGATGACAACGAGAGCGCCAAGTTCACTGGGGCGAACTGGTGTCTGAGCCTTGTCGTTACAGTCCTTGAGGCTCCGGGCGCTGAGGAGGGAGGGGGCATGCTCAGATACAGATTGGACGATCTGGGCTGGTATCAGTTCGAAGCAATGATCCAGTCGCTTCTTAAGGCTGACATCGCCTTGGGTATTGAGTCGTGGGGAGGTTCACACGGGGACCATGGGCGCGACGCATACTTCGATGGCCCACTTCCGTTTCCAACCAATGCGGCCCGTCCAGGCCCGTTCCTTTTTCAAGTGAAGTTCGTCATTGGCGCGAACGCTGCCGGAGCCAAGCCGTTCGAGAATCTGGCCAAGGCCATCGCCAAGGAGATCGGGCGGATAAAGCGACGTGACCCTGATGAGTGGTCGAATATCCGGCACTACACGCTGATCACCAACTCTCCGTTGGAAGTTGAATGGAGAACCAAGCTGGCAGCGACAATAAAGAGCGTATTGCCGGATGCCGTCCACCGAAGCAACATCGGAAGACAGCAACTGATCGGTGACGAGGACGTACGTGCCGGTAAACTGCGGCCAAACTGCAATGCAGACGGTCATGCTTCGACGGTGATCTTGATGCTCGCCGGATCAACGCCCAGATGAAGTGCCAGCCGCCGTTTCGCTTCTGGAATCGTCAGTGGTCCATCGTCGTCCTTTCCGCCAACTGACATCGGTCGCCTGATTCCGTGTCCGCTCCTGCCTGTCGCATCATCGTTGTCGGCTTCCGGCTGAAGATCGTCGGGATCGAGTTCCAACGGGAAGCGCGCAATCGGAGGATTGGCGAGCCCTGCACCGGCTCCGACGTTCACCACAGGATCTGCAGCCTCTTCGCGGTAGAGCGAAACCCAAATCCCTCTGCCGAGAGGTATCTGGTGACCGGCATCCACGCGCGCACGATAGGCGCGGTCGAAACGCTTACGCATGTCGTCGCCTTCGATCATGTGAACCTGCGCGAACCTGGGATCATCCGGGTTGTCCACTGTGACAGCGACTACGGCGTCAACCTCAGACAGCGTCACCCATTTCTTGTCCTGGCGGTCCCTCGGGAACGCAATCCAAGTGTCCTGCGACGTGCGGATTGCAACCTTCAGGCTCTGGCTTCCCTTGGTGATTCGCCGAACACTGGACTTCCCGATGCCCTGAATGCGTTCGACCTTATAGCCCTGCTGCTGAAGCGCTTTCACACCGAGCTGAAACAGAAGAGTCTTAGTGCGCCCCTTCTTCGGTGTTTGGAAAATGTTCGTCATGAGGTGCCTCCAAACGGCATGAATATATGACACCTAATGGGCACATATAAATAACCTAATGGATACCTAGAATACTTGCCATCTTCGTGATAGCTAACTTGCGTGTAAGGCGAAGGATAGACGACACAAATGGCAAAACAAGAACGGAGATGGAGGAGGTAAGCGCGGCGTGACCAGGGTATCCGGGGCCGAAGCGGAGGAAGAGTCAGGATCTTGCCCGAAAGCCTGTGGGCGCAATAATTATTGCGTCTACGGCTATTTGTTGCGCGTAAGGCTTGATTGTTGCGTATATGCGTGTTCCAATTGCGCGTATAGGGAAACGCAACATTCAAAGGACCAAACTATGTCAAGGCCGATGCCGACCGATGAGCTGGATGAAATCGAAAAGGTCGTCCGCGCACGCGGTGAGGCCATGACGGCGCCTGAGATCGCGCAGGCGCTTGATGGGTCCCTACCCCGCAGGACTCTGCAGTACCGGCTCAGGCGGCTCGTCGATGACGGCCGCCTCGTCATGGACGGCGTCGGGCGCTGGGCGAGATACCGCGCGCCGGAAGCGAGGGAAGCCGCACCGGAAGCCGAAGCTCCGGCCGCTCCGCCCAGAGCCGCGGCCGAGGAAGAGGCGGCGATTGCGCTCTCCCCCGCCGCGGAGGAGATCAGAGCCCACCTGCGCCGGCCCCCGGAAGCGCGGCAGCCGGTCGGCTACAACCGCGCTTTTCTGGATAGCTACCGTCCGGGAGAGAGCTTCTATCTTTCGGCGCAGGAACGCGCGCGTCTGGCCGAAGCGGGTCAGCGCCATATGAACGCGCAACAGCCGGCCGGGACCTATGCAAGACAGATCCTGAACCGGCTCCTCATCGATCTGTCGTGGAACTCAAGCCGGCTCGAAGGCAACACCTATTCCCTACTCGACACAAGGCGGCTCATCGAGTTCGGCGAGGAGGCGCAAGGGCGGGGCCGGCTCGAGGCGCAGA
>JACQOF010000028.1 GCA_016202645.1 bacterium
GATTTGAACACGCGGCCTCCTGCTCCCAAAGCAGGCGCTCTTCCAAGCTAAGCTACGCCCCGGTGTAGGACTTACGTATACCATAAATCGGCTGGTCTAAGCGTGGTCCAATCGCGTTTGGTGAAAATCAGCGGACGCCGGCGCGCCGGACGCGATCCTTGGACCAGCGCCGGATCGTGTCAATTCGGCGTTTCAAGGGAAAAACATCTTTGCGAGAAAACGACCGACCTTCGTATGAAACCTGGTTCTTGATCGAAATTACCCGCTGGATAGACTTCAAGGCTTCCCTGTCGACCGGGTCGGTGCCGGCAATCACGTCATTCAACAGATCGACCACATCGTCGTGATCCTCGGAGGCACTCTTCTTGCCCGACATCGCGATGCACACCGCATCGGCATAGGCGATGGCGGCGTGGACGTATAAAACGCCGGCCGCGTTGAAATACTCGAATTCCTCCGCCGTGTCGGCGCCTCCTGCAAAGTCATCGGCCACTTTCAAATAATCGGCCGCGCGCGTCCTTGCCTCCGCGCGAATTTTTCGCCGTTTAACCATGAATTACTTCCCCCACGGCTGTCCCCAGAGGATCTCGCCATCCCGCCGGAGATTTTTCCACATGCCGCGGGACTGCTTCAGCTTGGCTCTAAACTGCGGCTCTGACAAAAGAATGGGCGACAGCCGAAGACCGTACGATTTACGAAGCGTTTGCCGAATACCGTCCAGATCCGTCTCCGTGAGGCGATTCTTCCGAGACGCACTGACGATCACGATGTCCAAATCGCTCCGGGAGGTTTCCTGACCTCGCGCGACACTGCCGAAAAGGATTCCAAATTTGGCTCTCTTTCGCAGGTGGCGATTCAAGAGTCCGATGACCTCGGATCGAATGTTGCGTTCGGACGTCAGAAGACCCGCCAGAGCGGTTTGAACCAGCCTGTGCTCGCGGTTCAACGTGAAAAAATAGGTCCTGCCCCCGACCTGGCGACTCACCAGTCCAAGCTCCTCCATGCGCGCCAGCGCATCCAGAGCGCCAGGCGGGCTTAATCGGGCCGCCGCGGCCACGGCGCGTCCCGTCATCGCACCTGCGGAGTCAGCCAGCGCCCGAAGCACGGCCAGGTTCGACCGCACCGAAAACACATCGTCCAAGGAGACTTTCAACCGGATCGGCATTGTAATGAAAACCTAACATATGTCAGGTTCAGTTTACAAGCGGTATTTCGGCCAGCACATGCGACAGGGGCTTGAGAATGCCGGGCGGCGGGGATATTCTCCGGTTCTCATGAAGGTTGCGTTTCTCATTTCCCGGCAAGGGCGCGCTGTTTCTCCGTCGACCTGGTGGCTCCGCGCGGCGCTTTCCGCGGCGCGATGGGCCGCCGGCCGGGGATGGACGCTGGTGGCCGGATCGGGATTGATCACGCATGATTTTGTCCGGTGGGCATTCCGGGCGGAGGGTGGATCCGTGATCGATGTCGGACTGGCCGGCGTGGGCGGACGCGAGAACAAGACCGCGGCACTTCGGGCAAGAGACCGGGAGGTCGCCGATCTGGCCGACGCGTTGGTTGCCGTTGCGGTCCGGTCGGGCGGGATCATGGAATCGGAGGGACTTCGGGCGATCTCGGCCGGAAAAGTCGTCCATGTTCTGCCGCCGCCCCGCCGTTCATCCGCGTATGGCGGGAATTCCACGCTTCTTGCGGCCGGCGCCCGGCCTTTGGTCATTCCCGATGGGCAGGTACTCCCAAGTCCGCCCCCTTCGCAGATTGAAGGAAATCCCGTCCTGGGATTTCCTGAGTCTGGAGCGTCGGGGACTGGACATCCCTGTCCGCATACCCGCCAGGAGCGGCGGCGCGCCGCCCGGCCCGTCCGTCCCATTCCCGCGAATTTTCTATGGCACTTCACGCGGTCCTGCCCCGGTCCGTGGCCCGGACAGACTCAGGACGAATATTTTTCCGCGCTCGCCCGGAGCGATCCCGGCGCCGCGCACACGGGGCTGGACACGCTGATCCGGATCGATCTCGAACGAACGCTCCGCGCGTCCGCGAAAATCATCCGGGGCCGGCATCCCGTCGTGAGTTTCACCGCCGCCAACCCCCGTGAAATTCTCGCCGGCCGGAAATTCCGCCAGACCCTCGCGCGCTGGGATTTCGAGCCTTACGCTATCGGCATCCGCGCCGAGGCCGCCCGCCGGATGGGCGTGCGCCCCGTGTCGTACCTGCCGTCCGGGGAATATCGCGCGCTCCCGGAGGAAGACCGCCCGTTTTACCAGCGCGCCGACAAGGACTCGCTCGACTGGCGGCACGAACGGGAATGGCGGCACGCGGGAGATTTCAATCTCGTGAATATCCCCCGCCGGGACCTTTACGCGCTGATCCCCGCCTCCGAGGCGCCCGACGTGGCGGGATCATTCACGGCCGCGACCGTCTGTTTGATTGACACGGTTCCGCTTCGCACGTATTCTTCGCGGCCATGAAACTTCCTCTGCTCGAATTTCTGGCCTGCCCCCTCTGCGCGGCCCCGCTCAAGCTGACGATTTTTTCATCCGGCGGCGACTGGATCGACGAAGCGGTCCTCGACTGCGCCTGCGGGAACCGCTATCCGGTGATTGGCGGCATTCCCGTTCTGATCGAGCCGTCGCTCCGCCGCGAAATTCTCGGGCGGGAGGAACGGGCGTTCTGGGACCGGCATCCCGACCTGCGACCTTCCGGCGAGGCCGCGCCCGACGACGAAAGCCGGCAGGACAAAAAATCCGCCGCCGCGGTCTGGGGATACCAGTGGCAGGATTTTCACGAGCTGTGGCAGGACGCCGCGGGCGAGGACCAATTCTACCGCTGGATCGCGCCGCTCGGGCCGCAGGATCTTCAAGGCAAAACCCTCCTCGACGCCGGCTGCGGAACCGGCCGGCACACACTCTACAGCGCCCGCCACGCGAAACTCGTCATCGGCGCCGATCTTTCATTTGCGACGCGCGTCGCCGCCAAACTGACCCGGGACGTTCCGAACGCCCACATCGTCCAGGCCGACATCTACCGACTGCCGTTCCGGCCGGAGACTTTCGACCGGGCCTATTCCATCGGCGTCATCCATCATCTACCGGATCCCGAGGCCGCCTACCGAAACCTCATCCCCAAAGTGAAACGCGGCGGCTCCCTGACCGTGTGGCTCTACGGCCGCGAGAACAACTGGCTGGCCGCCTGCGCCGTCGAGACTGTCCGCGCGATCCTGACGCGCCACCTGCCGCTTCCGCTGCTCAAGGCTCTCTCGTTTTTTCCCGCCGCCGTTTTGTGGCTCCTCATCAAATTGTTGTACGCGCCCCTCAACGCGCTCGCGCCCGGACTTTCCGCCCGTCTGCCCTACAACACCTACTTCATGCTTTTTTACCGGCTCTCCTTCCGCCACCAGTGGATGAACGTTTTCGACAAGCTCAACGCGCCCATCGCGAATTATTACCGCCACGAGGAAATGCAGGCCTGGCTCGACGGGTCGGGCCTTGCCGGCGTACGCCTGTCCCACACAAATCAGATCAGCTGGAGCCTTCACGGCATTCGTTCTTGACCGCGTTTTTTCGCGGATGTAAAAAGACTCCAAATGGCCCTCTACGTCGTGGCGACGCCGATCGGAAATCTCGAAGACATCACCGGGCGGGCCCTCCGGATCCTGCGGGAGGTTCAAGCCGTCATCGCGGAGGACACGCGGACGTACCGGAAGCTCGCAACGCGTTACGGCATTCCCGCCAAGCCCCTCTATTCCCTCTACAAGGGAAACGAGTCGGCCCGCGCGCGGCAGATTCTGCCGAAACTTCAGGAAGGCCTGGAAGCGGCGCTGGTTTCCGAGTCAGGCACGCCCGGCGTTTCCGATCCCGGAGCGCTGCTTGTCCGGCAGTGTCTGGAGGCCGGCGTCCGGGTTGTTCCAATTCCCGGGCCGTCCTCGATCACCGCGGTCCTTTCCGCCGCCGGAATTTTCGCGTGGCCGGTGGTCTTGTTTGGATTTTTATCTGGAAAACAAACTCTGGATCACGTTCTTCAAGCGGTTACCGCCGGCCAGACCGCCGTGTTTTTCGAGCATCCGGCGCGCCTCCCGAAAACCCTGAACCTTCTCTCGGAAAAAGCGCCCAGCCTGCGCGCCGTCATCGGGCGCGAGCTGACGAAACACTTTGAACAGATTTGGGCCGGACCGGTGTCCGACGCCGGGAAGGCGTTTGACGCCCGGAATCTCAAGGGGGAACTGGTGATCGCGCTGGAGCCGCGGCCCGGCGAGGCGCGGCGCGCGGCCGTTTCAGAAGAAAACATCGACCGCGCGCGGTCGGCCCTGCAGGAACTCCGGGACGCGCGGATGACCCTGTCGAGCGCCGTCCGGAAGGTCGGCGCGGAAGCCGGCGTGCCGAGAAAACGTCTGTATGATGAGGCTCTGAAGATATGGCCGACGACCCGTTAAGGACGCCGCGGACTCTCGATTGGGAGGCGGATGAAGCGCCGTCCGCCCAGCCCATCGTCGAGGCCGTCCGGAAAAAGAAAGTCATTCTCTTTCCGACCGACACCGTCTACGGCATCGGAGGTCTTCCCAAGGATCCGATCGTCGAGGAAATGATGGACATGAAGGGCCGAAGTCCCGACAAGAAATTTCCGATCCTTGTCGGCACCCGCCAGCAGGTCGAAAAACTTGCGGCGGAAATTCCCCGCCGCGCGCGGATCCTCATGGCCCGCTTCTGGCCCGGCGCGCTCACGGTCGTCCTCCCGGCGCAGAAGGATCTCGCGCGAACGCTCTGCGGGGCGGACGGCACCGTCGCGCTCCGGATTCCGGCGCATGCCAGGCTCCGGGATCTGCTCATCAAAATCGGCCCGCTCGTCTCCACCAGCGCCAACCGGTCCGGGAAGGGCGCCGTCGGACGGTTCGACGAAATCGACCCGAAAATTCTGGATCGGGTGGCGCTCGCCATCCGGGACGACCGGCACTCCTGCAAGATCGCCTCGACGGTGGCGACGGTCGAGGATGAGGAGGTCAAGGTCATCCGGCAGGGCGTCATCCCGCTCGACGTTCTGTCGGGCCCGCTGAGAATCCTCTTCGTCTGCGCGGGCAACACCTGCCGGAGCCCCATGGCGGAAGCGATCGCCCGGCGGGAAATCGCGCCGCTGTCGGACTTGGCGGAAACTTTTTCCCGGGGCCTCATGGCCGGGGAGGGCCGCGCCGCCAGTTCGGTGGCCCGGCAGGCGTGCGAGGAAATCGGGATCGATCTTTCCTTCCATTCAAGCTCGGCGCTGACCGCGGAAGACGTGGCCAAGGCGGATCTGATTCTCTCGATGGAACACAGCCAGCGGATGCTCCTGCTGGCGCTTTTTCCGGCGCGGCGAAACCGCATTTTCACGCTCCGCGAATACGCCACCCGGAAACCCGGGCCGGACGTGCGCGATCCAATCGGCGGCGACCTGGACACCTATCGCCGGTGCCGCGAGGAAATCCGGATCCTCGTCCGGAAAGCCCTGCGGCGACTGCTCGGAAGTTTCGGATGAGCGAAACATCTTCCGGTTCGGCCGACGCTCTGCTCAAGACCCCTCTCCACGCCCTGCACGTGGGAAGCGGCGCCCGGATGTCGCCGTTCGCCGGATATCAGATGCCCGTTTTTTACAGCAGTATCTACGAGGAAGCCGCCGCCGTCCGCGGATCCTGTGGGGTTTTCGACGTCTCTCACATGGCCCGGTTTATTTTTCCGGCCGAAGCCACTCCGGCCCTCCAGCGGCTCCTGACGTGTGACGTCGGCCGTATTCGCGCGGGCGCCGGGTCGTACGCGCTGGTCCTGAGCGAGGAAGGCGGCATCCTCGACGACGTGATCCTGTACCGGAAACCGGACGGACAGTTTCTGCTGGTCGTGAACGCCTCCAATCACGAAAAAATTTTGAATTGGATCCATTCAAAAATCGGCCGTACCGGCGCTCCCCAGGACATCACCGCCGACACCGCCATGCTGGCCGTTCAAGGGCCGCAGGCCCAGGAAATTCTTCAGGAGGCCCTGACGCCGGGGGTCGGCGGGAGAACCGCCGCTGAACTCGGCTATTTTGGGATTTCGAACATGCGCTGGACGATTTTTGACCAGATGGAAAGTCTGGTCGCCCGGACCGGCTACACGGGCGAGGACGGATTTGAAATCATCGCGCCCGCCGGCATTGCCGAAAAAATCTGGAAATGGCTGACGGAAACAGGTACTGTTGCCGCTTGCGGGTTGGGCGCGCGGGATGTCCTCCGAGTCGAGGCCGGATACAGCCTCTATGGATCGGACATGGACGAGACCACAAGCCCATACGAGTGCGGGCTGGGATTTGCCGTTGCGAAGGACGCGCCGTACATCGGCGCCGAAGCGCTGAAGGCCCGGCCGATCCGTCGGCGTTTGATCGGATTGGACGCCGGATCACAGCCCTCGGCAGTGCTCCGGCATGGATACCCGATCCTGTCGGACGGCCGGCCGGCGGGTCAAGTCACCAGCGGCGTTTTTTCCAGGACGCTCGGGCGCAGTATTGGATTCGGATCGGTCGACGCCGGCCTTTCGGAGACGGCGCCGCTCAGCGTCGACATCCGGGGACGGATGGTCCCCGTCAAACGCGGATCGCGGCGGTTTGTCCGGGACCGCGTGAAAGCGCATTCCCAAGGAGGCACGTAGGTCGTGGCAATCCCATCGGATTTGAAGTACACGAAGGAGCACGAGTGGATCCGCCTGAACGGCAAAACCGGCGTCATCGGCATCACGCAGTTCGCCGCCGACCAGCTCGGCGACGTCGTGTTTGTCGATCTGCCCCAGCCGGGCCAGGCGGTCAAGCAATCGGAAACGCTGGCGTCGATCGAGTCGGTCAAAGCCGTCTCGGACATTTACGCTCCCGTATCCGGGAAGGTTGTCCGCGTCAATTCCGCCCTGGCCTCAAAACCGGAACTCGTCAACGCCGACCCCTACGGCGAAGGCTGGATGCTCGAGATCGAAGTCTCCACTCCCTCTGAAAGTTCGTCCCTCCTGTCTCCCGCGAACTACGAAGCGCACATTCAGGAAAACAAGAGCTAGTCCTCCTGCCTCGCATGATCCCAACTTCGTCCGGCGTCGGATTTGTCCCGCATTCGGACGCCCAGCTCGATGCGATGGCGCGGGACATCGGCCTGGCCCGGCCCGAGGATGTCTTCTCGGAAATTCCCAAACATCTGATGGCGGCCCAGCCTCCGCTCGGCCGCGCCGGCCTTTCCCAGGACGACATCCTTCGGCTCGGGATGAAGGCCGCGGCGCGGACCCGCCACGACCGGCCGATTTTTCTCGGCGGCGGATTCTATGACCGCTTCGTCCCGCCCGCGCTGGTTGAGGCGATCCTTCGCCGGACCGATTATTATTCCGCCTATACGCCCTACCAGCCCGAGGCGTCCCAGGGATTGCTCCAGGGACTTTTCGAATACCAGCGGGGCATTTGCGCGCTGACCGGATTGGATGTGTCCAACGCGTCGCTCTATGACGGCGCGACGGCGCTCGCGGAGGCGGTGCTCTGTCTCTACGGCGCGTCGGAACACACCCGCGGCGCCGTGCTGGTTTCGGCCGCGGTCCATCCCCACTACCGCGCGGTTCTCCGGACTTATCTCTCGGACATTTCTCTGGACTTGATCGAAATCCCCTATTGCGCTGAAGGCGGAAACACTCTCCCGGACGCGGTCCGGCGGGCCCGGTCCAACGGCCCGGTCATCGCGGTGGTCGCGCAGAACCCGAACTTCTTCGGCGTCATGGAAGACATGCGCGGCATCGCGTCGGCCGCGAAGGATCACGAAGCCGGAATGGTTTATGTCTTCGAGCCGACGTCCCTCTCCGTCCTCGCCAGTCCGGAAGAAACCGGCGCCGACATCGCCGTCGCCGAGGGCCAATCCCTTGGCCTGCCGCTTTACTATGGGGGTCTTGCGCTCGGCGTGTTCGCGGCGCGCGAAAAATTCCTGCGCCGTCTGCCCGGCCGGATCGTCGGAAAAACGCTGGACAACCAGGGCCGCGAGGCCTACTGCCTCACGCTTCAGACCCGCGAACAGCACATCCGCAGGGAGAAGGCGACGTCCAACATCTGCACCAATCACACCCTCTGCGCCATTTACGCGGGCGCCTACCTGCGGCTTCTCGGGGCCGATGGTCTGAGGAGCGTCGTTGAAACGTCGGCGGCGCGAATGGACCAGTTCCTCGACGGTCTTCTCCCCGACTTCGCGGCGCCGCGGTTTTCATCGCCGTCCCTTTTTGAAGTTGTCATCCGGTCCAAGCGGCCGCTGGACCATCTGCCTGTTCTGCCTCTGCGGTCTTATTATCCGGATCTGCAAGACGCGTATCTGGTGTCCTTCACCGAACGGCGCACGACGGCGGACGTGATGGGACTTCTGTCGGAGATCTCCCGGGCATGAGCGGCCTCTTCCACTGCGCCTCCTCCCCGAGGGTCGAGCGTCTATCGGAGGGACTGGCGAGACGCGCGCCCCTCGATCTTTCCGTCCTCCCGGAAAACGATCTCGTCCGGCACCATGTGAACTTGTCCCGGAAAAATCTCTGCGTCGACTCGAGTTTTTATCCGCTCGGATCCTGCACGATGAAATACAGCCCCAAGGCCGGGGAGGCCGTCGCCGCCGAACGCGGGTTTTCCAGCGCGCACCCGTGGCAGAAACCGGAGGAAGTCCAGGGCGTGCTCCACGTCCTCGGGGAACTTTCCCGCGATCTTGCGGCGCTGACGGGCATGGACGCGATGTGTCTCTATCCGGCCGCGGGCGCGCACGGGGAACTCTGCGCGCTGAAAACCGCCCGGCAATATTTCCGCCTGAAAAACGATCCAAACCGGACGGAAGTCCTCGTGCCGGAAAACGCGCACGGCACCAATCCCGCGTCGGCGGCCATGGCGAAACTCCAGGTTGTCGTCGTGCGGATGAACAACCGTGGGCGGGTCGACGTCGAGGACCTCCGGAAAAAACTCTCGGCGCGGACCGCCGTCCTCATGCTGACCAATCCCAATACCCTCGGCCTATTCGAAACGGAAATCGACACCGTCGCCAAACTCGTGCATGACGCGGGCGGTCTCCTGTATTACGACGGCGCGAACCTCAACGCCATTCTCGGCCGCGTGCGGCCGGGCGACATGGGATTCGACATGATTCATGTCAATCTCCATAAAACATTTTCCATCCCGCACGGCGGCGGCGGCCCGGGCGCGGGGCCGATCGGCGTCAAGGCCCATCTCGCGCCCTTTTTGCCCGGCCCATTTCTTGTACAGGAATCCAATCGTTGGTCCTGGACCGAGGCCGACAGCCGCTCGATCGGCCGCTTCCACGGCGCGCACGGAAATTTTCTGAATCTTCTCAAGGCCTGGGTTTATCTCCACCTTCTCGGCGACGAGGGTGCGCGGCGCGTCAGCCTCGCCGCGGTGCTCAACGCCAATTATCTCCAGGAAAAAATCAAGCCGCTCCTGCCGGTCCCATACGGCGCCGGCCGCTGCATGCACGAATTCGTCGCGTCCGCGCTTCCGCTCAAGGATGAGACGGGCGTGTCGGCGATGGACATCGCCAAGCGGATTCTGGACGAAGGCATGTACGCGCCAACGGTCTACTTTCCGCTCCTCGTCAAGGAGGCCCTCATGGTGGAGCCAACCGAGACGGAACGCCGCGAGACCCTCGACCGTTTCGTGGCGCTGATGCGGACAATCGTGGAGGAAGCCCGGACCCATCCCGAGCGCCTGCACGACGCTCCAGTGCGCACGCCTGTGGGACGAGTGGACGAAGTCCGCGCCGCCCGAAATCCTGTCTTGAAGTAGGAGTTGTTGGCTGAAGGCTGTGGGCTGAGGGCTGAGGGCTCTCCCACATGAAACCTCTGCACGACATCGCCCGCGCCGCGCCCCGCGCGCCGGGCGTTTACCTCTTCAAAGACGCCGCCGGAAAAGTTCTCTACGTCGGCAAGGCCTCATCTCTTCGAGACCGGCTCGCCTATTATTTTTCCGGCAGGATTCCTGATAAGACCCGGCTCTTCCTGAAAAAAGCCGCGGACCTGGAAATTCTTCTCTGCCGCTCGGAATACGAAGCCTTCATGCTTGAATACACGCTGATCAAGGAACACCAGCCGGCTTTCAACGTGGTGTTCCGGGACGACAAGCGATATCCCTACCTCAAAATCACGTCGGAGGATTTTCCGAGGCTGATCGTGACCCGGCGCGTCGAAGAGGACGGGGGCCGGTACTTCGGCCCCTTTGTCTCCGGGTCGAACGTTCGGCGGATTCTAGACATGACCCATCGCTTCTTCAAGATCCGGACCTGCAAACGGCGGATCCTTGAAGGCAAAAAAAATCCGCCCCTGTGCCTTGAATACCACCTCAAGCGGTGCGACGGGCCCTGCGAGGCCCTGGTGTCGAAGGCCGTCTACGCCGAACAGATCGCGCGTGCCGAACGGTTTCTCCGGGGCGATTACGGCGCGCTCCTCGCGGAACTGGGCGCGAAAATGCGGGAGGCTTCGGGCGCAAGGTCGTTCGAACTGGCGGCCCTGTACCGAGACCAGATCGCGGCGGTGCGGGAGCTGTCCGAAAAACAGCGCGCTGCCTCCGCGCGCGCGACGGACATCGACGCGATCTCCTTCGCGTCGGACCCCAACCGCGGCCGGATTTGTTTTTATGTGTTTCGAGTCCGCAAGGGCCACATCATCGGAAGCGCCGGCTTTGTTTTTCCGCTCGCCGCCGCGGACGAGGCCGAGGCCCTCGGACAATTTTTGCCGGAATACTACAAACTCCGCACCGACATCCCGACGGCCGTGGCCCTTCGGACCGAGCCCGCCGCGCCGGCGAGCCTCCGCCGGTGGCTCGCCCGGCTGGCCGGACGGGCGGTCAAACTCTGGGCGCCACAGCGCGGCTACGCGAGGGACCTCGTCGGCATGGCGGAAAAAAACGCGCGGGCCAAACTCTTTGAAAAATCCGATCCCGACGCGGAGGAACTGCTCGACCGCGTCCGGGAAAAACTCCAGCTGGACCGGCGGCCGGAATGCATCCACGGCTACGACGTCGCCAATCTCGGCCCCAGCATCGTCACCGGCGCGCGCGTCGTGTTTCTTCACGGCAAGCCCGCGCGCACGCATTACCGGTCGTACGGACTCCAGGAACTCGAGGCCAAGGACGACTACGCCGCGATGGAGGAACTCGTCCGCCGGTCGGTCCGGCGCGCCGTCGAGCAGGAACCCGAGGCGGCGCCGGATTTACTGCTCATCGACGGCGGCCTCGGCCATGTCCGCGCGGCTCGCAAAGCCCTGCGGCCATTCTCGTCTGAAGTTGACCTTAAATCCGCAATCCGCAATCCCAAATCCGAAATCCACCATCGTCCGGGCATCGAAATCGCCGGTCTGGCCAAGGAGGAGGAACGACTGGTGCTGGAGGACGGCAGAATGCTCCGGCTTGCCGGAACCGACCCTGTGCTCAACCTCCTGCGGCGGATCCGCGACGAAGCCCACCGCTTCAGCCGAAGGCTGATGACGTTGCGGGCCAAAAAGAAAATGCTGGCGCGAAAAGCGTGACGCCGGCGCTCGGCGTTTTCATGCGGGAACCGGTTGCCGGCAAGGTGAAGACCCGGATGGCGCGAAAAATCGGCCGGACCCGGGCTTGCGCCGTTTACGTTGAATGTGTCCGGCGGACGCTTCGCACCGCATCGCGTTCAGGTCTCCCGGTCCGCATCTTTTATACGCCGGCCGGATCGGCGGAACGGATCCGGGACCGGTTTCAGATTTCGTTCGACATGACGGCTCAAAAAGGCCGGAGCCTGGGCGCGCGCATGCGGCGGGCGTTCGAGGTCCTTCTCAAAAAGTACACTGCAGCCATCCTCATCGGATCGGACAGCCCGACCCTTCCGGTCCGGTTTATCGGCCGGGCAGGCCGAATGCTCCGAACAAACGATCTCGTTCTGGGCCCGTCGGAAGACGGCGGATATTATTTGATCGGCCTGACGAGGCGGGCATATCGCAGATCGGCCCATGTTCTATTTTCCCGGATCCAATGGGGCGGCCCCCGCGTTTTTCGCGACACAATCTCGCGGGCGCAACGGGCGCGCCTGAGAGTTGAGATGTTGCCGCTCTGGTTCGACGTGGACACCCCGGAAGACGCGCGAAGGGCCGGGATATGACGTGCAGAAACTCAATACCCGGAACGGAGACCGTAAAAGAAAAAGGGACGGTTCTAATTTATCCTGTTCATTTTCATGAGGATAACCCCCAAAAATAACGCATTAAAACGTCACTTCGAAGTAACTTCCCTTTGTTGCGGTCTCGACTGTTGCGACTACGAGTGCCGTCTTTTTCTGAATCTTCGGCCAACTTGTTGAAAGCAGAGCCACAATGGCGATGCTGCGGTTACGCAGATTTTGCTGATGCTTCAAATTGGAGTCGGTCGTCACGAACACATCGAAGCCCTCATCCTCGGCCATGCGGATCAGGTCTCCATTTTTAAGCTGATTCCAGCCTTTTTCGAAAACAGTCACAACTGAATGATTCTGGAAAAAGTTTCTCAAAGGCGAGGGTGTGCCTTGATCAAAAAGAATTTTCACGCCACCAGAAGGCTTCGGGCGGCGTGCTCAAGTACCGCGTCCACTTGCTCACGCGTGACTCCGGAAAACCATTCCAGGAACTGTTCGACCGTGGCTCCGCCCTCCAAATTTTCGAAGAGCGCGGCAACCGGCACACGTGTCTGCCGGAACACCCACGCACCGCTCACTTTTTCATCAGAGCGCTCCACGGCGGAACATTTCGTCCAGTCCAGCATATTCAAATGGTACTCCGACGCGGAGAAAAAAACAAGTGAAGTGGAAGTCCTAGAGGGGAGGCCCGGGGTTTTATTGACATGAAATCGAAAACGGCGTAACCTGCACGAATGGATCGCTGGTACGCGTGGGTCGACAACAAAATCTACGGGCCGTATCTTCCGGAACAGCTGGGCGAATTCGTCCGGCCTGAGACGAACCTGTGCCGGGAAGGCATGGAAGAATGGAAACCGGCGAAGGACCATCCGGAACTGGCGTTTATCCTGCGGGGCATGGTTCTCGAGACGCCACCCAATGTCGGGTGGATGGTCCGCAAGGCAAACACGCCGGATGTGCGTGGGCCGTTCGCGAAGTCGGAACTTCTGCGGATGATGGATGCGGGGCAGATCGCCCAGGGCGATTTCATCAAGCACACCGGGTGGGATGAGTGGGAACCCTTCGAAAAAACAAAATTACTCCATCCCGAATCGGCGGAACCCGACGCGGAAACCCCGCCCAATCCGGAGGAATTTCACCGCGTCTTGAAGGAATCGACCGATGCGGAACTCCTGAAGGAATATCAAACCAACTACAGAATGTACCCGCGAAGAGAACGTCAAATGCTGAAAGAGGAACTCCTGAGGCGCGGGTTGATCAAAAAGACGTTCGGGTTGTTCTAACCAAGGGCGCCGTTAGCTATTAGCTAATAGCCAAAAGCAGTCAATAATCCACCTTCTCAACAACCTTGATGTGCGGAAGAATCGCCCGGACGGTTTTTTCCGGGCCGGCGATCAGCGGCTCGGGCGGGCGGTCGCCGGCGATCAGGGGGGCCCAGTCACAGGGAGCGCCGGAGAGAGTCAGAACGACGCCGCCTTGAACGAGGATCATCGCCGCTCCCGCCGCGATGTCCCAGAGGTGCGGACGGCCAAGCAGTGTCGCGTCGGCCGAGCCGGCGGCCACGAAGGCCATGTGCGCGGCGAGACTGCCCATCGAGCGCGTCTTGCCCGGAAAACTGATCGTATATTTTCGGTGGACGTTCGAAGGCACCATCAGGGCCGATTCCGAATCAAATCGGTCCGTGCCCTCCCTCAGGTGGACGCGTTTCCCGTTCATAAAGACGCCCTGCGCGTCGCCCCAATAGAGCTCGTCCGCGCCGGGCAGGCTCATGACGCCGATTTCCGGGCGGCCGTCCTGAACGACGCCGACGGAGATGGCCCAGATCGGAAGGCTTGACGCGAACGCGGACGTGCCGTCGATCGGGTCGATCGCCCAGAGCACGCCGCTCGAGCCGGCGGATCCGGCGGGCGGCGCCGACGGGAGGTCCTTGAAAAGTTCCTTCACGGTCTGCTTCTTCGGCAGGCCGCCCAGTTTGGCGATCAAGCCGCCGCGCGGCGCCGCTTCAACGGGATCGCCCGCGGGAAGGTTTTCCGCGGTTCCGCCGGAGAATCCGGATTCCTCGCCGAGAATTCTTTCGGACGGGAATGTTTCCCGGATCCGCTTCTTGACGAATTCCTCGATCTCCGCGTCCGCGTCCGTCACGATCCCCTGGTTGCCCTTCCGGCGGCCCTCCGTGCGCCGGTAATGGCGAAGCGCAATCTCCGCGGCTTTTTTGGTGAAGGCTTTCGCGAGGTCCAGTCTCATTTGGAATCCGGCTTTTCCGCGCGGGCGAGCCGGCGGTGCAGGTAAACGAGATACCCAAAAAACAGAATCCAGATGGCGAGGTAGCCCCACTGGAAATACCCGGCGTTTCGCAGGGTCAAATCCATTTCAGCCATGACTCATCGTCCTTTCCTCCAGAAGACAAAGGTGTGTCCTGAAGCGCCACAGCAGGAAAAAAAGCGCCGTCATCGCGGCCATGGACATCCAGAGCGGGTAAAGAAATTCCGGCGCGAGAGCGATCGTGGGCGGATGAAATTGCGCCTCCGGTTTCCAGAAGTGGACCGAGACGTAGACCACCGGAATCTGGACGGCCGCCACGATCGCGTAAACCGAGACGGCGCGGTCCCGGAACGGCGCGCGGTCGATCGACGCCCGGACGACCAGGCAGGACGCGTAGGTCGCCCAGAGGATGAGAAACGTCGTGAGCCGCGGTTCCCACCGCCACCAGACGCCCCAGACGGGCCGGGCCCAGATCGGTCCGGTGATCAACACGACCGTGCAGAAGAGAAACCCGACTTCGATCGCCGAAAAACACGCGGCGGCGCGGCGGCTCGCGGATTGGGAGGAGGATTCCGCGATCAAGTGTCCAAGGCCAAATCCCGCGGCGATGAGGAAGGCCATGAAGGCGGTCCAGGCGGAACTCACGTGGAAATAAAATATTTTCTGGGCCATCGCCCCCGCTTCGATCTGCGCGGGCGGCGCCGCGAAGACCGCCTGAATCGCGGCCAGACAGAGGATCAGGGCGGGAATCCATAGACCGAAAAAAAGGAGGGATCGAGACATTAACGATTCACCTGAGGCGCGCGCCGATCTGTCGTTCCAGCCGCGCCAGCGCGGCGTCGCGGGACCGGTTCGCTTCTTCGTCCGAAAGACTCCGGACGGGCGACTGAAAACGGAGCGATACCCCCAGTGCGTACGCCCCGGCAGGGAGATTGTCTCCGCGGTAGAGATCGAACACATCGACGTGAACAAGGTCCGACAGGCCCGCCGCGCGGACTTCCCGGCAGACATCTCCGGCCGTCACAGCCTGGCCCACAACGAGCGAGAGGTCCCGGCGGATGGACGGGAACCGCGGGATCGCGGCGTAAGCGACGGCCGCGCGTTCGAAGGAAAGCACGCGGCTCAGGCTGATCTCCGCGGCGAAGGCCGGCTGGGACAGATCAAAAGTTTTACGGGCCTCTTCTGAAACCAGGCCCATACAGCCGATGGACACGTCGCCCACCCGAATGGCAGCGCAGGCGGAGGGGTCAAGACCGCCGACGGCGGCCGGCAGAAAAACAGTTTCCGGAAGGGCGCGGCCGGCATCGGCCAGGATGGCCATGATGATTGCCTTGAGATCGAGAAAGTCGACCGGACGGGCCGGTCTCGAAAAATGCGGCGGCGCGGCCTCGCCGGAGATCACCACACCCAGGCGAAGTTCCTCCTTCAGAGGAGCGCCCGGCAGAAAAACCGCGCCGGTTTCAAAGAGGCGGATGGAAACGCCGGCCTCCCGGCGGATGTTGAGCGACAGCGTCGCAAGCAGTCCCGGCAGAAGCGTCGGCCGGAGGTGGGACGCGGCAAGGCTGAGAGGATTTTGAAGGGCCACCGCATCGGCGGGGGAGATGCCGAATCCGCGCAATGATTTTTCGTCCACGAAACTGAGTTGAACCGTCTCGGTCAGTCCCTGCGACAGCGCCGACCGCCGGACCCGATCCAACGCGGTGACATGATCAGAGCGTTCCGCCGGCCGCATCGCCGGGATTCGGGACGGGATGCGGTCCATGCCATATAGCCGAGAAACCTCCTCAACCAGATCATGGGGGCCGCGCAGGTCCGGACGAAAACTCGGCGGCACGACCCGCCAGCGGCCCGCGCCCGACGACGCGACCCTGCAGCCTGTCGCCGCCAAAAATTTTCGGACGCTCGCGGGCGGAACCGAAACGCCCATCAGGCGGTCAATGTCCTCCACGCTCAGCCGGATGGCGGAAGGAGAATCCGGCGCGCGGCCCTCCGCTTCCACCCACTCCAGATTGCCACCGGTGAGTTCCTCGATGAGCTCGATCGCCCGGTGGAAGGCGCGTTCAAGCCCGGCCGGATCGACCGAACGCTCAAACCGGAACGAACTTTCTGTCGCCAATCCCAGCCGCCGGCACGTGCGCCGGACTGTCGACGGTTCGAACCAGGCGCATTCGAGAAAAATGTTCCGGGTCGTTTCGGAAACCGAAGTCTCCAAGCCGCCGATCACTCCGGCCAGGGCCACCGGCCTGCCGGCGGTGATCACAAGATCATCCGCCAAGGAATATGTGTTTCCGTCGAGGGCCGCAATTTTTTCGCCGGGACGGGACCGGCGGACGTGGATGGATTCGCCGAGTTTGTCCGCGTCGAATACATGGAGAGGCTGGCCGAGTTCGGCCAGGATGAGATTGGTGACGTCGACGGCGTTGTTGAAGGATGCATAACCGGCCTGACGAAGTTTCCGGACAGCCCATTCCGGCGACGGACCGATTCGCGCGCCGTCGATCCGCGCGCCCAGGTAGCGCCGGCAGCCCGAGCCACGGTCGATCTGGATGAATCCCCGCTTTTTTGGAACGGTCATGCGCCGGACCGCGGGAGGACAAAGACGCACGCCCATCACGGCGGAAATTTCGCGGGCCATGCCCCACACGGAGAGAAGATCCCCGCGGTTCGGAGTGATCTCGACTTCGAGGACGCGGTCGCCCTCGATTTCCTCCTCGCCGGCGATCTCGACGCCGGTCTCCGTCAGGCGCCGCGCCAGACGCGCGCGGTCGGCGGCGGTCAGCCGGACGAATTCGGAAACCCAGCCGATGGGCAGTTTCATCCGAGCGCCCCGAACTGCGCGACAAAGCGGACATCGTTTTCATAGAAGAGCCGGATGTCGCTGATCGCGTATCTCAACATCGCGATCCGCTCGACCCCCATCCCGAACGCAAGGCCGGTCACGCTCGACGGGTCGATCTTCACCGATTTGAAAACGTTGGGATGCACCATCCCGGCCCCGAGGATTTCCAGCCAGCCGGTCGATTTACAGGTGCGGCAGGCCGAAGCCCGCTGACGGGATTCGCCCCCGCAGATCACGCACGACACGTCGACTTCCAGGGAAGGCTCCGTAAACGGAAAAAAGGACGGTCTGAGCCGGAGATGGACGGACGAACCGAACAGAGTCTTCGCGAAATATTCGAGCAGGCCCCGCAGGTCCCGCATCGTGACGCCGCGGTCGACCCAGAGGCCCTCCACCTGATGAAACATCGGCGCGTGCGAAACATCATCGTCCCGGCGGTACACGCGCCCGGGCGCGATCACCCGCACCGGCGGCCGGCGCTTCTCCATCACATGAATCTGCACGGGCGAGGTATGGGTCCGCAGCAGGTATTGCGGATTGCGGATGGCGGATCGCGAATTTAAATCCGCAATCCGCAATCCACAATCCGCAATATAAAATGTGTCATGCATGTCCCGCGCCGGATGATCGGCGGGCACGTTCAGCGCGCCGAAATTGTACCAGTCGGTCTCGGCCTCCGGGCCGCCGGCAATCTCAAATCCGGCGCGGCCGAAGATGTCGCAGATGTCGTTCAGGGTCGTCAGAACGGGATGCGCGGCGCCCCGCGAAACGGAGCGGGCGGGAAGCGTGACGTCGAAGGCCGCGCTCCGCGCGGCGGGGCCGGACCGGCCGGACTGGGCTTCCTTCAGCTTCGATTCGATAAATCCCTTTAATTTGTTGAGATCGGCGCCCCGGGCGCGGCGGCCTTCCGGGGGGACTTCGGACATGCGGGAAAACTCGGCGGCGATGAGGCCGTTGCGGCCGAGAAAACGGATCCGGATTTCCTCCAGGGCGCGCTCATCCGCGGCCCCGGCCAGGGCACGCTCAAAGTCGCCTTGGATGCTGTCGAGATCGGTCATGCGCGCCGCGCCGCGCCTGGAATCAGGCGGCTTGCGCGAGTTTCAGAATTTCGCCGAACCCCGCCGGATCGCGGGCGGCGATTTCGGAAAGAGACTTCCGGTTCAACTCGACTTTGGATTTCTTCAGCGCATGGATCAGGCGGCTGTAGGAAATGCCCGAAGCCCGCGCGGCCGCGGTCAGGCGTGTGATCCACAGCGCGCGGAAATCCCGCTTGCGCGCGCGGCGGTCGCGGGTCGCGTAAAATCCGCTCTGCATGAGCTGCGTCTTGGCCTCGCGGTAGGTCTTGCTCTTGCGGCCCCAGTACCCCCGCGCGTCTTTCAGAAGCCGTTTTTTCCGGGACCGGCGGCCCGTGCTCTTTTTCGATCTCATGTCATCCGACCTTTCCTCGGTATCTCGTCAACCCGCGTTCGGCATCAACCGCCGGACACGCTTCATGTCCGCCGCGTCGATGATCTCCAGTCCCTTCAACGACCGCTTGCGCTTGCGCGACTTAACCGTCATCAGATGCCGCTTGAACGCCTTCCGCCGCATCCATTTCCCCGTGCCCGTCCGGCGGAATCGCTTGAACGCGGCCCGGTTGGTTTTGATCTTCGGCATGTCTGCTCTCCTCTGTCTAACGAATCGGATCGACCATGATCCCCAAAAACCGCCCGTCCAGAATCGCCTCCTGGATGATCTTGCCGTCCTTGGCCAGCGATCCGCGGGCGCGTTCGAGAAGCTTGTACCCGATCTCCGGATGCGTAATCTCGCGGCCGCGGAACATGACACTCAGCTTCACGCGGTGTCCCTTCTCGAGAAACCGCCGGATCCTCGCCATCTTGATCTCAAAATCATGCTTCTCGATCTTGGTCCGAAGTCGCATTTCCTTGAGTTCCGTCCGGTCGGATTTCGACCGGGCCTTGCGGTCTTTCTTTTTCAAGTTGTACTTGAACTTGCCAAAATCCAAAATCTTGCAGACCGGCGGGTCCGAATTCGCCACGACTTCCACCAGGTCCAGCCCCGCCGCCTTCGCGGCCTCAATGGCCTCCGCCACCGGCTTCTCGCCGATGTGCCGGCCGTCCGCGCCGATCAACCGGACCAGCGGCGCGGCAATTCCCTCATTCACACGGATCGATTCACTTTTACTGCTCAGCTGCCAATCTCCCCCTCCGGTAACCCCGCCTCACGGCGAATGCCTTCAACAAATTCTCCCAAAGACAGTACCTCCTGGTCTTTTTTTCCACGGCGCCGCACATTCACCGAACGCGCCTGCGCCTCGCGATTGCCGATCACGGCAACCACCGGTATCTTCTCAAGCTCCGCCGCGCGGATCCGCTTGCCGAGGGACTCCTCACGGTCGTCCACATCAAAACGAATGTCGGCGGCGCGAAGCTCGCTCATGACTTCCTTCGGGAAATCCCCGGCGGCTTCCGCCGAAACCGGAATGACCCGCGCCTGGATGGGCGCCAGCCACACCGGAAAATCTCCCGCGTAATGCTCGATCAAACATCCGATAAACCGTTCCAGACTTCCCAAAATCGCCCGGTGGATCATCACCGGCTGTTCCCGGCCGCCGCCTTCGGCGACGTACTCGAGTCCAAACCGCTGCGGCAGGTTGAAATCAACCTGAATGGTCGGCCCCTGCCAGGACCGGCCCAAAGCGTCTTTCAGGGCGACATCGATCTTGGGGCCGTAAAAAGCGCCGTCCCCGTCGTGGATCTTGTGCTCGATTCCCTGCGCGTTCAGCGCCTTGACGAGAGCGTCGGTCGCGCGATCCCACAGCCCCGGATCTCCCATGAACTTTTGGGGCCGGGTACCGACGCCGACCGTATATGAAAACCCGAAGAGGCGCAAGACCGATCGGACGAAATCCAGGACGCCGATGATCTCGTCCGTGAGCTGGGATTCCCTGCAGAAGATGTGCGCGTCGTCCTGGGTGAACCCGCGCACCCGCAGAAGTCCGTGGAGGACTCCGGAACGCTCGAAGCGGTAGACCGTGCCCAATTCAAAATACCGGATCGGCAGTTCCCGGTAACTCCGGAGGTGCGACCGGTAGACTTGGATGTGAAACGGGCAGTTCATGGGCTTGATCCCGAACTCCTGCTCCTCGATCTCGGTGAAGTACATGTTTTCCTTGTAATTTTCGTAATGCCCGGAAATCTTCCAGAGATTGGCGTTCGCCATGTGCGGGGAATAAATGTACTGGTAGCCGAGCTTGCGGTGCGCGCGCTTGAGGAAATCCTCGATCACGCCGCGAAGCGCGGAACCTTTCGGATGATAGAGCACCAGGCCGCCGCCGATCGTTTCGTCCATGCCGTAGAGATCGAGCTCGACGCCGAGTCTCCGGTGGTCCCGCTTTTCGGCCTCCGCGCGGCGCCGCACGAATTCCGCCAGCTGGCCCTTGTCGCGGTAGGAGATTCCGTAGATCCGCTGAAGTTTCGGGCCCTTGTCGTTCGCGCGCCAGTAGGCGCCTGAAAAACTCAGAAGTTTGAAATGTTTGACCAGGCCGGTCTGCTTGAGATGCGGGCCGCGGCAGAGGTCCGTGAATTCGCCCTGGCGGTAGATGCTGACTTTGTCATCCGGCAGGCCGCGGATCAGTTCCGCCTTGAAGATCTGGCCGCCCTTTTCGAAAAAGGCCAGCGCCTCATCCTTCGTCCAGAGCGCATGCTCCACCGGGTGGTCTTCCTTCAATATCTTCTTCATCTCGGCTTCGATGGATTCAAGGTCTTCCGGCAGAAAGTTCCGGCCGATGTCGAAGTCGTAATAAAATCCCTCTTCGATGGTCGGCCCGATGGCGTATTTCGCGCCGGGAAACAGCCGGCAGACCGCCTGCGCCATGATGTGGGTGGTGGTGTGCCAGTAGGTGTCCTGGTCTTCGGCAAAAGGGACCGCGGCAGGCGCGGCGTGTTTGTCTTCGTTCAAAGCAAGTCCGCCATAAGGCCAGTATTAAATCATGGCGCGGGGAGAATTCAACTCATCGGAGAATGAGCCCGGGCTGAGGCCCCTTTCCGAGGCCCCTTTCCGAGGCCCCTTTCCGAGGCCCCTTTCCGAGGCCCCTTTCACTCCCGTGCCATTTTTTCGTGCTCTCCTGCACGAAAAAATGGCAGTGAAAGGGGCTATACATCCCTGTATGGGCGCTAGAGGACTTGAACCTCTGACCCCCTCCATGTCAAGGAGGTACTCTAACCAGCTGAGCTAAGCGCCCTCACTTGTGCGTCAAGATATTATGCAACCGCCATTTTTGCAATCGGCGGAATCGTGCCCTTTTCGTGCCCTTTTGATTTTGACCTGGCGTCCTCAAGCGCTTTCGTAAGTCGATCCAGCGAGTCCCGCAATTTTTCGGTGTAGTAGTGCGTGTAAATCCGCGCCGCCGCGTAACTCTTGTGCCCCATCAGCGCCATGCGCTCGTCAATGTCCACGCCGTTCATGGCGAGATACGATCCGAACGTGTGGCGCAGATCGTGGAAGCGAAGGCGGCGCGTGATCCCGAGACGTTTTTTCAGACAGCAAAACGAGGACTTGCATTGTCTCGCCGCTTTACCCTTCCAGCCAAAAACGTAATCACTGCCTGCGTCTTTGGGCTGGCGGTCGATGATCTCCGCAAGGATCGGATGCAACGGCAGAGTGCGCGGCGTGTCGTTCTTTGTTTGTGGAATGTAGATCACATTCGCCGTGCGGTCGATGTCAGAATGTCTAACCCGCAGGATTTCGCCGCGCCGCATGCC
>JACQOF010000030.1 GCA_016202645.1 bacterium
TTCACCAGTATCGCCGGCTGCGAGCGAGATACGAACGCCGGGCGGACATTCACAAGGCGTTCCTCACAATCAGCTGCATCCTCGTCTGTTGGAACTTCCTATCATGATGGGAGTTCATTTTGTTACACGCTCTTATATTGATAGAAATACCGTTATATCCAACCCATGAAAATCGGTCTGTTGACTCCGTATCAAATGGTTGCTATGGCCGGTCGCGTGAGCGTGAGGCAGAGAGACGTGCAGGACATTTTGAATGCGGCGCATGTGGATGAGGCGGAGACGATCCCGGCCACGCCGGACGCCTATGATACGACGCGGCTGGGGGTGCTGGTGGCGGATTGCACGCTACTGACCATTCGGGTGAAAAATTCGGGGGCGAATCAGATTAAATTTCTCGTTGAGGGGTCTGCGGATGGGATCGAGTTTGACGAGACCATTCAGACGGAGACGACTCTGAATGCTGGGTCGGCGCACGTAGAGAGGGTGGTTGACGAGATCTTCAGGCGGGTGCGCGTGCTGGTGAAAAATAAAACGGCGGGGCTGGGGTCGGCGGCGAGTATTCATATTCTTGGGGTTTGAGGGGGAACATGGCCATATCGGGAGCGGTGTCGTCCAAGCAAAATGAGATGAAAGCGTACGCGGTGGTGATGCGGCGGACCGGATGGCGGGCTTCGCGCGGAGCGCTGTCTGTCGTGGGGCGGATCATTTTTGCGCGGAACGCGAAAGAGGCGGCCGAGAAACTGGAGTCTTGCTACTACGGGTGGGCGCGGATGTTTGGCGGGGTGGCCGGCGTGGTCAAGGTCGAGTGTCCGGATCCGCGGAAGACTCGGGGGATGGATGAGTGAGCGGACAGCCTTCGCCCCGGTGGGACAAGACTCATCTCAAAAAAATTCAGGGCGCGGAAAAACGGCTGGGGCGGGTGGTCTGCGGGGCACGGCTGCATCGCGGAGCGGTCTGCGAGTGGCCGCCGCATAAGGACAGCGCAGCCGGACGGTGTCTCTGGCACGGCGGTCTTTCGAGCGGTGTGGCGGGGAACGAGAATGCTTTCAAGCACGGGATGTATGCCAAGCGGGTCAGGCCGCAGGAGTATGCCGAGGCGGAGGAATATGCGATCGCGTTTGTGAACCGGTATGGGCTGGATATGAATGATCCTCGGGCGCGGTGGATACTCCAGAATTTTGTGAGCAAGACGATGCGGGTTTTTCGCGGGTACGAATATATGGCCAAGAAGGGCGAAGTGATCGAGGGAGAGGTCAACCCCGTGCTGGAGTTGATCGTGCGGCTCTGCGAAAGCTGTCGGAGGGATTTGGAGATGCTGGGGATCGGCGCGGCGTCCGCGCCGGCGCCGGGAGGGCGGCCGAACGTGCTGGATCCGGCGACGCGGGATGCGATGCTTCTGAATCTGTGGAACCGGGCGGTGGAACATGGGATCAGGTTTGAAGAGATCGAGAAAGTGGCGAGCGGCTGAATCGGCGTGAGCCAAGAAATGGGGGAGAGAGAACATGATGAGATTCAGAAAAAACAGAGCGGAGTCGGCCGTGGCGGCTGTACCGCCAGCAGTTGGAACAGGTTCGGCGGCGACGGTCACGGAAGCTACAACGGTGACTGTGACGATCGAACGCGACAAGCCGCAGAGCAAGGTGCAGGTGGTCATTCGGGATGATCGGGCGGATCTTCGGCAACACCGAGAGTTGCCGGACGTTCATCAGACGGACCGGGAGTTTTTTCAGAAGTTCCATCGGGGAAAGCCGGAATTGAAATACGAGTTCTGGGTCCGCAGGAGATTTCCTTTCTGGAAACCGGCGTAGGTAGATGATTTCTTTTTTCAGAAAATTGTTCCGGACAAGACGAAGGCCGGGGCGGGATGGGCCTCTCGTTCGCGTCGTGTCGATGGGGGCGGGGACGCCCAAGCCGTCCGGGGCGAACAGGACCCGGCTTTCGACACCGGGTTACATATCGGGGGGCGGGACCGCGACCTCCGGCGATATCTACTTCATTCCACACCCGCCGACGGAAACACCGCAGAAAATGGAACAGTACCGGGAGCTTCGGGACAACGTGCCGGACATTTCGGGCGGGATATGGGTGTGGGTTCGGATGTGCAACACGGGGCATGACGTGAACGTGTTTCGCCGGGATACGCGCGAGCAGACGTACGAGTTTTCCGAACGCATTCGGGATCTTGCGTCACGGATCGATTCGAACGGCGGGATGGATGGCCTCCTCAACCGGCTGCTCCTTTCCTATTTTACATACGGCGCGTTTGCCGGGGAGATTGTCGTCAACAACACCCGGACGGACATTTCGACGCTGGCGCCGATTCCGGTCCGGACGATTCGGTTTGGATACAAGGCCTCCGGTGAGACACGCGGCGTACCGGCCAATGCACCGCTCCGGGCATTTCAAGTTGTGCCGGGACAGCGCGAGCCGATCGAACTCAATCCGGAGACGTTCATCTATTACGCGCTCGACCCCGACGAGGACAATCCATATGGCCGGTCGCTCATCAACGCTCTGCCGGAGTACGTCCACTGGCAGAGGCAGATCATTCCTGCGATGGCCCGGGCCCAGCTAAACGCGGCGTGGCCGCGGATGCATTTTGTCTACCGGCCGGACACGCAAAAGCGGGGCGAGACCGAAGAGGAATACAAACAGCGGATCGATGCGAATTTCAACCAGCTCGTGGACTTGGTCGAGAACCTGGATATCGACACCAACCTCGTGACGTACAGCAACGTCGAAATGGAATACAAACAGGCGTCGAATCCGACGGAACGCTTTTATGAAAAACTGCGCGCGCTGGAGGAACAACTCATCACCGGCATGCACCTGGTTCCGATGTTGCTTGGCCGGAGCTACGGGCCGAGCGGGACGTGGGCGGAGGCGCAGGCGCGGCTTATGGAGCGGGCGGCGATTTCGGCACAACTTGGGATCAAGCGGATGATCGAGCGCGTGTACGACCTTGCGCTGAAATTATGGGGATACCCGGAGTACCGGACGGAAGTGCAGTTTCACCGGACGAATTTGCAGGAGTCACTCAAGCAGGCGCAGGCGGAGAAGCTGACGTTGGAGACGGGCGTCGAAATGCGCGAGGCGGGGCTGATCAATCAGGACCAGCTTGCGGCGCGGATGGGGTTGGGGGCGGCCGATAAACAGAACCTATGACTACAGCACTCAACATCGAAAGTGTGTGGCAGGGAATCGTGAAGGCAGAATTTCTAGGTAGTCATCCCACTTGTGGAACGAAACAATTTTAAGATAATGGATGGAAGAATATGAACATACATAAGGAGAAAGAAATCATCGCTCTGTATAACTCATCAAAAATGAAAAACCTAATGCCGCATAGCCGCCGTCCAGACAGCCCAATTATTGAAGAAGAGATAAAACGTAGAGAATTAAAAGTGCTATATCATGCAACATACTCAGCATTCGTGCCTTTTATGTTTATATCGGGAGGTTTGTATTCCCGTAAGAGCTTGAAATTTGAGCCACGAACAATATTGTCGCACTCGACAGAATCCACTCACACGACACATAACTTTTCTGACGATTATATTTGTGTGAGTTTGGAGCCTCATTGGAAGTATATATACACAAATTTGTTCGAGCTCACAAATGATAGCATTTGTATCTTGGAAATATCACCCACGGTGCTTTGTTACGAGAATGTACTCTTCATCACCAAATATTTTAAAAATTTGACGGCTATTGTAAGAAACAAGACCTCGATAAATGATTTTCAGGCGTTGTTTGAAAACAAAAATTCAAAGAAACCGTGCAACAGGATCAGCACTGTCTATATACCAGATCATATACCTACTCGGGACATAATTGGTATTGTCTATCCGACTGAACAGGAAAGGATGCAGTATCGTAAGATTTCGCTGAAGTTGCCGTCATTTATAGAGCCTCGGACGCAGACGGCACTATTTCCGGATAAAATGTGTAGTTATTCGAAAAAGGGGAATTGGCGGACAACACACCAAAGCGTCATGAGGATTTTGGAGCGTTTGGGGTACACTATATGATCTGCTCCCCGACTATGTACTATTCGGAGTGAGAGTTCCCACGGCCTTGGAGTGCTTGCTGTAATTTCCAAAAAATCTATTGACATCCAGTCGAATGTCACGCATTGCGCCGCACATGAAGGCGGACACGGGTGTGGATTTCCGGTTTCATACGGGGCAGGTTGAGATTTTCACCAAGCAGGATGAGCAGGGGAATGAGATGCGATTTCTGCGAGGGGTGGCGTCGGACGATAAGATCGACCGGCATGGGGAGCGGTTCAGCAAGAATGCGCTAGCACGGATGGCGGAGACAGCGAAGGCGAATTTGACGTTGTTCGGGGATCATTTTCATTCCTGGGAGAACACGCTCGGCCGGGCGGTCGAGGCGGCGATCAATCCACAAGGACAATTTGAGGTTGTGTTTCAGCTTGAAGGCGAAGAGGCACAGCCGAAGATTCGGCAGCTTTGGGCGAAGCTCAAGGGGAAGACCAAGCTGGCGCTGTCGGTCGGCGGGCGGATCCTCAAGACGTTTATCGAGGACACCGGCGGGCGGCAGGTGCGGGTGTTGGATGACATTGAACTTTTGGAGGTGTCCATCGTCGGGATTCCGGCGAACCCGCGGACATGGGTGGAGGCGATTGTGAAATCTTTGGAGAAGCCAGAAGCCGGAAGCCAGCAGACAGAAGAAAAACAAAATCGGGAGGGGAATATGGATGAAATTCAGAAATTAAAGGCTGAACACGAGGCGGCGATGGCGGCGCTCAAAGAGGAACATGAGCACGCTTTGAATGCGTCGGCGGCCAAGGCGGATGAGGCGGTTGCCAAGCTGGGCGAACAAATTCAAAAGCTGGAGAGCGACCTTCGGGAGAGGGATACGGCGGCGGCGAAGCTCTGTGAGAAGGAGACGCAGTTGCAGGCGGAGTTTGACCGGCTGTCGAATGCGCTGACAGAGTCGCAGGCGGCTTACGAGGACCTGCGGGCGAAATACGAGCAGGCACAGCCGGCGGTTGAGGCGGGGAAGAAATACCGCGAAGACCTGGCGTTCGAGGCCCACCGGTTGGCCGGGATCGCGGAGGGCAACGGATTCAATTCGGAGAACACGAAGCGGAAGCTGGCGGCGCTGGCGGTGGACGATCTCAAGAAGGAAATCGAAGGGCTTCGAAAACGCGTGGATGAAAAGTTTCCGGCCGCCGGACAGTCGATCCACGCGCCGTTCGATGGCCACCCCGCCGCCGCCGGCGAGCGGCAGGCGAAGGTGCGCGACATGCTGAACGAGGGCGCGCCATTATTCCAAGATCGGAAGGTGACAATCGATGGCTAAAGTCAGAGGGCCTTTGCGGGGTAGTCCCGTCGTCACGGCGACGGCGCCATCCGCGGGGACGGTGAATTTGTCGGAAGGTCAGGCGGTGTCGTTCAACGGGAGCTACACCGTCGCGCACAGTCCGGACGGGGCGGAAGTTCACGGGCAAGTGTTGGACAAGCTGGTGAACAATGATGGGGCGCTGACGGCAGTTGTCATGAATGGCGTCCTGCGGTTTTCGTATGTGGGCGCGGCTCCCGTGGTGGGCCAGTCGGTTGTGGGGAGCGCGACGGGCGGCAAGGTCAAGGCGGCGGCGACTGGTCGGTGGCTGGTCATTGCGGTGGACACGGCGACGTCGACCGTAGACGTGGAGAGGTGATCTGAAACATGAAAACAACGGAACTGATGGAAAAGATGGTCGACAAGATTGAGTTTTTTACGCAAGACGTTGGTGCGCTCAAAGACCTGCGAGGCGAGCGGCTGTACTTTGAGCTGAACCGGGTCGGGGCGACGTACGGGGAATACTTCAAGGTCACGGGAACGAACATCCGGGATTACTGCCGGGACCAGTTCAAGATCGATCTGCCAAACTGCACGATCGAGAAGTTTTTCTCGTCGGATCCGAACGCGAAGTGGCTGTTTCCGGACGTCGTGCGGGAAGGCGTTCTCTCGGGCCTGCGGCACAGGCCGATTCACAACCGGCTCGTGGCGAGCGAGGAAACGGCGGACGGTAATTCGTATCAGGTGCCTTACGTGGACGAGAAAGAGAACGAGGCCGAGGAGGAGGTCCGCGACGTGGCCGAAGGCGCGGACATTCCGGAGAGCGAGATCAAGTACGGCGACCGGATCGTCGTGATCGGCAAGAAGGGCCGCGGGATCATCGCGTCCTACGAGGCGATGCGGCGGATGAAGATCGACATGCTCCGGGTGCATCTGGAGCGGATCGGTCAGCGGGTCGGGATCCAGCTGGACAATCGGTGTGGAGAAGTCCTGCGACTCGGCAACTCTACGGAGTCCGCGCCGACGGTGATTCCGGTCATCACGCCGGGCGCCCTCGTGTACGAGGATTTGACCGTGGGGTTCGTCGAACTCATGGACAACCGGAACTTCACGCCGACCAACATCCTCTGCAGTGCGACGACCAAGCGGAAGATTCTCAACATGGCGGAATTCAAGGACCCGCTGGTATTCGATTTCGCGCGCACGGGCAAGACCCCAAGTCCCTTGGGTCTGACGCTCGACGCGCTTCGAGGCCAGCCGGACAACCAGGTGACGATCTTGGACAAGGCGTTCGCGGTCGTGAAGGTCACGGAAAACGACGTTACGGTGGAGAGCGACAAGCTCATTTCAAAACAGTGGGACCGCTCCTACATCACGCTGAACGTGGATTTCGCGATTCTGTACAAGGACGCACGGGTGGTGGTGCAGATTTAGGAGGCGATATCTTCTGCGGCAAGCTAACTTGCGAGGGACATTCAGGGTGGGATGGAACCGCCTCCGTTTATAACGTGTGTTTCGCTCACCAAATCGTACGGACGGACATCACATAGACCGCCGTCGGTTCGATCTGGCGGCCAGCGAGATTCGTCAGAATAGGAATCTGGATGGATCCTTCGAACCAGCAGGAAAAAAACGATCCCCCACTCTGCACCCGTCAGCCAGACAATTTCCCGGCTGTCGATGAAGCCGGCGTATGAGACGTTGACCAGCGCCGTGAGCGCCAGCATAGCGGGAGAAATTGTCAGACAGAGGAAAGGCACGATCCATGCCATGTCCCCTATCTCATTTGCTTTTTCCAAACCGTATTCCACTGCACAGTGACGGTTTTGGACATGTCCATTTGGATGAGCGATTTTCGCTCGGTCGGACATTGGATTATTTTAAAACCGTTCTTGCGGGCAAGATATGTCAGCTCGTCTTTCGAATAGTGATGGAACTTGACACGGCAGCCCGTGTCATACGACCGGAGGTAGGTCACGCCGCGTTTGGATTCTGGCAGGTCGTGTTTTTCTCGAATGAAGCGGGCCGTTGGCGGGATGATTCGGATGGATCGAACTCGCAGAATGAATAATCCGCCTGGCCGGATCATCTGCGCGACCCGCGCAAAGGTTCGTTTGATGTCCGGCCAGCCGCCGAATTGAAGGGATTGGACCGACAGCGCGCAGTCGAACCGTCGGCGGTTGAGATTTACCGAATGAAAATCCCCCTGGATGATATCCGCCTTTAAACCTTCCCTGGCCAATCGGGCTTTGGCTTGTTGAATGGCGGTATCGGTTAATTCAATGCCCGTGACTTCAAATCCCATTTGAATGAGCGGGATCAGATGCCGGCCGGAGCCGCAACCCAAATCGACGACGGTGCGGCCCATCCGCGTTTTGAACTTTTTGATGAATCCCATGATGGTCGGGTCGGGCCGAAGGCGCGCCCATCCTTTCCTGTGCCGGATTTCCCATGCGCGTTTGACGAGCGTGGTTCGAGGTGTCATTCTGCGGCGCGAACCAATTCCCGGGTGACCGGATGGCGGGTTGTTTGGATGACCTGTTCGGTCGGTCCGGCTTCCACGATCTCTCCCCGATCCAGAACAATCAGGCGGCCGCAAAATGCCCGGGCCAGGGCGAGATCGTGGGTGATCAGGAGATAGGACATTCGATGCCGGGATTGGAGATCGCGCATGAGCGCCAGAATTTCCGCGCCCGACGCTGAATCCAGCATCGACGTCGGCTCGTCGGCGATGATCAGACTCGGACGTAAAACAATCGCCCGGGCAAGAGCGACACGCTGGCGCTGGCCGCCGGAAAGTTGCGAGGGGAAACGGCGGCGGAATTGGTCCACCGGCGTCAGGCCGACATCTTCCAGCGCCTCGGTGACACGCCGGCGACGATCCTGCGGGCCTAAATCTCCGGTCGCGCCGTGAATCACCACCGGCTCGCCGACAATGTCCTCCACGCGCATGCCGGGATGGAGCGCGTCATACGGATCCTGAAAGATCATGTGCATCCGGCCAAGGAGGGTTCGGCGGGCGCCGTGATTTAAATCCGTCACGTCCCGGCCTTCGAAAAAAATTCGGCCTGCCGTCGGGCGGATCAGCCCCATGATGATCCGGGCAATCGTGGTCTTGCCCGCGCCGCTCCTTCCGACAATGCCGACGGACTCGCCCTGCTTGACCTCAAAGCTGACGCCGTTTAACGTTCGCCGTTCCGCCCTGCCCGGCCACATGCGATCTGACACAAAAATTCGCGTGAGGTTGTTCACTTTGAGCAAAGCGGCATTGCCTTCGGCCACAACGGGGGCTGAAGGTTTTTCGGATGGCGCTGATCCGGCCGATGTCGGAGACATCGGCACTTGGGGCGTCGGAGACGCTGATCCGGCCAACTTGGAACAAGGACCCCGCTCGACGATTTTTCCGGAAACCATGACGGCAACGGTATCCGCCACTTGCCGGACCAGCCGAACGTCGTGCGAGATGAGAATCAAGCTCGTGCCGTGGCGTTTTCGGAGGTCATTCAGCAAGGAAATAATTTCCCGGCGCGTCACGGAATCAAGTCCGCTCGTCGGCTCATCCGCGACCACCAGGGCCGGGTTATTGGCCAGCGCCATCGCAATCACCACTCGCCGGCGCATGCCGCCGGAAAGTTCGTGCGGAAAATCCTCGGCCTGGCTTGCCGAAATCCCCACCTGTTCCAGTAGGCCCAGCGCCTGCCGGCGCGATTCCGGCCTGGACAGGGGACGATGAACCATCATCGCCTCCGCGACTTGTTCGACAATCGGGATCACCGGATTCAGGGCGTTCATCGCGTTTTGGGGAATCAGGGACACCCGCCCGCCGCGGATGGGTCGAAGCTCGGAGGCGGTCAGGCCGAGAAGGTCGGTTCCTTCCAAAACGATTCGGCCTTCGACAATCCGGCCAGGCGGCCGGACTAAATGCAGAATCGACATGGCCAGCATCGTCTTGCCGGAACCGGACGGCCCTACGATGCCGAGGACTTCGTTGCGGTTGACGTCGAACGTCACGCCGTCGACCGCCTGGAACTCTCCGCGCGCGGTATCGAAAACCGTCACCAAGTTTTTCACGGACAGAAGACACTTTCCGTCGGGATGATCTTCAGACGATGACGGCATGGGACGATCCTTCGACGACCGGCGATGCGGCGCGTCGGCGGAATGAGCGCCGTCGGACAGGGCATGGCCGATGAAAGCGAACGAGAGGATGGTCCCGGCGATGCAAAGCCCCGGCGGCAGGATCCACCAGAGCCACGCGTCCGTGAGGAACGCGCCGCGGGCGTTGGCGTAAAAAAGCGTCACGGCCCAGCTTTTATAGACGGGATCGCCCAAGCCGAGGAAACTCAATGAGGACTCATAAAAAATCGCGCGGTTGGCCGCCCGGACAAACTGCGGGACCACAAGGGGGAAAATTACCGGAAAAACATGGCGAGTCATGATCCAGAAATTCCCGGCGCCCATCGCCCGCGCCGCCTGCACGTGTCCGCGCTCCCGAACGGAGAGAACCTGCGCGCGCAATTCTCTTGCGGGCCGCGCCCACAAAATCGCGCTCAAGACAAGAATCTCCATGCCAATTCCGGGCCCCAAAAAGACGCTGATGACAATGGCAAGCGGCAGAAACGGAATCGACAGCGCGCAGTCCACCACCCGCATGAGCGCGAAGTCCGGCCGGCCGCGGCAATATCCGCCGACGAGCGCGGCGGCGGTTCCAAGAAACGTGACCAGCAGCGCCGTGAGAATTCCGACCGTAAGAGATGCGCGAGCGCCGTAGATGATTTCGCTTGCTAGATCGTGTCCGACATCGTTTGTCCCGAGCCAATGTGAAAAACTCGGAGCCTCGAACGGCCGGCCCGTTGGCGTGTAGGGGTCGTAGGGGGCGATCAGCGGCGCGGCCAGCGCAAGACAGATCAACGCGCAGAGCATGATCAGACCCGCGCGTCCCAACCGGGAACGAGTCATCATTCCTTCACGCCCTGCCGTCGAACGCGCGGATCGATCAGAGGGTACGCCAGATCTGCCATCAAATTTGCGGCCAGCACGAGAAACACAATCAGAAGAAAAGCGCCCTGCATGACGGCGTAATCGCGGGCAAGAATGCTTTCATAAATCAACCGGCCGACGCCGGGGTACGCAAATACTGTTTCGACCACCACGTTGCCGCCGAGGAGCGTGCCCAGCATGACGGTGATGCTGGTGTAAATCGGCAGAAGCGCGTTGCGGAGCGCGTGCCGGAAAACCACGCCGCGTTCGCCGACGCCCTTGGCTTCGGCCATGACGATGTAGTCCTCCCGGAGCGCGGTAACCATCGAATACCGCGTGATGAGAAACACGCTCCCGACATGCGTGACGGTGAGCGTCGCCACCGGAAGAATGAGCCGCCGGACCACTTCGATGACCTGCGACATGCCGCCGGCCGCGCCAATCGGAACGGCGCCAAAGGCGGGCAGAAGTCCCAGCGTCACGGAAAAAACGCCGATGAGCATCATGGCGACCCAGAATGCCGGCATGGAATCGAGGAGCATGACGAACGACAGAATTCCGATATCCTCTTTTTGGCCTCGTTTCCACGCGGCGAAAACTCCAAGCGTCATGCCGAGGAGAACGCTGACGATCAGAGCGCTTCCGCCAAGAAGCAGTGTCCACGGCACGCGTTCGGCAAGGATTGCCGTCACGGGTTTGCCGAACCTCAGCGAAATTCCCCAGTCACCCGTCACGATGCCCGCCAGATAGCGCCCATATTGTTCGAGAATGGGGCGATCAAGGCCCACTTCGCTCAACAATTTCGCGCGCTCCGCGTCCGTGAGTTCGCTGACCGCCCGGCCGAGCAGAAAGTAAGCCGGATCGCCGGGCGCCAGACGCGGCAGGGCGAAGTTGATCGTCAACGCCACAAACAGAGACAGGCCGTAAGCGAGGATTCGGCCGGAGAAACGATTCATCGCCCGCCTACCTTTCCACAACATCCGCCGCGATTCCGGCGCGCGCGGAACGCGAAAGAAAAGACCATTTGTGCACGATGCCCTGACCGGGGACTTGCGCCCATCCCGCATACGCGCCGGGGCGGTAGGCCCAGTATTCATCCGGATAGTAAAGAATGAGACTCGTCGGAAATTCGTTGAACAATTCCTGCATCGCGAATCCCGCCTGCCTGCGTTCTTCCACCGATTCCGATTTTTGCCATCGTTCGATCAGGGCGTCCATTTCAGGATATGGGACTCCCTCCCGCCAGAGATATCCGGACTTGTGGGACATCACAAATTGGTCCGGGTCGGCGACGCTGTGCGGCGTGATGGACGAAATCTGGATGTCGAAATCGTGCGCGCCGGCAAATTTTCGAAAGGCGCCCGGCTCGAGCGATTTGATCCTGGCCTTGAGGCCGACCGCGGCAAGTTGCGGCGCCAAGAGTTCGGCGGCCCGCACGTGCGTCGGTTCAGTCGAAGCCGCGGACAGTGTGATTTCAAAAGGCTTGCCGTCAGGCGATTCGCGAAACCCGTCGCTGTCGCGATCGACAAACGCGAGTTTGTCCAGAATCGCCCGCGATGCGGCCTGATCAAACGGAATGTGAATGCCGGATTTTGTCCACGGCGATTCCGGATGAGGATAGCCCATCGATCCGGGCTTCCCGCGGCCCAACACGATCGTCTCGACGAAACCATGCCGATCGACCGCCAGATTCAACGCCTTCCGAAATTCCTTGATCGAAAAGGGGAGACGCTTAAAATTCATGAGCGCCTCCACGCCTGAAAGGGCATGGGTCCGGACAACCTTGATCTCACGAATCCGGCGAAACGGCTCGATCAGTTCCGGCGGCAAAATCCTTGCGGCGGCGTCAATCTCGCCCGTCTTCAGCGCAATGAACGTGGTCGACGGATCCTTGATGATCGGCATCACGATCTCGTCCACCGCCGGCGCGCCCAGAAAATATTCTGTGTTGGCCTTGAAACGATAAAACTGTTCGGCTGCGTGCTCGACCAGACGGTAGGGACCTGTTCCGACCGGCAGAGTGTCTGTAAAAGTTCGAGGCGCCGTGATTCCGTTCCAGACATGTTTCGGGATGATCGGCAGATCCGCCGCCGTCACGAGATCGAAGGCCGGGCACGGATCGGCGCAGACCACGGTCAGCGTCCGGCTGTCCTCCACGAAAACAGACTGCACGTTCGGAACTTTACTTGTGTGATGCGACCAGCGATTGACCGGCCCGTCGCGGTAGTAATCGAATGTGAACTTCACATCGTCCGCGCCGAACGGAACACCGTCGTGCCACCGGATTCCCGAACGCAGGCGCACACGCCATGTCCGGCTGTCCACCCTCCGAACGGATTCGGCCAGATGCGGCATCGGCCGGCCGACATAGGGCGAAGGCGCCATGAGTTTGTCGTACACCAACTCCAGCAGAAAATCCGAGTGCGCGTCGCCGGCCGTATAAGGCGTCACGTTGCCCGCGTCCCGTGGAATCGCAACCGTCAACCGGCGCGGCACCGGATCCGATGGAGGTTTGCCGCAGGACGCCAACGCCGCCGCGGCCGCGAAGAGAAGAACAAACGCCGCGTAACGATTCACCGGACTAATCGTTCAGGCGGGCGCGACGGATGGCGAAATCTCATCGACATATTTTGCGACTTCGTCAATCGACCACTGCGGCACGGTGATTCCGCCGATGACTCCGACCGTCTCCGCATGCTCGAGCCATGCCGGCTGAATATCCTCCTTCCGGGAAATTCGGTGGATCCGGGCATGGACGGCCGAAGCCACCTCAAAGGAACTGCGTGAGCCGTCGCCGCCGTCGTTGATCAGAATCACCACGTCGGACTCCATCGCAACCCTCCGCGCGGCGGCCTGCCGATCATACGAGTCACTGCAGACCGTCTCCACAATTTTGACCGGTAACTGCCTCTGCCGGACGCGGTCCACGACCTTGCTCCACGTTTCGGTGTTGCCGGTCACCTGCCCGATCAACGCCAGCTTTTGTCCTTCCCGAACGGCAATCCCGTCGGCGTCTTCGGCCTTCTCCAATACCGTACAGCTCCTGCCGTGTTTAGCCGCCAGCCGCTCCGCCTCGGTGCAGTGATGACTGCCCTTGTTGCCCATGACCAGCAGATCGAATCCGTCCCTGGCAAGGCCTTCGGCCTGCCGATCCATCGTGGCGATGAACGGGCACTGAAAATCCTTCAACAGGTTCACGCCTTTTTCTTTCAGCTCGCTCTTCGTTTCCGCCGGGAACCCGTGGAATCCGAGCACTAGCCGATCGCCCGGTTTCAACTGCGCCGGATCGTGGACGACGGTGACGTTCCGAAGATTCGGGTACCGTTCCATGATATTGGGATCCTTGCGTTCAATCCGTTTCAGCGTGTCCCAGTCTCCCCCGGAATTCTGGTGAGCCGCAAGAAACGGCCCCTCTTTTTGGGCCGCCCTGTTCATTTTATCGTAGGCATTCACGATGCCGACGCACAATCCGATTTCGGACTTGATGACTTTCATGTGTCTCTGCCTTCCTTTCTTGTCAATACTCCGTCGTCAGCGCGAATTTGAAATTGATTCCCGGCTCGACGATCGGATTGAAATCGGTCTGAGCCGACGAGACCGACTCGCGGGTTAAATGGTTCTTGAACTGTTTGTTCAAAATGTTATCAACCCCGAGCGTCAGCCGCATCGGCCTCGCGCCGCCGTAGATTTTTTGCAAATCGACGCCGCCCCGCAGATCAAACACCGAGTATCCCGGCGTCCGAAACTCCGCGGTCGGATCGATCTGATTCTGCCGGTCGACCATCCGGCAGGCCAGTTCCGCGTCGAAACGGCCGGCAGGATCGTCATGCCGGACGCCCGCCAGCGCCGTCATCGGCGGCGCCGCCGACATGGGCTTCCGGTCGGTCTTGTTCGTTCCTCTCACGTACGAGAGATTGCCAAACATCGTCCGGCCCCGTCCCAACGGCGCCGACCATTCGAGTTCGTATCCCTCGTATTCGACGCGTGAAACATTCTGCCTCTGGGTCACATTGTTCCCCGCGAAGACGGTGTTCACGGACACGATGAGGTCCCTCACCTGCGTGATAAAATAGGTGAACCGGCCCCGGGCCTTCTTCGTGTGGAATCTAAATCCTCCCTCGTACGTTTTCCCCTTTTCCGATTTCAATTCCGGATTCGGAATCTGCTTGACCGTGAAGCCGTATTTTTCCAGCGGCTCCGGCGCGCGAAACGACGTGGCCGCGCTCAGGTTCAGATCGAGCGTTTCCGACAGGCGGTAGATCAGGCCGAAACTGCCGGTCCGCGCGTCCTCGGCGGTTCTGGGGTTGGCCTTCAGGATCGCGGTGGCGGCGGCGGTCGTCGCGGGCTCGAATTCCGTCTTGAAGACCGCGTGGTCATAGCGGCCTGTCGCCGTCATCGACAGCCGCTCCGTGGCCTCGATCTCGTCCTGGAAAAAAAGTCCGACGTCCTTGAAGATCGCGTCCGGGAAATCCTTCTTCGTCTTGTCGGTCTGATTGTTGAGCGATCCGTCCGCGTTGAAGTACTTGGCGATGGTGCGGGTGATGGTTCCATGCCGTTTGTCAAACACGAAATCCGATCCGAGGGTGAGGCGGTGTTTCAAATTTGTCAGTGCGCCTCGCGACGGCCTGCCGCCCCGGTCAACGTCGAAGACCGTAAACACATTGAGTCCCCACGTCGTCACAGGCGTGCTCTGAATGCTCGTCGTGTCCGACCGCGTCTTGGAGCGGTCGATATGGTTCGGCGTCGATTTCTGTTTTTTGTAGAACCATCCGGCCCGCACGGGCGGAAGACCCTTCATCAGCTCTCTGCCCTCATAAAATACGCTCACGTCATCCTGATCGCCCGGATCGAACGTGCGGATGATGGTGGGCGGCCCGGGGGCGCCGAGGCCGTTGGGAAACCCGATGTTCTTTCCACGGATGATTTTCGCGGTGACGTCGAAATGGTGTTTCTCCGAATACTCGTATCCCGATTTGAGATCCATGCTGAAATTTTTGAACTGGCTGTTCTTGATGTCGCCCGCGGGCGTGCGCGTGTTGTCGGCGTCCCAGAAGGTCATCCCAAGGAGCGAATCGAACCCCGTCCGCGCGCCGCCAAGTTCCAGCCGGCCCCGGGCGTACTCGTTCACGGTGCTGTAGCCGGCGTTGGTACGCGCCTGCCACCGGAATGTTCCGTCCGGATTGGGTCTGGCGCGCCGCGTGATGACGTTCACCACGCCGGTCAGGCCATCGCTGCCGTAGATGGACGAGCCCGCGCCGCCGCGGATGACTTCGATCCGCTCCACCTGATCTGGGTCAAACAGGGTAAACGTCCGGACCCGGCCGCCGCGCACAGGCTGGCCATCCACGAGCACCGGCACGCGGGCCTCCTGCGAACTCATGCCGCGGATGTTCACCTGCGTCCCCAGAATCCCGTCGCGGCTCTGATGAACGCCCGGCATGTCCTTGAGCACGTCCGTCAGACTGTACGGCATCCGTTCCACGATGTCCTGCCTCGTCATGACGCCGACCGTGGCCGGCACCTCATCCACGGATTTTTCCAGCCGCGTCGCCGTCACCTGAACAGTCGGAAGGACGAACACCTCGTCCGACGATTGGGCCTCCTCTGCGGCGGCGGGAAAGGCAAACAGAATCAGAAATAGAATTTTTAAGAAAGTTGAAAATTGAAAATTGAGCATTGAGAATTGAGCCTCTTTCTTTTTCATTTCACGCGGACGCCTTCTTTGAGACTGAACTCCACCGGCACAACGCATATGCCTTCGATGGGCTTTGCCCCCCGCATCGCGGGAACGAACTTCCATCGCCGGACCGCATCCAGCGCGGCGCCGTCGAGAAGAGAAAAGTCGCTGGTCTTGTCGACGGAAACGGCCAGGACGCCGCCCGTTTCCGAAATTCGTACCTTGAGCAGCACCAGACCCTCGGCCCACCGGCGGCGCGCCTCGATCGGATAATCCGGCGGCGGATTGTGGGAATAGGCCGGAAGAACGACGCGCATGTCCTGTGTCCCCTCCTCGGCCGATCCGGCAGTTTGCGTCACCTCGGTCGGTTCCGATGGGCTCTCCAGCGCCGGTTCGTCCGAGCGAGAAAATTTCGGGCCGACTGCCGCAGCAGGGATTATTTCTTCGACAGGCTTGACGGCCGGCTCCGCCATCGGCGGCGCCGGCCGGCTCGTTTGACGTTCAGGCTCGGTCCGGCGTTCGGATGCCTTCGCCTCCACCACCTCCAGCCAGATTCGGCCGACCGATGATTCGAGGGGAAGCTGCGCCGCCGTATGACGGGGCGGCGTAAAAATGAGGACGGCCGCATGAGACGCCAGGGAAACGAGCAGGGCGACGCTCAAGATTCGGATGGAGCAGAGATCCGGCCAGCGGGCCGTGGCCTCCGGGTTGGAAAAAATGACCATGACCTAGGGCGTCGACGGCGACGCCGTTTCGAGGGAAATTTTTGCCAGGCCCGCCTGCCGGCAGGCATCCATCACCGCAATGACGGTGTCGTAACGTGCCGCCCGGTCGACAAACAGATAGACCTCACGGGCGGCGGGGAAGGAGGCCCGATGAGACTGAAGGCGGCCCGGCAGTTCATTTTTACTGACGCGCTCCTTGTTCATAAAAATTTCGCCGGATTCGGTAATTGTCAACGTCAACCTATCGGCGCGGTCGGGGTCGGCGGCGACGGCGCCGGGCAGATGGACCTTGATACCGCGGTGGACGGTCATGTTGAGCATGCCGTAGAGAAGCACAGTCAGGATCAGAAAAATGGTGTCAATCATGGGGACCATGTCGATGTGGACGGACTCCTGCTCGGATTGGGCGTCGAAAAATCTTCTCCGGATTCTCATGGCGTGCGCGCTTTCTCATCCTCATTTTCCTCCGCCTCGTGAATGGCGATTTCCATATCCGCGAGGGCCGATTCCATCCGATGCCGGGCCCGCGAGACTTGGGACCGGAAAAAAATATGAAACACAAGTGTCGGCATGGCGATGATGAGCCCGAAGACCGTGGTGATCAGCGCCTGGGAGACGCCGGCCGCCACCTGCTGGACGTTTTCGACATGGCCTCCGAGCGCGTCAAAGGCCTGCACGATGCCGAGGACCGTGCCGAAAATTCCAAGAAGTGGCGACAGGGTGACGATGGCTTCAAACACCGGCATGAACTTTTTCATGTGGATGTAATGATCGGACGCGGACTGGTCGAGCGCGACGAAAAGGCTCGTGTGAGGCCCGCCGGCCCGAAGGCCGTCGTGGAACATCGAAAGGACGTAATCCTCCTTCCCCCGGCTACACAGATCGAGCGCCTCCGGGCGCCGGCCCGCGCCTACCATCTGCAATACTTGGCTTACATCCTGCGGCCGCTCACGCCGCCACACCCAGATCCAGAACCAGAGGCGCTCGAAAAAGAACGCCATCGACAGGAGCGAACACATGAGCAGAGGCCACATCACCGGCCCCCCGCGGTGGAAATACTCGATCATCCGCCATCCCTCCAAACGGTGTGGGACAAATTGCAATCAAGTGGCAATTATGGGGCTGCTCGCTATTGCGGTCAAGGTGCCAAATAATATTACAAAAATTTCGCAATTTCTGATTTGGAGGGGATTCGTCGAAATCCAGCGAAACCGGCGTCATGCGCCTTTACCCTCACAACGCAGTTTGATAAAAATCAAAGCAAGATGAAGGTCGACGAACCGGTCATGGGTAGAGTTGCGAAATTCATCAAACAGAGCGGCCATTCGATGACGGGCCCGCGGTATGATGTGCTCAAGTTGTTGTCGGCCCCGGCCGCCCATTTTACCGCGGATGAAATTTACGCGGCGGTCGGCAAATATCGGGTCGATCGCTCAACTCTTTATCGGGTGCTCGATCTGCTTTGTGAACTTCGGGTCGTCCGCAAAGTCCCGGCCGGAAACCGCAGGCCCTATTACGAATTGTCGGAAATTTTCTCCGAAGACCACGCGCATCTGATCTGCACAAGCTGCAAGCGCCTCATCAATCTGCCCGAGGCCGCCCGTCTGAAACGACTGATATCCAGAATGGAGAAGCCAATCGGCAGGAAATACAATTTTAAAGTGTTGGGCAATCGGTTGGAATACCAGGGTCTATGCCCCGATTGCGCCCGTCCCCCCGCCTTGAAAGGATAAACAGGCCGAGGACAACGCCCCACTCAACCACCGTCAGCCAGAGGATTTCCCGGCTTTCGATGAAGCCCGCATAGGACACAATGACCAGCGCCGTGAGCGCCAGCAGGGCGGGAGAAATTGTCAGGCAAAGGAAAGGCACGATCCACGTCACATACCAGAGGTTGACGATCGGGGAGAGCGCGAGCGACGCAAAGAGCAGGATGAGGATGGCTCCGGCCACGCGGCGGGTGCTGTCAAATCTTTTTCGCGCGAGAAGCGCCATCAGGCCGAGAATCGCCGCGCCGCCGATGAATTTGGCCGCCTAGGTTCCGATGGCGAACTTGATGATCCGAAAGAGAGCGGCGTGAGCGCCTCCGCCATCGTGCCACGTTCGGCGGCCGAGCCCGTGATGGCCGATTCGCCAAAAATTTCTGCGGGATTCAATATGTCGAGCGTCAATTTCCTGCCATCCTCCACCAGCCGTGAAATCTTGACATGACCTTCTTTGAGCAGAAATACGGAGTCAGGTGTGTCTCCCGAAAAAAAGAGGATCCCCTTTTCCGGAAACGGCGCCATCGTCGTCATGTCCGCTATCATCTGCATTTCCTCGCGCGAGAGTTCCGAAAAGAGATTAAATTGCTTCAGATACCAGAACTTCATCAATTCAGTCATGGCAGGGAACGGCATCCTCCGCCAAAGAATGCCACACGAATCAACCACCCTGCGCCAAGAGCGCAGGGAATCACAAGTTTAACCGCTTGTATGAGAAATACGAATCAACACCCACGAGATGTATACGAGGTGGAAAATGATTCTTGACTTCCCATAAATTGTCACGCATTGCGCCTCTCGGAGGTAGGAGGCATGGCATTACATTTTTTCAAGTCGGCTGGCGGGGTCGGTCCAATCGCCGACGACGCCGGACAATCCGGGGCGAACATTTTTGATGACGTGACGTTTGACGGAACGGGCGGTCAGTCGCGGGATCAGGGGCTGTTTGTTCGGAATTCGGACACTACGCGGCAACATCAAAACATTTTGATTACGATCGACGACAGCGATCCGGTGCTGGATCCGGCGATGGTGCGGTTGGCAACGACTTCGGCGGGGTTGGATGGCGCCACGCCAGGGGCGGCGTTGACACTGCCGAACCTTGGGGCGGGGCCGAGCGAGACGCAGATGTTCGTGCGACTGAGCATTCCTCCGAGTACATCCGTCGGAAATTTTGTGGGGCTGCGACTCGTCATCAATTCGATCGAATTGGCCGTGTAAACAGACGCAATGACAACGCCGGCGGAGCTACACCCGGATGGAGACTATTTCGCAGGGCTCAATTCCGGCGTTGTCGTTGTTTTTACGGACAGGGTTCTGGAAACGAAGGTCAATCCGTCGACAGGGCATGTCTGGCATGGGGTGATCAAGAGGGTCAAAGGGGGGTTCACGACGGGGCTTTCGATCAATCGATCGAACGGGTGGTTCACTCAGTTCTACCTCTCGTCGATCGGAGAGACGAACTCAGACAACGGACAGAATTTGCAGGTCTTCATCGGTTCACACAAGATTGTTTCCGTATTTTTTGTCAATGCAGACGGACCGGAATCGGGCGTGATGACGTTCACGATCGGGGGGGTGCCATCGGTAGGATGGTACTGGGTCCGGCCGCCAGGAGGAGATCCGCTGGCCGGGCGGGCGACACACGACGAATGGTTCAACTACGAAATGCTCGATTTTCTTTCCGATCCTGCCAGCACGACTCAACACAGTTTTTCGATTTCAGCGCCGAGATGGGTCGGTATTCGCCAGAGCTACGCCGTGATGCGGGCATCGGTCACCCAAAATCAGAGTGTGCGCGCGGGCGTGGCTGTACAGGTTCGGGACACATTCACGCGGGCGAATACGACTGTGCGAATTGGAAGGCGGGCTGTAACACGCGCGGGGACAAAGGCAAGAGTTGGGCAGCACGTTCCAGTGAGGGTGTCGATTCGTGTGCGCGTCGGGGCCACGACACCGGTGCGGGCGGCGGTGGTGATTCACGTCGTCAACTCTATCGTCCGGGCGAAGATCAAGGCGAAGATCGGGAAGGTCGCGGGGGTGCATGTCGTCGTCCGGGTGCGGGTGTTTCGGCAGAGTCGTATCGGCACGATCCTTCAAGTGCATGTCGTGTTCATCAACGTGGAGGATATGAAACTGCAGATGCAGATTCTGTTCGGCTCGGACACGGCGCTGGTGGTCAAGACGTTTACGACCGTGCCGGTCGTTACCGGCGTGGCGTTCACGCAGAATCTGGAGCATGTCCTGATTCTGCCGGGGACAGAAACCGTAAGGCGATTGAACGTGCCGGTATGGAGCGCCGCGGGTCTGTATGAAATCGATCATGTTCTCGGCCGATTTCGGTGGCTTGGCGAAAGCGCCGAATCCATCGAGCTGACTTACCGGCACAGCACCCTCCAGATCAATGACGCGAACATCGTGGGGTCGATCATCAAGGCGTCGTCGTTTATTCAGGAACGGTTGAAGCCCAACGCCAACTTGCCGGACCCGCGCTTTCGGCGAGGCGGAGCGGAACTGGCCATGTCGTTTCTGCTCGATGCGGCGATTTGGAATGTCACGAACGCACTGTCGACGCAAGGCGGCGGCGCGGCTGTCGTCGGAACACGGCGGGTGGATCTGATGCAGACACAGAAACGGGAGTTCGAGCGCCGGGCTTACGAGACACTCGGGCCGTTTTTGGTGGATCCGGTTCCGGGAATGACGAGGCGCGCGGCGCTGGCGAGGCCGAAGGCTATCCAGGTGTACGAGGGATGAGCACCGCCACGGTCGAGATTGATTCCCACCTGGCAAAAATTCGGGATGAGGGGGCGCGGAGTCGGATTGCCACGCTGACGGATGTCGTCCTCTGGGCGAATGAAAAATTTGGCTGGCAGATGAGGCCCCGACAGGACGACATGCTACGGGCGGTTCATCGGTTCAACAAGATCGCCTACCGGATCGGGCGGCAGTTCGGGAAGACCGAGTGTCTGGCTCTGATCGCGCTGTATTTTGCGTGGGTGAAGATGTGCCCGACGATGCGGGGACCGGCGTCGGGATTACGCGGAGCGAGGATTCTGATGGCTTCAGCGAAGGACGATTGGGCGGAGACGCTTTACGATCGGACGCGGACGCTCATGGAATCGAACGAGGAAATGCGGATGATGATTCACGAAGGCATGGATCGGAAGACCGAGCGCGATGTTGCAAGATCGGCCATACGGATCCGGTTGTCTCCATATAAAAGGATCATCCTGCCGAACGGGAGTTTCATCGACTTTCGGGGGCCGGGCGACAAAGGCGAGGGGCCGCGGTCGAAGACTTACGACGTGAAGATCATCGACGAGGCCGACTACATGCCCAAGGCGTTCTGGGCAGCGGAGGGACCGACGTCGATCAATGCGCCGGCGGCGCTGACGATTCTGTCTTCGACACCGACCGGCAAGCGTGAGCATTTTTACCGGGCATGCACGGACCCCAAGATGGGATACAAAGAGTTTCACATTTCCGGTGAAGAAAATCCGAACATGACGGAGGAGAAAAAGCGGGAGCTTCTGGAGGAGTTGGGACCGGAAGGGTACGACCGGGAGATCCGGGCGAACTGGGGCAACATCATGGCCGGCGTGTTTGCGGCCGAGTGCATCGATCGGGCGATTTATGAGGGGGAGTTCTTGAGGGTGCGGGTGGTGGCGGCGGAGACCAAGGATTTGGAAGGGGACGTGTTGCGGCTGTTGCATGATTGGGTGGTGGCGGAGCGAGCAAAGGAACTCTTGGTCGGGTGCGATCTTGGCACGTCGGCAGGGAGCCCATGTGAGATTCTGTTCGCCGAGGCCGGAGGGGATGACCTCGATGTAATCGGAATCGTCACGCTGGTTGGGGCGTCATGGCCGCAGATTGAAAATGTGCTGAAAGCGGTGGACCAGAAGATTCGGGTTCGGGACATGGCTATTGACGCGACAGGCGTGGGGGCGCCGGTGTGTGAGAATTTGCAATATCGAGGGGGCTTCCGGTGCCGGCTTCTCCCTTTTGATTTTTCGAGCAATCTTGTCGTGGGCGATGGGATGCGGAAGAACTCGAAGGTCTGGGCGACAGATGCGCTCGTTTCGATGTTGCAGAGAGGGAATCTCGGATTGCCTAATGATGACGACCTTCTCTACCAGTTCCGGAATCATACGGTGGATTTGTCGCGCGGGCGGCCGAAGTATTCGAAGGTGGATGACCACATTGTCGATGCGGCGCGGTGTCTCGCCTATGCGTTTTTCAAAGATTATTTTCCGGGAGAGACGCCGCCGCCCGGACAGGACGCGGCGGTGCCGACGGTGGAGCTTCGGGCGGTCAAGCAGAAAACGGACATGCCCACACATACGGGAAAGACGAAAGTCTGTGGCATCCTCATCCGGTAATTGGCCGATCCGGAAGATCGAGGTGGCAGACGTGTGGAAAGTGGTCCGTGGCCCCCTACGTGAATGGATCGGGATTGTTCTTCACCATGGGGCGGCCAATGCCAAGGCGGAGCGGCACGACATTCAGGCGTATGCGAATTTTCACACGTTGCCCGTCGCCCAAGGCGGGAGGGGATATTCGGACATGGGATACCATTTCGGGATCGAGGAGGATGGTGGGGTTTGGATATCTGCCGCGGGGACTGAATCCGACAGCACCCTACGACGCCAGCTCCGCCCTCCCGGCTCCGCTGAAACATCGTCTTCGGGTGCGACGCCGTCCATGGCGTCGGCCCGGTGGATCCAGCAGAGGCCGGGGAGCCATACGAAGGCGACAAAATCGTTGGACGGAAAAATCGTGATGCCTGCCGGCGTCAATTCATCGTGTGTCGGGATTTGTTTTGCGGGGAATTTTAACGATCAGGAATTGTCACGCGCGGCGTTTGAGAGCGGGGTGCGGCTGTGCGTTGCGTTGCTGCGCGGCGGGATACACGAGAGTGCTGACGTGATCTACCCCCACAGCCGCTTTCAGGAAAAGGACTGCCCGGGCAAACGATTTCCGTTCGAGGAGTTTGTCCGGACTGTCTCGGTCGAGTTGAGACTTCGATCAGGGGTGACACAATCGTGAGTCTCATGGGATTGTTCGGCGGGCTCTTTCAGGGCGGCAACGCCGGCGGGGTTGTGAAGGCCATCGGGGATGTGATCGACAAATTTGTCGAGACGGCGGACGAGAAGCGGGCGGCGGATATGGTCAAGGCGAAACTTCGGATGCAGGAGATGACTCTCCAGCACGAATTCGAGCTGGCTGTCCGGGAACACGACATCGAGGTCACGAAAGTGGCGGGCGAAAACATCCGGGCCGAGACGATGAGCGGCGACAAGTTCACGAGCCGGGCACGGCCGCTTTTCCTCTACATTTGCAACTTCATCCTGCTTTGGAACTACGTGGTGGTGCCTCTCCTGGGAAGAACGCCCATCGAATTCCCAGAGCCGATGTGCAGGCTGTTCGGGTCGGTGATGCTCGGGTACGTCGGAGCGCGGACTTGGGAGAAAGCGCAAATATTTGGGAAAGCGAGTGCGTCGGAACCATGAGCGAGAACGAGGAAATCCTGGCGGCGCTGAATAATCTGAACGTCAAGCAGGATGAACAGATGGAGCTTCTGACGGAGATCCGGATTCAGAACGCAAAGCTCGATGGGCGGATGGACACGATCGAGTCGAAACTCGCAGGCAAGATCGCGGTGCTGACGGAGAAGGTGTCGAGTCATGCGAAACAACTCGATTGGAACTGGAGGGTGTGGCTGGCGTTTTTGGGAGGGTCGGGCCTATCGTGGGGAATTTGGCGGGCGATCGGTTAAACTATATATTACTCAAGATTGATCGATATGTTCGATTACAACTATTCAATCCAACTATATGCGCCGCTTCCCCCACGCCCATTTCTTGCCGATGAATACAAAAACCGTCGCGTTTTTATGATAACGCCGTACCACGCTGACAACTTTCCTCCTGGTAATATCTCTTATATATGGCGACGCATTTTCAGATAGGGGACCCCTGAAAATACCCACAAAGGTATTGGCAGGCAATTTGGATTCTCGACCATCCTTTGTGACAACGAATTTGTTGATCTGGAGTACAGCGAGCGTCCTCTTAATGCGGCTGTAAGTCCTCCACCTTTCTGATCGACGTACGCCGTGCAAATCAAATGTCACAACGATGGCAACACTCATGTTCTAACGACTGGCAACACCAGATATGAAGCAACATGGCATGCCCACGCGATCACGCGCCTTCATCCCCACGCGGCCACGCGTCCGGGACGAGCTTGAGTCCCTTCCGCCAGCGCTCGGATATGGCTTCCTGGTACCAGTCTTCGTTGATATCTGCGTGCTCTGTGATGATGACCTGCATTTTTGGGGATAGTGAGGAAACGACATCGACAACGAACCTGAACATCCGCGAGACTGCCAACCGATCGTCTTCGGAGATGAGAGCCATCGATCCCTCGACGTCCTTCTCCGCCGGGAAGTAGACCTGCGACGGCTGGTCCAGAAAGAGGAACCTGGGAACCGGACGCCCACGCTGCGTGAACCAATCGTGCAGCGCGAGATGCCCAATGAGGTGGTAGCCAACCCAGTTTTCGCCGCTACCCATGCGATCCATGGGTACCGGACCGTCTGCAGTATCAGCGATGATCGTCAGTTTCTTGATGTCCAACCGCAGTGGGAATTTCGAGTGCTCAAGGTCAAGAGTTTTGGCCCACGTAGTCATCTTCTGGCCAAGAATGGACACGATGGACTCGATCCGCTCGCGCACACGTTCATCGCTGAGATCTTCTTCCAGTACCGCGCATTGTGAAGACAAACGTTCCGCCTGCTCACGGAGTGCTTTCGTGTCCGGCAGATCTGGAAGGCTTTCGAGATATAGGCTCACACGGCCGAGGACATGTGCCCGCTTCGTCGATTCATCTTGGACCTGCACAAGCCGTTCATTTTCGAAACGGACTGACTCCATCTCAAGGTGGTTCTTCGTGAGAGCCTCGCGGACATTCAGAAGCCTTTTTTCGAGTTCCGCAATCGCCTTCTCTATTTGTGGCGTAGCACGTGTGACGGATTCGAGCTTCGACGATACTGTCTCAAGTACCGTCTTTACGTCCGTGACAGACGGGACTTGAAGTGTGGCTGGAAGTTCCTGCGAACACAGAGGACACGCCTGCCCTGGCTCAGAGCCCTCGAAGATGTCGATCGTCTTGAGACGGGCCTGCTGCTCCGTCACCTCATGTGAGAAACCTTTTTCATCGTGTTCAAACGCACGGGCCGCATCGATCTCGTCCCGGAGCCGACGCTGTTCATCGAGCAAGCGATATCGATGTTCTGACAACCGAGAAAACTCGGTCCCATCAGCGAATGCCATATCGGCACCGGTCAATGCCATACGCGACATATCACGTAGGGCCGCTATGGTAGCCTCCCAACCCTGCGGATCGGAGGCAGTAAGGCCCGCATCACGTGCTTGGGCAAGAAGAGCAGCCGCCTTGCTCACACCCTCACCTCGAAGAGCTGCCAGCTCCCCAAGTCGCCGCTCACACAACCGCAACTGCTCTCGTAGCCGGCGAAGTTCTTCGCGTTTGCGTACGAATTCGTCGTCCACTGCCCCGATGAAATACGGGAGCGTGTCCTTTAGCGCTTGCGCGAAGAAACTGTCGCCGGCACCGTGGAACAGCTGTTGCCGACGGATGATCTCGTCCTGGGGCTGGAAGCAGAGGGCCAGTGCGTGCCTTACATTTGCGGAGAGTGGTAGGCGGGTCTGTCCGGGCGGTGGCTCATGAACATTGTCGCTGATTCCGCTCCATCCTGTGAGGAGAGCAGCGAGACCCTTTGTGTTGGTCGTCTGCCGCAGGGCATTCGCTTGGGGCACATCGACAAGTTCTCCGATTTCGACGAAGCACTCCTCGCTCGAAGCTGCGCGTACCCCGGGACAGCGCCGCGCGACGAATGCCTGCCCATTGGCGAGCTGTAATCGGATGCCGAACCACGCGACCGCTCGACGGATGATCCCCTCCGGAACCCGGCACTCACCGCTTCCAAAGCAGTAGTCGACGATGTCCACTAGGGCGGACTTGCCTGTCTTCGATGCGCCAGTGATGACGTTCACGGCGCCAAGGCGAAAACTCAGCACGCGCCGCTGACCGTCGTGGCTGAATAGCACAATATCCAGCAACTGCATGCTCATGGTCGCACTCCGATCAGCGCCATGACTGTCGCGGCATCTCCGGCTTTTGAGAACCACCTTCCTACAAACTCCGCACGCTTCGCACACACACGTACCTCGTCGGTCGAAGTCTTCAGGTAAGTCGTGACCTTCTTCTTCCAATCGAAGTTCGCTTCGAGAAGTCCTTTCCCAAGGAGCAGAAACCCATGCAAACCACCGAAGCTCAGTGCTTCCTTCGTGAATGGTACGAGCTTTCGAGATCCGTCAACGATGCATGCCCTCGCAAGTGGATGCTCATCGAGCCACACAGATAGGGAAGTTGTAACTGATAGAGGCAACGAATCTCTCGTCCTCTGGTGAAGGACCATCGGTAGAACCAAGAAAGTGGGCTCGAAAGGTAGCGCCACACCTGCGTCTCCAGCATGACCTTGGGCGGCATGCCAGAGAAGTAATGCAGAGAAACTCGGGCTGATCAGCCCCCGTTCCTCGGATGATCGCATAGTCCAAGCCGTCATGCCTCCCTCCCTCCAACACCCAAGAGAGAGGCTAGCCGGGATCGAAAATCAGGATGCCAGCCAACGCGTACTTCGTTGGCAAGCATGTGATAAGAACCGCGTGATACGAACGGCTCCGTCACGTTGGTGCGAATCGGTATGACAACACGTTCAGCCCATTTTAGTACATCGCGAGCGGCCTTTTTCTTTGCGACCTCAGTGGCATCTCTACCCACCTCATCATTCATCGCCTCGAATACGATCTCCCACTCCTCAATCAACTTTTGCTCGTACTTCGCGATATCCCCGATTAGGACTAGATCGTTCCGAAGCCATCGCGAGCGTTGTTCGAACGCACGGTAGTAGTCTCGAACGGCCGCGGCGATCCGCTTCTTGCCGGCCTCAATGATCTCGAGTTGGCGAACAAAGGTATAATCCGTGTGTGCGGCTTGGGTCGCATCGTCGAGAGTGAATGCGAGCAGGTCGTCATCGATCGGGAGTGAATCCTGCTTGAACTGGTCGCGCAGGTCCGACATTTCCGATTCGATCTCGACCGCAAAAATTCTGTCACCTCGGCCAACTGCACTAAGTTGCTTTAGTACACGGCGTAGCCACCAGCCTTCAATTCGTTCTAGAAAGGCCTCGTGATACCTACGTTCTACAGCCCAGAAAACCTCCATACGCAATTCTTGGTCAATTGCACTCACGGTTGGGGCGGCGTCAATAACGACAACCATCTCCAATATGGTCCGACGAATCGATGGGGGCGCACTTAGAAATACTGAGTATGCCGACGCATTTGCAGCGTTCGTAGATGACTGCGCCGTGCTCCCGAGAGCCGTAAGTGCGGCGGCGACGTCTCGCTCTTCCAAGCGGAGATGATCTGCAGCAGATCCCATTGGAGCTGTTGCTGTCGTCAGGAGGTGCAAAGCTGTGCCGGTGGGAATCGATTTGTCGGCATGGCCTTCAAACCATATGCGAAGCGACTTCCACAGATCCGGGCTCGCATCCGACAGGGAGGCCTCTCGGCTGCGATGATGCTTGGTCTGAAGGAGCTGCTCTGGGGTGCCTCCCATAGTTTCAAAAGCGATGTCGTCAAGCGTCTCGATCGAAACAAGAAAATCTGTCGACGACTTGATCCGGCGGAGCGCCCAGAGCAACGCCACCCGGACCTGGTAAAGGTAGCCAAGTGCGGCATCCGCTGCAGAGAACTGGCTTATCCCACTTTCAGTCATCTCCATCGCCTCATAGCAGATGTAAAGAAATTCGATTTAGCTGCACGGCAAGATCAAATCAGGGACAGGCGTAAATCTCAAGAGGCCGATTTTAATTGTAGGATAATTTGTCATATCTAACACATTCAGTGAAAGTATCCTTCGAGACATCACCACCACACATAATTCAGTATATCCCCATAAACTCATCCCCGGGGAAAATTCTATACACCACAAAATAAGACTGCACAGTTATTGTGGTGTAAATAGCAATTTAAATTTTTCAAGGATGGGGCGTTCAAGGGGGAGAGTGAGCCATGCTTGTTGAAGACTTGTAGATAGGAGCGTACGCCATTTCTTAGGAAGCGCATACGTGGCTCGCTTAAATTCCACTGGATCGACAATGGAGAGGACTGTCACAGCCTGTTCGATATCCTTTTCTCTCTTTTCCTTTTTTCGGCGGCGCTGGGCAATTATAAGCTTTTGCTGGCTGAAGTTGATGGGGTTCGGCACTCTTACTTTGATCCCTTTTTCCTCGATCACGATTGGATCCTGAAATAACAGGTCCAAGAATCTCAATTGCGTGGCCTTTACGCCAAGGGCTCTGATCAGCCTAGGCTTATCCTCTCCCTTGCCTCGCTCCGGCGTCAGGAATTCAATTTTGAGGTCCGGGTGCACAAAACATGTTTCTCCTGAAGGTTTAAAATCTACACTGAATCCGAGGGGGGCAAGAGCGGCTTGCAGGTCAACTGCTACCTTTCTTGGATAGGGTCGAGGCAACAGGAAGTCGATATCCAGTGTTCGAAGCGGCATCGGGCGGGCTCCCAAATGCCTTTGATACAGCAGAAAAGACCAGCTGCCGATAAGCTCCACGCCGTCTTCCCACAGACCCAAATCATCAAAGACTTTTAGAATATCCTCAAAAAGATCAGCCACGGCGGAGTTTCTTTCGACGGACCTTCACCAGCAGGCGCAGACTCTGCTTGACATCGCGCAACTGTTTCTGAAGCAAGCGCCGTTCCTGGATGGACTTCTCCAATTGGACAGGCCGATCCTTCCCCAAGTATCGGGAGACGACCTTTTCATTCCTCCGGAACTTCAGGTAGAAGTATTCTCGACCAGCAAGACGCCGTTTCAGAATGCTGCCTTTTGGTAATTGCCGGAGGCGCGACCGGATGCGGACTTCCTGGCTCCGGTAGTGCTTCCAACTGTCGTTGAGAATGCCTTTGAGAATCGCCATGTCGAAATGATTTTACACCACAAAAGTTGAAATGGCAATATTTGTGGTGTAAACGCGGATCGAGCATCAATCGCCTTGTTGTGCTCGGCGTTGTTGACGGTTGTCCAATTCTTCGGAGATGTACGCCTCATTTTCACCGAGGAAATCACGGATGTCATCCACGTTGTCGAGGATGATCCGTGCGATGGCCGGCGTGATGATGCGGCTGATGTTCATGGTGCGGTCGAATATAACGAGCGCCGGGACGCCGGCGTAGGTGGTGCTACGGGAAGCCATGATCGGGCTCCTTCTCCGCCGGTGGCGGGAGGAAGTTGCCCATCTCGGTCAGGAGATGGGGCGCGTGTTTTCGCGTGTAGGCGATAGCAACCGCCCGGGCGTGGGACAAGGCGACGGCGAAGATGACTTTTCGCGGGTCGGATTCCGTTACTCGGAAATTATCGAGCGCGGGATCCCGGCCATCACAAAAGACCGGGATACCACTTTTGCCGATTCGCTGAATGGAGTTGGACATGGGTTGCTCTCCTTCGTCTATCAATTCGAAGCGACGTGAACCGCCACGCGGTTCAAAATGAAGTCAACCGCCTTCTGGGCGTGGGTCGCGGCCGTGAAAATTAGACGGTGGTTGTTTTCGAATGTCTCGATCCAGCTCTGAATATACGCCGCCGAACGATCAACCTGTGAGGCCAGGATGCCGGTCTCGGCGCAGAGGAACGTCGCGCCCATTTCGGCGACCAGTTCTTCCTTCGAATAGGCGTCGTGTTTGTCGTCGCCGGACAGCCAATCCCGGCGGGACAGTCTTGTGGCATGGCCGGTGCTGTGAACGAGCTCGTGGAAGAGCGTCGCGTAGTAGTCCTCCGGGCGGTCGAAGCGTTCGGGTGAAGGCAGACAGATCGCGTCGTTCACGGGGCTGTAGTACGCACGTGTATGGCCATGTTCGATGTGCGGGCGCGTGGGCATGTTATCGACGGCGAGTTCCGCGGCTTCGATCGGCGAGAATGAATTGTCCACGTCCGCGTAGCTGGGGATTTTGCCGTCGAGATTCTCGCATTGGGACGAATTGAACACGTTGTAGTAACGAAGCATGGGTACTTTCTTGGGTTGTCCATCCGGGGCAATTTCCTCGGCGAATTTGAGGATCCTCCAGAACACGACCGGCAAAGCCTTTTCTCCCGCCCGAATAGAACCGCCCAGTTCGTTGGCTTGCCGCATCGTGAGGAAGTACGGACTTTCATAACCCAGCGACCACAGAAGAAAGAAGTTTGTCCCATGGTAGGGCAGTTTCGTGACAAGATTTTTTGGGGTCTGTTGGCGCGTATGCCACGACCGTTGCCACGGGATGATCCCCTGTTTCATTCTGTCGATGATGCGTTCGGTGATGATTTGATAGACCTTGTTCATTTTTCCTCACCTCCGGTTTTTGAAAGAAAATCAGCCGTCTCCGCAACGCAGAGACGGCCGTGGATTACGCGAGTGGGTTGTCGTGGATTTGGGAGGCGGGATCACGGAGACGACGAATCACCTCTAACCCGCCCTTTTTGTAGACGGTCAGCGTCACGAGATTTCCGTCCGGATCGAAGACCGCCCAGAATCTGTCGTACTTTTCGAGAGTGAAATCTCGGGTGGCGGCTTCTGTGCTCATTCGTCGTCACCGCCGTTCTGGGCATAGTTCGGCAACGTGCTACCGAGACAACGCTGGCGGAATTCGCACCAGCCGCAGGCCGGCGTGACGTTGCGGGGGAAGATGCCGGCGCTGACCGCTTTGCCGACCTGGTTGATCGTCTGGATCAAGTGGTCGAAGTGCTCCTTGGTCCGGACCGTGCGAAGTTCCATGAGCTGGCCTTTCGGGAACTTCTTGGTCGGCTTCACGATCACGCGGTAGATGACTTCGATCGGGCCGGGGAGTTTTTTCTCGAATGCCAAACCGAAGGCGTAAACGCTGGGTTGGATCTGCAGGTCCGCTTGGGGCTGGGACCACGCGCGTTTGGAGGTTTTTATCTCGAGGACGGTCTTGCCTTCGACCATCGCGTCGACCGTACCGGTCAGGACCACGTTGTTGCCGTCGATCTGAAACGGCGTTTCAACGGCGGTGATTTTGAGCGGGATAGCCTGCTCGTGATAGGTCGTGACCAGCGTTCGGACCAAGTCGTTGATTTCGGCTGGGGTCAGATCGTTGTCGTATTCCTTGCTGGTTGCGGCGTCGACGGAGAGAGAGGATTCGGTCAACGCATCCTGCAGGGATTTGCCGATGTGGATCGCCTCGACGCCGGCGTGCGTGGCGGTGCCGACGATGAAGAATGTGTGGTTCGGTGTCGGCACTTGGTCAATGTAGCGCAGGCGGAACTTGTACGGGCAGGACAGGTAGGCGGTGATCTTGCTCGCGGATAGATAGACCCTTCCATTGTTCAAGTCGATCACTCCTTTTAAACAACCATGCGAGGGATGGAACCTCGACGGCTGTGGGATGTTCCCCGCGACGCGGGGGGCAACGCTTGCTTAGAACGGGACGTTGTCGTCGTGGGCGACGCCGGCATGGGCAAGCTCGCCGTTTTTGGATTCGACGACTTTCTTCTTGAGCGCGTCGATGAGCTTGGAGATTTTGAAACTGGAGAGCTGCGGCAGGGGGTAAACCCGGCCTTTGCAAAGTTCCTTGATCGTCGACTCCACGAATTCATGAGCGTTGGTTTCACCGACGAGTCGGCCAAGCTGGTTGATCAGCGACTCGGCGTAGGAGAGTTGGCGAGGCTGGGCGAGGACGAAGGCTTTCTTGCCCGGCGCGGAGTTGGGCGATTCGGCCTTGGATGTCCGGTCGGTCTTCGCGACAAGTTCCAGAGCCTTGTCGATAATCTCGGACGCGTGGCCTTTGCTGAGGTCGGCGAAGTACGCGCCATCGAGTCCGACGGCGTTGTCGAGATGTTGGCCCGTGGACTTTTCGTAACGCCGCGAGAGTTTTTCGTAGAGGCTGACTTGCGCGGGGCTGGCCGGATCGTCCGGGCGTTTGACGGACTTCTTACCGTTGCCGTTGTGCCCGTTGTTGCCGTTCGGCTTTGCGGTCGACGCGGCAGGTTTCGGAGCCGGGGTTGGCGCGGGCACCGTGGGTGCCGCAACGGGAGCGGTTTTTGTTTCAGCAACCGCAACCGATTTCGTTTCAGTCTGAACCGGAGCGGCTTTAGACTTGGCTGCCAAATCATCAAGCTCGGCCTGGACTTCAAGCGGCGGTGTGCCAACTTGGGACGATGGTTCGTTCCGATGGATCGCGTGAACGACGGCCTTTTCACACTCGGCCATGAGCTCGTGCGCGATCTTCGTGGCGTCCGAGAGCACCGCGCCCTCGAACATCTTGTCGATCGACACGCTGTAAAATGCGTGCTCGCCGTAGTCACCGAGGTTGACGCGGCGGGCGTAGGTGGTGTGGACTTTCATGGGTCTCAAACCTCCTGTTTTTGTGGATTTTTCGCGCCATGCGCGATTTGTGGAAACGAGTGGTTGATCTATGTGGAGTGATTCCAAAGTGTTGTGACGAAACTGCGCACGCCCCCTGTTTGGATAAAAAACCGGCGGTGGGAGGATCACCGCCGGGATGAAGGATATGAGTCAGTGCCCCGCGCTCATGAGGCGCGCCAATACGAACGAATGTGAGCGCGAGGCGTATATATTCCGGAGGGCCGCACGGGTGGGTGATGTGCGGGGTGCCCACCCTCCGGGGTGGAGACTTGCGAGGCAATTTTGAGCGAGGGCTCGCTCGGGATAGATATGTGTTCAGAGATTACGCGCTCTGTAACGACGTGGACTTCCGACCACGCTCACCGCTCGGCCAGGCCATACAAGCCCCGGCCGTCATCACGGTGTTTTTACAAGTCCTGTCCGTCGGACTGTGTTATTTGCACGACCCGTGTGGGGATGAAGCACGGTAATCAACGCCGGCGAGTCACGCCTTGTTGCCGTGATCTTCCGGAGTCACCGTCCCTGGTAGGACGTTTTTGACCTGCTTGTTTTTGAATTGAATGTTTGCCGCGAATGAAAAGCGGCTGATCACAACGTGACAGCCGCTTTCGCGGCGATGTTTTCACATCGCCGGTGGGTCAGGTGTGGTTCACCGGGGAGATTTCGGCGGTCACGATGACCGCCGCCAGACGTTGCCATGGAGGGCAATGATGCGATTCTGACGAGTCGCCGACCGACGAACGGACACCGCCAGCGACCGGACGACGGACATGAGGGCGAACGGACGTCGCCGTGAGACTTCAGGCTGTCAGTCGAACGGACGACGCCGAGAGGCCGAATGCCGTCGCCGGGAGCGGGACGGTGCCGTGAGGACGCGGCGGCGAAGTCGCTCCGCCGGCAGGCTTCCCGCGTGCGCCCGCACGCGGCCAGTTCCCCTCGCCCTGGGGCGAGGGGCGCAGGGGAGTGGGGATCGGGGGCCGGTTTTTTCGTTTCTTTCGTTTATTTCGTTGCGGATTCGGACCGCTCCGCGACGGACTATGCGGCGAGCCACTCCATGTAACGACGTTGGCGAAGAAAGCACACGATCGGAGTCAGATCGAAGTGGCCATATTTCAATTCACGGGCTGGATCCGGGTCGACCTGGAACTCATGGGGGTCGATGCTCTCGCCTCTGGCGACTGCCGGGAACGGCGAAGGCTCGCCAGCGTCGGGCATCAGGTCCGGATATGGTTCGCAAATTTCGTCGGCCGTCAATGCCCTGATCGTGCCATCGGCGAATTTTTTCAGCGAATGGTCGGGCATGTCGGCCGGATCGCGGAACATTGACGCGGTGGCGCGGCAATGCGGCGGGATGTAATGGCTGAACGGGTCGTAATGCCACTGCATCCTCGCGGCGCGTGCTCTGTCCTCGGGCGTCTCGTGTTTGGGGTCGGCGTTTTTTCGGCTCGTCTGCCGAATGTCGAGCAGGATGTCGTGAAGGGTGCGGTCAATCCCCATCGCGTCAATCAGGACCATGTGGGAGCCGAGGTCAACCGTTTTGCCGTTGGCCTTGCGAAGTCCCCCTTTGGCGCGAAGGACCGAATAGCGGCGCGTCTCAATGTCGAGCGTCCCGAATTGTCGTTTGACCTTCGTCGTGACCAGCACGTCGCCCACGGTCAACGCGGTCTGACCCTGTGAGAGATAGGCCAAGTCGTTCAAGTTGGCAAGGCGGCGTTTGCCGTTTGCGCCGCGTGAAAAGCTCTCGTCAATCAGAACGTGCGCGACTCTGTGGCCGTCCTCTGTTTCGATCACGGGCAACAGGTGGAAGGTCTGCGCGTCGATCGGGAGACCCGCGGCGCGCGCGGCGCGGATGGTGTAGGCCGTGCCGTGGGAATGGCCGTCCCAGAACGCAAGGAGCCGGTCAGCCGAGGCCACGATCTGATCGTCCCGAAGCAAAGCGGCGCGTTTGCCGTGCGTGTCCCAGTCCGGGCGAATGACACGGGACGGAATCCGGCGCCAGTGCGCCCACAAGTCGGCGAAGGTGTCAGGGCCGGCCGCCCCGCCGGAGATAACCTCCGTGATGGGTGTGACGCGGTGGATAGCGTCGAGAGCTGCAAAGACGACGGCGCGGTAATGATCGCCCGTCAAACAACGTGAACCTGAAACGGCTAATCTCATGTCTCATCCCTCCTGTGGTCATTTTGTGACGACGAAAATTTTTTTCGTCCGCCTCATCAGTTCCCGAACTGAGGCGGACGGAAAAAATCAACACATGATGTAGACGGGTACGTGGATGTCTCCACACAACCGGGGACAGGGATGTCCCCGGAAGATTGCAGGGATGCGGGGAGTCCGAGGGGAACACCTCGGATGAAATACGCCGAATGGAGCACGCCGACCCGAGGATGCGTAAAATTGCGCCCCAGATGACAAGCGCCACGCACCACAGGGTCGGAGTCAAGGGGCACGGGATCGCTGCAAAAATAAAAGCACCAGCGGCGGGTTTGGAGACGGCCACCGTTCCAAATCTCCAATGGCCGTGGCCGTCTCCTTTGAATACCTTTTATTTTTGCGGACGATGCCCCTTGCCGCCGCCGACCGAGCGAACGGACGTCGCCGTGCCGCTACTGCGGCACGGACGACGCCGAGAGCGACGACGGCGGGAATTCGGGCGGAATGCGGCGTACCGCTGGCTGTTTATCTGCCGGCAAGCGGGCTCCTGGGATAGCCCCTCCGAAAGCTGTTTTGCGCTCGCCATGAATATCCACCGGCGTGGGCGAGCGTTTCAATGAGGACCCGTATTTCGTTCCCGGAATCGTGCTCGCTGGGCGGCCGATTTCGTCCTGCGGCGGTTTTCGCCGCAGGGCGACGGCCGCCGAAAAAGCGCTGACGTTGCATTCACGATCACGGGTCCGCGCATTGCCTCTGCCGCCGCGGTTGATCGGGAAGCGCAGACGTGGGCGGGTTCGTCCCGGCCGCCAGAGGCGGACGGGACGAGCGCCGCCGACGATCTCGCGTTGCGGACGGAACCGGCACGGGGCGGCGAGATTTTGATGCGGCACGGATATGCGCTCGTGCGGCACCACGCGTGTCTGCGGCGCGTAGGCGTGAGGCGGGTGCGTCCGCACCCGCCCACTAAGCCTGCCGGCGTTTGAGGCGAAGTAAAGGGTGTAGTATTTAATACTAATTTATTGACTACTGGACAAATCACTGGTAAATGCGATATAGACACTGTAACGCCGAAAAACTGATGGGGGTGGTCCATTGTGACGGTTTCAGAAACCGAATCGAACGACGCACAGAAAACTGCTGAAATCTGTAAACGTAAACCCGGTATTCCGGACGTGCCCATTCCATCCGGCCCGTACATGAATTCAGTAGAAGCCGCCTGTTATTTGCGATTGTCGCTCGGCACGATCGCCAATCTTGTATCCGAGGGGAAGATTCCTTTTGCAAAAGCCGGCCGGCGGCGCGTCTTTCGCAGGACCGACCTCGATGAATATGTCGAGAAGTCGTACAGGCCGGCAGTCCACAACTCGTTTTAGGCCGGCTCTTCAGGCGGCTCCTTCCTGGGAAACGGAATAATTTTGTTCTGCCCAGGATCTTTCTTCACAGAAGATTCCTCGAAGCCCGGCAACGGTGCCTGTGGCGGGGTCTCCTTGAAAGTTTCCGGCCGGTAGATTTCTTCTTTGTTTTTCATTCGAAAGTGCCGCACCAAATCTTCGACACCCCGCCGCTGGCCATCCTTTAAGTCTTCGATCCCGAGCAAAGATCCTCGGGCCCATTTCGTGGCCAGGATTCCATCCCCGGGCCGTTTCTGATGCACACCTATATCCTCGCCGAGAACATAAAGCGCCTGCTGATAAGGGATGACATTTGGTATTCCCGAGGATGAGAGGATCTTCAAATACTGATCCAAAGTTGGCACCACACGCCCGGTGAAAATTTTCCGGAATTCGGGAGTCTTTAGGAATGGCAGATCAAGATGACGGGTGATTCGACGTAAGAAGACATGTAGCCTCAGTGGCTTCTTCAACGGGGTCGCGGGCGCGTTCAATTACCACGGGAATGCTGCTTCGACTTCGACTGCGTTTGCTTCATCGTCGGCCTCCTCGATACGGATATCCCCCTCAGAATTCCAGTGATTCGGGAGTCGACGGATATTCCTGAACGACATTGATCAAGTATCGCGACAGATCACAGATCAGTCAAAAACAGATCTTCCCTGGCTGAATCATTTTTGTTCAGAGGATCGAGCAGCGGGATATCCACACTCGCGCAGCGGATACTACGAGTTTCTAAAAGGGATACTACCAGTACAGTGTGACAAGATGCACAGGCCAGACGTGACAACATATCGCACGTTCTCTCGGACGACCGTGTGACAGGATACCGTGCATAATTCCCAGAATCCACATGGAACTGTGGACAACTATTGTGGAACCGACGGCGGAGATGGTTTCAAGATCAGATGTCGGGCTTCGAGTTCGACTTTCGCATCCGGATAGACCGCGAGTACCCGGATGAGATTTTCGCGTAACGCGCGTTTAAAAAAGCGCAGCCGGGAATAATCAGCTCCAAACTGACAGAACAGGGCACATAGGGGAACAGCCGTTGCGGTACGGAGATAACTGAAGCGGTAGGTGAGCCAAGCATAGAGGTCGATAGCCAGAGATGAACGTTTCAAAACGCAGACTGCATCCGGGCGTAATGGAACCGACGATTGCGCGGCATGAAGATAAAACTCCGCCGTTACGTGGATCTCTGTTTGAAAGAGAGATCGTTCATACGGTCGCTTGGGATCCCACCAGAGTTCAAACTCAACTGCGACTCTCATTTGCTCGATCACGCCGGACATTCGACCGAATGCGATGGTTGACGCCAGAAGCCGGGTGACTTGGTCGTAGAATCGCCGACGCGTGTGGCCATCCGGACTCAAGCCAAGCCCTGCCAAAAACGAATGGTAGGACTCGTCGAGTTCTATTCGCCGTTGCCCTGTGATCAGAATCCGCCTGGTGAGCCACATGAGAAACAGCCTTGGGTAACTGGCGTAGGGCAGACCCAGATTCGGATTGGCCCGGACGTTGAGGACGTAGTCGTTGGCGCGGCGGGTCCAGAGGGTTTCGCCGGCTCGGTTGGAATGGGGAAGGTTCGCCACAACAAATGACTTCGGAAGATAGACGGGGTTGGTCTTGGCATTCATGCGGCCGCAAGGTATTAGTATTTAATACTAATGTCAATGTGTTTGGGGCAATTTGTCCACAATACCAACAGGCTATCCACAAACCTTGACATGGCCGGGCGCGGCTGGGATAATTCGCGCACTACCTCAAAGGGGGTCATCCATGGAGCAAGGTGAAAGGATATACGAAATATTCCGCAAGCGTTCCAAGGCGCGCGAGCTGACCGTTCAAGAAATCGTCAACAGGCTCGGCAAGAAGGACACAACCCACTACAGCCTTTATCAGTTCTCCATCGGCAAGAGCATGCCGCCGATTCACAAACTCGCCGCGTATTTCGAATCCGTGGGCATGCGGCTCCTTCTTGAGGCGGACGGGAACGTCTATGCGCTCGAGTTCAAGGACCGGGTTCAGCCCAAGCGGGAGGGCGACCGGATTATGGTCGGCGAGCGCGTGAATGTCGGAGGCGAGTACGAGGATCTCACACCGGACCAGGTCAGCGCCGTCGAAGCCTTGGTCGCTTCGTTCCGTTCCACTAATAAGCGCGTAAAGCGATCCCGGGTCGAATCAACGGCCAAGGTCAGACGGGCCGCGTAGGGGACAAATCACATGGGCGTTCGAGCGATCACGCGATTACCGAATGGCGAATATCGCGTCAATTTCTATTACTGGAATCAGATCGGCATGAAGCATCGCGGGCGGAAGAAATTCCGAACGATGCGGCTTGCGGAGACGTTCTATGCCGAGAGGGTTCGAGAATTCGAAACAAAGGTGCACGTCGGCTCGAAGGAGCGAGGGACGATCACGGTGAAACAATTCCTGGACCAGCATTATTATCCCTGGGCGCAGAAGGCCAAGAAATCTTATCCCGTGGAACGAGTCTTCATGAGGAATACCGAATCACGATGGGGAGAACGCAGGCTCTCGTCCATCACGGTGTTTGATATTGAGAAGTGGCGGATTGAAATGAAGCAGAAGGTCTGCCCGGCGACTGTCAGCAGACGGCTCGCGTATCTGCGGTCCTTATTCAAATTCGCGCATGCCGGCATGACGGACGAGGACGGCCACACGGTCGGCGGCGGATTCATCGGCGACAACCCGATGCGACATGTCCGAAGTCCAAAAACGAAGCTATCTCTCCGGCCGCCGACGATTCTGGCGCCGGATGAAATTGCGAGGCTCAAGCCCGATGGGACGCGCGGGATGGATCTCGTTTTATTCTGCATTTATTCGGGTATGCGCCGGGGTGAGATATTCCGGATGCGATACGAGGACATCGACCGTGTGGCCGGCGTCATCCGGATCCCCGTCACGAAAAACGACGAGCCGCGGATTATTCCGTTGACGAAACAGCTTGCCGGTATTATTGACAGACAACCGGTGGATGATTCGGGATTTGTTTTTTCATGGAAGGGAAGGCAGACTAGGGACTGTCGTAGCGCGATCAATCAGGCGCTCTGGCGGGCAGGGATCACACGGCGGGTCCGGATGCACGACCTTCGCCACACGTTCGGCTCGTACCTGGCCATGAACGGGGTAGACCTGGACGAAAGGATGGCACTCATGGGACACAAGACAATCACGGCGGCGCGGATTTATACCCATTATTATACGAAACGCCTGTCGGAGTCGATGGAGAGGCTGATGGAGGCCTATGAGGCGGCCGATGAGAAAACAAAAGGGCACAAAAAGGGCACTGAGGCGATTGCCGTATGAGGCGTACTTTTATAATTCTCTCTTGTAGTTAGGGTTGCCAACGTAGCTCAGACGGTAGAGCAACGCACTCGTAATGCGTAGGTCGGCGGTTCGATTCCGCCCGTTGGCTTTTGTTTGTTTTGCTTGATCGGTCTGCCTCCCTATGTTTGCATTGGGATATGAGAGTTGTATGGATTGTGCTTGCGGGGGCGGCGGTGTTGGGGTGTTCGGCGCGGAAGGCCGCCATCGGCACTCTGGGGACCGCGCTGGGGGATGCGGTGGCGCGGGGCGGGACCACGTATTCCCGGGATGACGATCCGGAACTCATTGCGGAGGCCGGGCCGGCGGCGCTGAAGACGATTGAAGGATTGATCGACGAGTCTCCGGCTCACACCGGGCTGCTCCTTACCGCCGCCAGCGGATTTACCCAGTATGCGTATGCCTATGTTCAGTGCGAGGCCGACTACGTCGAGGACCGGGACCTGGCGCGGTCGACGGAGCTTCGGGATCGCGCCCGGAAACTCTACCGGCGGGCTTTGGACTATGGTCTTCGGGGAATCGAGTCGTCCCACCGGGATTTTCAGAAAAAATTGGATACGGATGCGCCGGCGGCTCTGGCGTCGATGCGTCGGCGCGATGTGCCGCTTCTCCACTGGACCGCGAACGCCTGGGGCGGGCTGATTGCCCTGTCGAAGGACAACGCGGATATGATGGCGGACCTGCCGCTCGTCGCGTCGATCGCCCGCCGGGCCCTGGAGCTGGAGCCGGAATTTGGCGACGGCGCTCTCCACGATTTTTTTATCGCCTACGAAGGCGGCCGTCCGGCGGCGGCCGGCGGTTCGGCCGAGGCGGCCCGGCGGCATTTGGCGGAGGCCCGCCGGATCGGCGGCAACCGGCGGGTTGCGCCTTTGGTGATCTTCGCCGAAACGGTGCTGGTTGCCGAGCAGAACCGCGCGGAGTTTGAGCGGCTGATCGGCGAGGAGCTGGCGATGGACGTTGAACTCGACAAGAACCACCGCTTGGCGAATTTGATCCACCAGAAACGGGCGCGGTGGCTTCTGAACCGGATGGACACGCTCTTTGTGGAATAGATTCGCCTGTCTGGCCGCCGTCTGTCTCTTGGCCGCCGTCCCCGCGTCGGCGCAGAAGGTTGTCGTGAAAATGGCGACGCTCGCGCCCAAGGGGTCCGCCTGGCATTTGATCCTGCAGGAAATGGGCGAGCGGTGGAAGGAGGCGTCGGGCGGAAAGGTGTCGCTCATTCTCTATCCGGGAATGGTGGCGGGCGACGACGCCGACGTGGTCCGCAAAATGCGCCTCGGGACTTTGAACGCGGCGCTCCTCACCAGCGTGGGCCTCGCCAATGTCGACCGGTCGATTTTGGCTCTCCAAGTTCCCATGATGTATGACTCGTACGAGGAACTCGACTACGTCCTCGACCGGATGAGCCCGAAACTTCGGAGCGAATACGAAAAAAAAGGTTTCGTCGTTCTCAACTGGGCGGACGGCGGCTGGGTTCATTTCTTCACCCAGTCGCCCGTCCATACGCCCGAAGACATGAAAGCCCTCAAGCTGTTTTCCTGGGCCGGCGACAACGAGGCGATCGAGCTTTGGAAAGCCGCCGGATTTAATCCCATTCCCCTGCCTTCGACTGAAATCTCCACCGCCCTCAAGACCGGCCTCGTCAGCTCGCTGTCGACGACTCTTCAGGCCGCCGTCATTTTCCAGTGGTACGACGCCGCACCGAACATGACGGACCTCAAATGGGCGGCTCTGCTCGGCGCCTCGGTGATCTCCAAATCAACCTGGAATAAAATCCCCGAGACGCTCCGTCCGGCGCTCCTCGCGGCGGCGCAGGAAGCCGGCCGAAAGATGCGCAAGACAATCCGGGCGTCCGGCCCGGGGGAAATCCAGGCGATGAAGAAGCGGGGACTGAACGTCGTGCATCTGGACACCGCCGAAGCGGCGGTCTGGAGAAAAGCGGCGGAGGAGTTGTACCCGAGGATCCGGGACCGGATCGTGCCGGCTCGGGCGTTTGACGACGCTCTGAATTACAGGAAGGCCTACCGCAAAGAGATATCCGCCGCGCCTGGCAAGTGAACTTCAAAGGCGTTCTGGACCGGATCGAGGCGGGCGCGCTGGTCGGCGCGCTGACGCTCTTCACAGCCCTGCCGCTGATCGACGCCGTCGGCCGGCCCCTCGGCGGGTTTCACATTCCCGGCTCCGCGTCCTATCTTCAACACCTCACGCTCTGGCTGACGTTCCTCGGAGGGCTTCTCGCGGCCGGCCGCCGCGCGCACTTGAAACTTTCCATGACGGAGATGTGGGCCGAAGGCGGCCTGCGGTCCGCGGCGACGCTGATCGGCTCGACCGTGGCCGCGGCGGTCTGCGCCGTACTGGCGCGCGCCAGCATGAGCGTGGTCGAGGCGGACCGGGAGATGGGGTCGGTTTTGCCGATCGGTCTTCCGGAATGGGTCAGCGAATGCGTGATGCCGGCCGCGCTGGGACTCATGGCGGTCCGGTTCATCCTCCAGTCTTCAAACCATCTCGCCGGGAAACTGACGGCGCTCGCCGGCGTCGCGGCGGCGTTTGGTCTCCATTTTTTTGCGGAATCAGCGGGGGCGTGGACGGCGCCGATGATCGGATTCATTCTCCTCGCGGCCATTCTCGGCGCGCCGATGTTTGTCGCGATGGGAGGCATCGCGCTCTTTCTATTTTTTAAGGACGGCACGCCCGTGGCGGCGGTGCCGGCGGAAATCTACCGCCTCATCGCCTCGCCCACTCTGCCGGCCATCCCGCTTCTCACGGCGTGCGGCTACATCCTGGCCGAATCAAAAGCCTCGGAACGGCTGGTCCGGTTTTTCCGGGCCATCTTCGGATGGATGCCCGGCGGCGTGTCGGTTCTGGTGCTGTCGGTCTGCGTTCTCTTCACGACCTTCACCGGCGGTTCCGGCGTGACGATCATCGCGCTCGGAGGACTCGTGCTTCCGATTCTCCTCAAGGACGGCTATCCGGAGGGATTTTCCATCGGCCTTGTGACGGCGGCGGGAAGTCTCGGCCTGCTGTTTCCGCCGAGCCTGCCGGTCATTCTCTACAGCGTCGTGGCCAACGTCCCGGCCGACCAGTTGTATCTGGCGGGTCTGGTTCCGGGACTGCTTCTGGTTGTGATCGTCGCGGTCTACAGCTCTATCGTCGGTTTCCGGATGCGGGCGGCCCGACAGACGTTTTCCGGCCGGGAGGCCTTGGCCGCGTTCTGGGAGGCGAAGTGGGAACTGTCGGTGCCGGTTCTGGTGATCGTCCTTTTCGGAACGGGCATGACGTCGATGGTGGAAGCGGCGGCGGCGGCCTGCGCATATTCGGTCCTGATCGAGTGCTTCATTTTCCGGGACATCCACGTGACGCGGGGTCTACCGACGGTCCTCCTCAAATCCGCAACGCTGGTGGGCGCGGTCCTCATGCTGCTCTCGACCGCGATGGGCCTCACGAGTTATCTGGTGGACGCGCAGATCCCGGACCTGCTCCTGGCCGAAGTCCAATCCCGGATCGACTCGCCGGTGGTTTTTCTTCTGGCCCTGAATGCCCTGCTTCTCGTCCTCGGCAGTGTCCTGGAAATCTATTCGGGCATCGTCATTCTCGCGCCGCTTCTGGTGCCCATGGGCCTCGCCTACGGCATCGACCCGGTGCATCTTGGAATCATTTTCCTGGCCAATCTGGAACTCGGATTCATTTTCCCGCCGGTGGGCCTCAACCTCCTCCTGGCCTCATCGCGTTTCGGCAAGCCCCTCACGTCGCTCTACCGGCACGTCTGGGTATTCCTGCTCATCCGCGGCGCCGGGGTCCTCCTCATCACCTATCTGCCGCAACTTTCGACCGGGATCCTGCGGTGGATGGGACGGTATCCATAGTATTTTCTCCAATTGGAGATTATGTTGCGCACGGATCAAGGATACGCCCGTAGGCTTGACAATTTCCCCTCGTAACGTATAAACGTCCGGAGCTTCCGCGCGTGCGCGTGGAGGACAGGGATGCGGGGTGGAGCAGTCTGGTAGCTCGTCAGGCTCATAACCTGAAGGTCGGCCGTTCAAATCGGCCCCCCGCTACGATATTCCCGAGCCGAGGGGACTCGGATCATCTTAGGATTACCTGAGGAGGCAAAGTATGGCGAAGAAGAAAAGAAAGCCGAGCGCGGCATTCATGAAACCGGTGACGCCGAGCGCGGCGCTGGCGGCCATTGTCGGAAGCAAGCCGCTTCCGCGGACAGAGGTCACCAAGAAATTATGGGCCTACATCAAGCGAAAGAAACTGCAGGATCCGAAGGCCCGGCGGAACATCATCGCGGATGCGACGCTGAAGGCTGTTTTGGGCAAGGGCAAGGTCGACATGTTTGAGATGACCAAGCTCGTCAGCAAAAACCTGAAGTAGAGCATAACCAAGTCAGTCGAGGGCGGGACCCTTTTATAAGAATGAACTGCGGCCCATAGGCCGCAGCCAGGGCGGTTCGTCCGTACAGATTCAGGGGGTGGTTGGGTCGAGAGGGGGAGTATGGGGCATGAACCATTCCAAATTCACATGTCTCGGCGGCGCGATCCTTTTGTGCATCCTGCTACATGGATCCATAGCCTGTCTGGCTGTCTCGGCCGCGGATACCCCCTCCATTCGAATTCGGATCATCTTCCCGCCTGACGGGATGCGCGTGCCCGCGGTCGACCGGCTTTTTGTGTTTGGCTCGGTTGAGCCGCCTGGCGCTCGAGTCAGGATCAACGGCATAGACACCCCCATCATCCAAACTGCCACGGGCGGCTGGCTGGGCGTTGTCCCGGTTCAGCCTCGTACGTCGGAGATTGCCGTTACCGCGCGCCTGCCGGGCGGATCCGAAATCCGAGAAGTTCGGCGACTTCGGCCCCGGCGCGGCGGCGGGGACGGGGACGAATCCGAAGATCGTGTGGTCAGCGTCCTGCCGGACGAACGCGTCTGGCGCCCGTCGCGTATGGGACGGATCGTGGACGACACGGTATTTCTCCGGTCCGGTCCGGACGACGGCGTCGAGCAGGCCGGCTACGAATTCCGGCTGGACTCGGATGTCCTCGTGACGGTTGTCGGAAAAATCGGCCGGTCACTGCATGTGAGGCTGTCCCAGGTCGAATCCGTTTGGATTGATGATTTTGCCGTGAAACTTCTGCCAAAAAATACCGAAATCCCCAAAAGCCACGTCCACGCTTGGACGGCGTCCCGGACGGAACGGTCGACGCTCCTCCAGACCGCCTTGAATAACCGCCTGCCCTACCGGCTGACGGCTTCGTTGGACGGCATGACCCTCACGCTTAAAATCTACGGGGCGATCTCGAACACCGACTGGTTTCACTACGCCTCCGGCGACCCGTGGATCCAGCAGGCCGCATGGTCGCATCCGGCGGAGGAGGTCTATCAGCTGGACATCGCGCTGAAACAGCCGGTCTGGGGATACGATCTCGGATACCGGAACAGTAAACTTACACTCGAATTGTTTGACCCGCCGCCCCAGCCTCCAGAAAAATCGCGGCGCCGGGCGCTGGCGTCGCCGCTCGAAGGCGTCACCGTCTGTCTCGACCCCGGCCATCCGCCGATGGGCGCGACGGGGCCGCATGGAACCCCGGAGGCGGTCGTCAGCTGGGCGCTGTCGGAAAAACTTCGGGAAGTGCTCGAGACCCGCGGCGCGCGGGTGGTGCTGACGCGGACACAGCATGACACGGTGGCGCTGCCGGTCCGGGTCAAGCGCGCGCTCGCCGCGAAGGCTGACCTCTTCGTTTCCCTGCACGCCAACGCCCTTCCGCCAGGCGACGATCCGTTCCAGAAAAACGGATTCGGAGTTTACTTCTACCAGCCCTTGAGCCTCCCGCTCGCGGAATCCGTCCACGGCGCCCTCCGGGAATATATTCCTCTCCGGGATGATGGCCTCCATTTCGGAAATCTCCACGTCCTCCGCCAAACCGCCATGCCCTCGGTCCTGATCGAGCACGGCTATCTCATCTGGCCCCCGGAAGAGGACCTCCTGCTCGATCCTGATTTTCAGAGACGCTGCGCGCTTGCGACCGTTTCTGGAATCGAGGCGTTTCTGAAACGGCGGCAGGCGCGGCGCTGAAAAACGCCTGAATCCATCCGGCGGCGTCTTCCGCCCGGACGGGTTCCTTGAGGAGGGTCTGGGCGCCGATCAGAAATTGCAGGGCGATGGTGACTTCGCTGATATCAAGCGCGCGGCAGACCGCCAGGGCATAAGCCATGAGCTGGCCGCGGTAGGGGCCGAAATTCTCTTTCGGGCTTTCGTACTTGTAGTCGACGATGGTTACGGCGGTGTCTTCCACCAGCAGGAGATCCATCTTGCCGTTGATTTCGCGGCGGTCCATCCGAAGGAAAAATGGGTATTCCCGCAAACAGCCCGCGGCGCCGCGGGTCCGCATCGTTCCGGCCAGGCTTCCCTTCAGAAACCGGTGGAGGTTGTCGGAGAGTTCTTCAAGCTGGGTTTCTGGAATGTCGGAGGACCGGCGGAGATGGCGGATGCGCTCGTCGATCCATTGGGCCTGCCGGGCGGGATCCGAATGGAGAGGGATGCGCGCGAGCAGGTCATGCGCGAGGTTGCCGAGCGCGACGGCGAAACGGAATGTCCCGACGGCCCGTTGACTCCGCGCGGGTTCTTCGGTGAGAAAATCCCTCGCGGTGTGCACGCTCCGGCGAGGGGGCGGACAGGGATGTCCAGTCCCCGGAGCTCCAGACTCAGGAAATCCCAGGACGGGATTTCCTTCAATCTGCGAAGGGGGCGTGATGAATCCCGCCCCGGAAGATTCGCAGAGCCTTCGCAGGGACTCGGGATCGGGCGGCGCGGCTTCCGGAGGATCGGCCTGCCGCAGTATGGGGACGTCCCGGATTTCCATCCACTTTTCCGAACCGTTTTCAATTTCCGACAAAAACGACGCGAGGATCGGCCAGAACGTTTTCCGGTCCCATACCCTGGGCCGGCCGTCCTTGCGGATTCCCGCCGAGGCCGGCCCCGGCAGGATGAGCCGGTCGATGGCGCGGGTCAGGGCCACGTAGAGCAGGCGTTCGCGTTCCTCGGTTTCCGCCGATTCTTCCCGCGCGCAGGATTCCTCATAGCCGGGCGTTTTCCAGGTACTGCCGGAATACGGCACGTCGACCCGAAAGGCCAATCGCCCGGAGCGACGGTCGGTCCCCTCGATCGGTCCGGCGAAAAAATGGATGAGCGGCGCCGAAGCGCCGGTCTGTCCGAGAAGGTCCGGCAGAACGACGACCGGAAACTGCAGGCCCTTGGCCTGGTGGATCGTCATGAGCTTGACGCAGTCGGATCCCTCCGAATCGTCCGCCGCGGACTGCCGCTCTCTCTGCCGGACCAGCCGCCAGGCGGTTTCGAGAAAGGCGCGGTGCGGATCCGGCCGGTGATCGGCGAACTGCGAGGCGAGGCGCAGGAGGCAATCGACATTTTTCATCCGCGCGGCCGATTCGCCCAGCCCGGCGGAAATCGCGTGAAATCCGGATTCGCCGATGACCCAGGACAGGAGCGCCGCCGGCGTCATCCGGGCGCGCGCGCGAATATCCTGGACGAGGCGTTTGAAGCGATCGAGGGATTCCCGGTCTCTGGCGGAAAGTTCGCCGGGTGCGGGCCCATCCGACAGAAACGCACGCCGGATGTCTCCGCCCTCCGATATCAGAAGCAATCCCGCGTCGGACAATCCGCCGACGCATGACCTGAGCGCGCCGAAACAGGCCATGTGGTCGGAGGGATCGAAAACGGAAGTCAGAACATTGAGCAGATCAAACACCTCGCGGGACTCGAACGCCCGGCCGCCTTTCACGATCTCGTACGGGATCCCGTTTTGCCGGAAGGATTCCTCGAAGGGTTCCATGGAGGACATTTTCCTGAAGAGCAGAGCGTAGTCCTGAAGGGGCCGGCCGGCGGAACGGATCTCCGCCACCACCGCCGCCGCTTCGGTCTCGCGCCGCGCGCCGGCGTTCTGGCCGGGCGGAAGGCGAAGCCACAAAATCGGCGGGCATGGATGTCCTGTCTCCAACGCTCCAGGATCAGAACATCCCGGGATGGGATGTTCTTCAATTTCGGGAAATTCCATCCGCTGGAAGGGCGGGTGACGGCGGTCCCCGATCCGTTCGGCGGACCACACATGATTTCCGAAGAGCCGGTTGACCGCGTCGACCAGTTCCCGGCGGCTGCGGTGATTGCGCTTGAGCGAGAGCGCGGAGCCTTCCGCCGCGAGTTTTTTCCAGAGGCGGTTGAATTCGTCCACGTCGGCGCCGCGAAACCGGTAGATGGATTGTTCCCAGTCACCCACCGCAAAAAGCGCGGCTGTCCGGCCGTCGACCAGACGCTCGACGATGCGGACCTGAATGGGATTGACGTCCTGAAACTCGTCCACGAGGACGGCCTCGAATCGGTCCCGGTAATGCCGGCGGACTTCCGGATGGCCGCTCAAGAGCCGGATCGTCAGTTGTTCCAGATCGGAAAAGTCGAGACACCCGCGCCGCCGCTTGGCGTCGGTGTAGAGAAGGTCCATCCTTAGAAGAAGTTCCCGAAGGGTGGCGATCGAGTCGCGCTCGATGTTCACGGCCAGTTGATCGCCGATGAGAGCGAGTTCGTGGCTGAGAGACTCGAATAACTCCGAAAATCCGGCCGGCATCTTCCCCGGCACGGTCTTGAGGCGCCGTTCCGAGTAGTCCCAGCGGGCCCGTTCCAGGCCGTGGAAGAACAGTTCCGTTCCGGCCTCGGGGCCGGCGGTGTTCAGGACGCCGGACAGCGCCGCAGAGATCTCGCCGATCCGGATCTGAAGACGCTCGCCGGACGGCGCCCCGGCCGCCAGTTGATTCAGCGACGCGGCGGCCGCCCGGAAATCCGGGACGGCGGGATCCTGTCCCGGCTCAAGGTCGTCCGGAAGGACCGCGTAGGACTGGAGTTTCTGGTGGAGCGCGGCGAGCGCGTCGACCAGGCTCTCGCTGTGGGGACCGCCGCCGTGCAGAAGAAACCGCGCGGACATGTCGGCCGCCCGGACGTCGCGGACCGCCGCGTCGAGCACGGCGCGGACGCCGGCGGCCTCCCGCATCGCGTCGGCTTCCTCCTCCGGCAGAAGCTGGAACGAGGGGTCGATGCCGGCCTCGGCGGCCTGTTCCCGGAGGATGCGCGCGCCGAACGCGTGGATGGTGGATATCCATCCGCCGGCCAGCTGTTGCCGGCACTGATCCAGCCGCGCGGCTTTTTGAAGATCCCGTTCGGCGTCGAGCCTCAGGGCCAGTTCCTGCCGGACGCGGACCTGCATTTCGGCGGCGGCTTTTTCCGTGAAGGTAAACGCGAGAATCCTCCCGGGGTCGACGCCCTGCTCGAGAATGTCGATGTATTTCGCGACGAGCGTCGCCGTCTTGCCGCTGCCGGCGCCGGCGCAGAGGCAGAGGTTCTTCCCATGCCCGAGGGCCGCGGTCTGTTCGGCGTTCGGCTTGAAGGGCTCTTTGATTTCCGTCGACATCACGATGCAGGTCCGTCCTCGGCGGCGTCCGCTTCGTCCGCGTCCCCGTCGGGCACGACGGCCGGCAGGATTCCGCAGGCGGTCCGGCAGGGACAATGGCCGCACTGGTCGGGGTCGGCGGGGGTGACGTCACAGGCGCCGATTTCAAACCCGGCGAGAAGTTCCTTGAGACGCTGATCGAAGGTCTGAAGCAGTTCGTCGAGCGGCTCGGCGGCGGGCTTGCCCGCGTCAACATCTGTCGGAAGATTCTTGCGGCGGCCCCGTTGCTTCAGGAGGTCGACCGGTTCGGCGCGGTGACGGAGAGCATAGTAGAACAACTCGACCGGCGTCCGGCCGCCGTGTTTCTGCCGGATGGCCAGGGCGTAGGCGGGCATTTGGATTTCCGTCACGCCGAGTTTGGATTTTTTGGACTGAAGGGCCCTCGCTTGGGCGGTTTTGTAATCGATGACTCGGAACGTCCCGTCCGCGCGGCGATCCAGACGGTCCAGCCGCCCGACGGCGTCGAGGTCGGGGGACAGCTTCAGGACAAGACGGTCTTCGAGCGCATCCGGCCACCAGCCCTTCTCGACGCTCTGGACGTCCAGTTCCACGAGACTGTCGGCGACTCTCTGAATGAGCCGGGCCTGGGCCGGCCACAGAGGCCCGGCGGATCCGCGGGCCATATATTTTCCGGCGGTTTCCTCCAGGAGATTCCGGAAATCCGCCCGGCGGTCCAGCAGAATCTCCGCCGCTTTTTCGTCCGGCCGCGCCGGATGCCCGGCCAGGATGGCCTTCCACCACGCGCAGACGGTTTCGTGGATGAGGCTTCCAAGGTCCGCCGGCGAGATCGCCTCCCGGGGACGCTCCGTTTCCGGAAGATGCAGGACATGCCGGGCGAATCCCAGAAAGGCGCAGCGGGAGAAAGTCTCAAGCGCGGAAACGGAAATATTTTTTTCGAAGCGGATGGCCCGGCCGACCCGGCCGGTGTGCTCGAACGCCAGCCGTCGTCTCGGTTCGAGGCGGCGCTGCCGGAAAAAAGCGAGTCGCCGGCGCTCGATGTCGGCCCGCGCGACAATCTCGCGGATCCTGCCGGGATCGACTCCGCCGGGCGGGTCCGCCGCTTCGCGGCTGAAAACCGCGCGAACGGCGTCGATCTCCCGTTCCCGGGCGTCCTTCGGCCCGGTGGGCGGCGGAATAAAAAACAGAGCGCGGTTGCGGGGCGCCACGTGAAGCAGAACGTCGTCGATATAGACGGAGGGCGACTGGATTTTGCCGGAGGCGTCTTTCTCGGAAAAAGACATCGTTGCGGATTTCCGGACGGCCAGAAGCGCCAAAAAAAACATGAAATTCTCGCGGAGCCGCTCGCGCTCGGCCGTCAGAAACGGGGCCGGCGCACCGGATTTTTCCCGGGCGACGTTGTTCATCCGAACCCGCTCCGCGTCCTTGAGAAGAACTTCTTGGATCGGCTCGGTCGGAAAAACGCCGGCGTTCATGCCCAGAATAAAAAGATGGTTTACCGAACGCCCCGGCAGATCGCCCAGCCCCAGCATCGCCACGCCGCCGCCCGGCCGCCGGGACTGGGGACGGTCGGCGAGAGCGGCTTCGAGAAGTCTCGAAAAATCTGAACACGGGAGGGTGTCCGACCACCCGTCGAAAATTCGCGCCAGACGGGCCCGGCGTTCCGCCAGCCACCGGCCGATTTCCTCGTCGAGCAGAAAGGACCGGGACTCGAGCAGTTTCCACAGGGCGTCGAGGTGGTCCGACGCGGTGACGGCCGCATTGAGGTTGGACATGTCCCCGAAGGCGGTGAGGACGGCGGTTGACAGGGTTTTCAGACGGCGCGCCTGAACGGGATTTCTGGACTCGATGAAGGCGGCCTGGGATTTTAATTGAAGAGAAATGTCCTTCAGGCCCCGGATCGCCCGGGACTGGCGCAGGTCGAGGCCGATGTCCGGGTCCTGAAAGGCCCGCGGCATATCCCAGGGCGGGCGCGCCGCGAAGGCCAGCAGGTCTTCCCTCGCGAAATCGGATTCGATCAGATGGTAAACCGACAAAATGTTCCGGACGGCCTCCCGGGCCTCCGTGTCCTCTTCGCGGTCGCCGACGTCGAGCGGGATTTCAAAATTGTCGAACACGGCGAGAAACTCGTCCTCGACCCGGGCGGACCGCCGCAAAATCGCGATATCCTCCGGTGGCACACCGGCGTCCAGGAGCGCCCGTATCGAACGCGCAGCTGCGCGCCATTCGGCCCGGGCGTCGCCGGCGCGGATGATTTTTAGGGGAATTTCCGGAGAGAGAGTTTCATAGGGGCGCTTCGCGGCTCGCGCCTCTTCCTGGAGCGCGACGGGCGAGAGAAAAATCCGGTCGAGTAGAGGCCGCAGGGCCTGGCCTTCCTCCCAATCCACCGATAGATGGCTGTCAAGCCGGTGCACGTCCGATTCGCCGAGAGATTCAAACCGCGCATAGAGATCGGTCAGCCAGCGGTTGGCCCGCCGCTGTTCGGGCGGGACCGGCAGGCGGACCTGGACGTCGACGATCCGGGCAAGCGCGAGAATGACTTCAAAAAAAAGCGGCCGCACATCGACGATCCCCTCAATCACAATTTTTTCCAGGCCGTGAAAGACGGGAATTTCCTTCCAGCGCGAGGGAAGATCCGCCAGGACGCGTTCCTCGGCGGACACCCGGTCGGCGGCGCCGATCCGGTCGAGCGCGGACTGGTAGGCCTGGAAGAGATCGCGCAGGCCGTCCGCGCGGCGCGGCGGGATGTCCGCCTTCTGCGTGAGTTCATGCAGACGGTCCGGCCCGATCAGGCCTTCCCGGCATTCGTCAAAAAAAATCAGCAGGCTTTTCCAGAATCCGGGATGGCCGGTGATGGAGGAAAATCCGGTATCGCCGGGACGGCTCGCGTGTTCCCTCGCCAGTCTCCCCGCCAGCGCCATCCGCTCGGACTCGGCCAGAAGGATTTGCTCCGGATAAAGCCACGCCCACAAGGTTTGTACAAACTCGGATTTCGACATGGCCATAAATCCGAGCCGCGCCGCCCGCCCCGCCCGGTCCAACTCCCGGCGGCGCGCCTCCCGGGCCGATATGGCGGTGGGACACAACACAAGCGTATGCGAGAACATGGGTAATTCGCCCCCTCGCGAAGAACGATGTCAGGAGCCCCGCCAAATGTCAAGAAAGTCGACAGTTGAACTTCTACAGGACGTTTGATAAAGAACTATGAATCACCGAATCAGAGCAACAGGGAGGAATGCTTCAGTGCCGACGTACGAATACGAATGTGGAGACTGCGGCCACGGCTGGGAACTCTTTCAGCAGATCACCGCCGGTCCCGTTAGAAAATGTCCCAAATGCAAAAAACCGAAGGCACGCCGCCTATTGTCCTCGGGCGGCGGCATCATCTTCAAGGGCTCGGGCTTCCACACGACAGATTATCGATCGTCCACGTACAAGAAAGCGGCCGCGGCCGATAAACCCTCGGGCGATTCCAAGCCGAAGGAAGCCTCAAAAGAAGCCTCGAAATCCTGACTGAACTTTTTCATCTATTGAATGCAGTGTTTTTAACTTCATCCTCCCCCCTTGAGGGGGAGGTCGGGAGGGGGGTAACACTTAATCATTCCCCGCACACCCGCTACACTTCTTCCGGCGTTGTGACGCCTTCCTTCATCCGAATAAATCCGTCCTCCACCAGCAACCGATACCCGGTCCAAACTGAAGGCCATTGCCGGGGGAGGGAATTGAACCCTCACGGCCCTTGCGGGCCACAGGATTTTCGTGCCGCGACGGCTTTCGCCGCCCGTGAGGTTCGCGGTCTGGACTGTCCCTTCGCCGTGGCCTTTCGGCTGTAGGCGCCGCCCGTCCAGTCTCTACACCTTCCCTCCTTCGCTGCAGCTCCGGAGGACTTGGCTCGGGATTGCCACCGCCATGACGCGTTGAGGGTTCCCCGACTTTGAGCGGTTCTGCATCTTCGGTTTCCCGAAGGGCACTCAATTTTCAATCAAGTCCTGAGCGTCTGCCAGTTCCGCCACCCCGGCTTGTTGACACGATTATAGTAGCAGGAACGGAGAAATACAAAAAGGATGGTAGCACGTTCCGGCGCAGGCAACGTGGGCGTCAGGGAGTTGAAATGAAAATAAAACTCGCGAAGCGGCCGCGGTCGGATCTTGCGCGGAAGGAAAAGTAGCGGCTCGAATCGCAGGCGGTGCAGTGACGTGAAGGCCGGATATGTGTTGCCGGTATTCCGGCCGTCTTAAGTTGCGCCCCGGCGATGCCGGGCAGTGAGGCCTTTAGACGCGTTCCGGACTTCCGGAAAAACCGGCGCGTCCAGGATCCGTGCCGGGCCGCGAATGATCTACGAACCTCCTCGCCCACCTCATAACAGGACACGTGAATGCAGGGGCCGATCACTGCCCGGATATGTTTCGGACCGCAACGCGCGGCGCGACAGATCGATGTCACGGCTTTTCCGAGGATGCCCGCGAGAAGCCCGCGCCAGCCGGCATGGACGGCGGCAACTGCGCGGCCGCGCGCGTCGAAGAGGAGGATCGGCAGACAGTCAGCTGTGCGGATGCAGAGGACCAGTTCTGGCTGGGTTGTCACACAACCATCTGTCGCGGCCAGAATACCGCCGGCGCTCCCGCCTCCAACTCGGCGCACGCGGTCGCCATGGACTTGATCCATCCAGACAAACCGGCCTGGCGGCAGTCCCATCCGTTCCGCCAGACACCGCATGAATGCCGCGCGAGGGCGCGCTTCCGCGGCGGTGCGCTCGGCGCTCCCGAACGGTTTTTCAGTCCATCCGAAGTGAACTCCCATCGCCTCTTATGATAACTTATGGGTCGGATGAAAATCTCCGAGTCGGATTTCAAAACAGAAATCAGAAGGGCGATGTCACGCCTGCCCATATTCCTGCGCGAGGCCGTTCAGGAAGCCGGGATAGCGGTTGTGGCTGAAAAGTCGCCGCCGCCGGGCGAAGGCGGGGCAGAGGCGCCGTTTGCGTATTTTTCAGGGCCTTCAGGCGCCGAGGCCCTGGGAAAAGAATCGCCCTACCCGCCGACCATTGTGATGTTCCGGTCGACGTTCGAGTCCGAGTGCCGGACGGCGGCCGAATTCCGGGAGGAAATTTACAGGACGCTGGTCCATGAGCTGGGGCATTTTTTGGGGTTTGAGGAAGAATCGATCGAGGATGTCTGAATGAGACCGAGGCGGAAGACCGGGCTGGGAATGCTGGCGATCGGGAACGAAGTGGCCGAGGGCCGCGTCGCGAATGAAAACGGGCGATGGCTGGCCCGGCGGCTTGGGCCGGCGTTGACGGTGACAGCGCGGGACGACGCGGCGGAGGTGATTTCGGCGTTGAGGTATCTCAATCGATGCCGGACGGTCATCGTCTCCGGAGGCCTCGGACCCACGGCTGACGATCTCACCCGGGATTTCGTTTGCCGGTGGATCCGGTGCGGCCTGGCCACGCACGCGCCGACTCTTGGAAAAATCACGCGGAAAATGAGGAGGCTGGGTCGCCCGACGCCGAATAACATGGCGCAGGCGTTATACCCGGCGGCCGCCCGGCCGCTCGCGAACCGCACCGGCGGCGCGGTGGGATTCAGATGTGTTCGGAACGGCACGGCCTATTATTTTTTACCGGGAGTGCCGTCCGAGTTTCAGGAGATGGTCGAGGCACACGTCCGCGCAGGGCCTGGGAATGCGGCACGGATATATCGGTTTTGGGGTATTCCGGAATCCACAGTGGACTCGATTCTTCAGAACCGCCTGCCGGCTTCGCTCAAAACACGGTATGGAATATATCCGTCGGTTCAGGGCGTCCAAGTTATCTTGCGGCATCCCGCGTCCGCGTTGAGGATGAGGTTCGATCGGGTGGTTCGGGCTCATCTGGGAAAATGGCTGGTGTCGGAGAGCTCCCGCACGCCCGAGAAAATTCTGGTCGATGTGATGTCCAAACGACGCCTGAAACTGGCCGCGGCGGAGTCCTGCTCGGCGGGGATGTTCTGCGCAACGATGGCCGGCGTTCCGGGCGCCAGCCGCGTTTTGCTTGGCGGTCTCTGCGCCTATGACAACCGCATCAAAATGTCGGAGTTGGGAGTGGCGGCAAAAACACTGATTCGCCACGGGGCGGTGAGCGTCGAAAGCGCGCGGGAAATGGCGTCCGGTGTCCTGCGGAAATTCAAATCCGATGTGGCGGTCGCCATCACGGGCATCGCCGGCCCGGCCGGAGGAACGCCCGATAAACCGGTCGGCACGGTCCACTTCGGGTTTGCCTTTGCCCGCCGGACAGGCGTGCGCCCCACCCTGCGGACGGAAAAAGCATTCTTTACGGGCGGCCGCCAGGCCATCCGGGAAAAATCAGTCTATTGTGCGATTTGGAAACTCGTGAATCTGCTGAGTGTACCCGGTCGGTAAAAACTCTTCCCCCCTTGAGGGGGAAGCTGGATGGGGGGTCTCATCGCCTCTCTTGTTGAATTTTAGTTACTCAGATTACTCTTCCCCGTCCGGTCCGGCAGCGCCGGCGGCACGAGCGAGCTGGACGGCGGGATGCCGCCCTGGCTGGTGGAAATTTCCGTGATGATGTCCGTGACTTCACTGAATGTGGATTGCTCGGCCTGAGTGGTGATGCTTTCGGGGCCGTCGGAAGATTCCAGAGAAGATTGGGTGGCCTCGGCTTCGGTTGCGGAGACGCCTTCCGGCGTCACCGTCACCTGCGCGTCGGCCTCCTGGGCGGAACCCGGAGAAACAAGAGTGGAGGGATCGTCCGCGTCGCCGACGATGAGGCGCTGATCGGTCGCGACCGAAACGGTGTATTCGAATGTCGCGTTGTCGAGCAGCTGCAGGGACTCCATATCCGCCGCCGCGTCGATTTGCTGATCGGTGTTTTCGAGAAATTCGTTGAATAATTCAATGGCGGCCTCCGGCGTCGCTTCCACCGCCTGGTCCGCGGTCATCCCGGCGGCCTCCTCGCGCTGTTCTTCCTGTTCCCGCTGGCGCGCCTCTCGCTGATCCTCACGCTCCTGCCGCCGCGCCTCTCTGCGCTCCTCCTGAGCTTTTTTCTTTTCTTCCTTCGCTTTTGCCTTCTCGGAAAGTCCCAATATCGGGAGGACGGCTTTGGGAAGATTCTGGACGGAGACCAAGGATACCATGCCTCGACCCTCGGTGATTTTGACTTCTGTGCCGGCTGAGGGAAAATGTGAAACCTCGATGCGCGTGCCCCGGACACCGGCAACGCTGGTGGGAGTGACGATATTGAATTTGTTTGTCTTCTGGCCGTTCTGGGTCACCTTCGCGGAAACCTTGCCGATCTGGAGAAACATCTCGGTGTAGCTTTCCTCGCCGGCCTGCACGCATCGTCCGACGACGAACTGCGTCAGAGGAAGGATGTCGGTCTTGCTGTCCTTGAATACCAGAACGGCGTGGCCGTCGACGCCGGCTGAGAGTTGGTCTCCGGGATCGATCTTCATGCCCTCATACGCCGCGATCCAATCCTTGCCGCCGCGCTTTTTGATCTCGATTTCGCCGCGTATTTCCGCCAATTGCCCGGTGGCGGCCTGCGGTTCGGCGGAATGGCCCGGAGAAACAGCGCTCAGGAGAAGATACACGACCAGCGCCGGGACGAGAACCACGATTCTCTTCTTCATAGGTCCACCGAAATCTTGAAGCGGATGAGGGTCTCGGGATTTTTCGTCAGATAGGCGGCCCCTGGGTAAAACTTGCCGATTTTCAGCTGGTACTTCACGTCGCTCATGAGCCGCCAGGTCATCCAGACGTCAAATTCATGGCCTATTTTCTTCGAAGCCCCGGCGCCCCGGATCATGTATGGGTCTGACGTCGCGCCGCTCGCCTTGTCCCGCCAGTAGTAGTAGAGATCCGGATGGATGATGAACCCGGACCAGAGGCGGTTCCTGGACCAGCCGAAGGGCTTGAATCCAAATCCGGTTTTGCTGACGCGGATGTTGGTCAGAGTCGGCGCCAGGGCGAATCCGAGATTGGCGCCGCCGAATGCCATGAATCGGCTGTCTTTTCCGCCGGTGCCGCTGCCGTTCAGGGAGCCGCTCCCGCCTGTCGTAGAAAATATGTTTCCGACGGCGTCGCCGTCGCCGCTGCCGTACAGGTAATCCGTATGAACGGATAGATTCAGAGCGCCGCTGAAGTAATACGCGAGACGGGCGTGGATGGCGGAAGCGTCGACGCTGACGCGGCTTCCGGGCGCGGGATTGTTGGCGTTTGAATCAGAAAAAGTTTTGCCGCTTTCGAGGATGTATTGAAATTGGTAGTGAAGACGTGAGAAGACGCGCCCAAAAAAGGTGGCGCCCAGATACAGCGAATCAAATTGGTGCTTCTGCCCGGCGTCATCCGCTGTCTCCGGGTTGCCGTCCTTGTTCCAGACGCTGAAAAAATTCAGGCTCTGGTTCTGCGTGTAATGCCAGAAATATTGCATGCCCGAAAACCACCGCTTGGTACGGCCGGGATTCCGTGACAGAAAATCGATGTTGTTGTCGCCGGGCTGTTGCCGGACCAGAAATGCCTCGAAGGCCTGCCGGGGCGTCTTCAGATCGTACTTGAGGCCGTCGGCAACCAGCGCGAACACGAGGGAATTTTTGACCTCGACGTATTGGCGCCCGGCGGTGACTCGCTGCTTGAACGGGGCCCCGCCGAAATCGTGTTCCAGATAGGCCATTTCGACCGACGGCTGGATCCAGTCGTGCTTCCGAATCGACGGCGTCGTCCGGCTGTTCAGCGTATAGGTCGTTCCGAGCCGCGCGTAGGCGCGGGTCCGGCCGGAACCGCTCCGGCCTGAAGCGTAAAAGCGGAGATCGTGATCCCAGACGTGGTCGAGCAAGTCCGGGGTGGAACGGTCGCGGTCGTCCTGGTCGGATCCGGCGTACGAGCTGGAGAGCCATGATCCGAAATTCATCCGCCATCCCGGGCTGCGCTGATAAGTCTCCCAGGATTTTTCCGTCCGGCGAAGCTCGTCGAGGGCCTCCTGACGTTCCCGCCGGATTTCCTCCGCCGAATGCTGGGCGTCGGCGGACGGGATACGGACGCCCAGCGCCGCCAGAATAACTCCGCAGATCAACAGTCGTCTCAAATTCATCACCTCACGATCGCCAGTTTATCAACCAGCTTCGTCCCGCTCGACTGGATAATGTAAATATAAACGCCGGACCCGAGCCGCTGGCCGTGCCGGTCGGTCGTGTCCCACTGGGTCAGGTTCGATCCCAAAAATCCGGTGGTCTCGATTTGCCTGACCAGGCGGCCGCCGACGTCGAAAATCCGAATCGTTACCGGCGCGGTCGCGCCGAGATTATACTTGAAGGTTATCTTGCCCGTGGACTCGTCCGGGCCGGGGTTCGGGTAGACGAAGGTGTGTTCCTTCGAAAGCGGCGCGGCGAGATAGGCGGCCAGTAGCTCCGGCATGCCAACAAGGACGCTGACTTGGCTGGGCGCGTTGAGTCCGCCGACGTTGGACAGAAGAACCGTTGTCTGTTTCCGGAGATCCATCGGGCCTTGCGGGCCGCCCACCAGGAAGGCGGCGTACTTGCTCGGAATTCCGCCGATGCCGTCCAGCGAGAGCAGAACGGGTCCGTTCAGATCCGTCGCCACATCGATGTTCCAAGTCTGGAGCGTTGCGATTGGATCGACGAAACTCGCGGCACGGGAGACGCCCGCTGGGTCTTCGATCGAGACAGACAGATATTCCGTGGCCACGGGCGGGGGCTCACGGCGGCTGGCGAGAGCGGCGTCGGCCGGTGTGGCCTTGACCCCGATATAATTTTGCACGTCCTGGATCTGGCCCTTCTGAGCAGTCACGCGGACGAACCAGTCCTGATCGGACGTGTTGTCGTAATTCCCGGCGATGAATTTCGGCGCCTGATTCCAGATTTCGGCGGCGGTGTCGGACGGGGTCGACGGGTTCGGATAGACGTACATGGAACAGGACTGCAGCGCGTACAGAGCAAACCCAACCATCGGCTTGAGCTGGATACGGGAGAGAGTCGGCGTCAACGGATCGGGGCCCCAGCTGTAGCCGTTGCCATTGTACCAGTAGATGACGTTCTCGATGAGGCCCGCGGTCGCCGCTTCGGCCGGCGTCAGAAGACCCGACGTGGAGGACTTGAAGCGGACGCTTGAATCCCAGTCGACGAAGAAGTACTGCCCGTTGCCGACCATGTTCCAGGCGGTGTTGAGCTGGTAGGCGAGCGTATCGAAGCCCTCTGTACCCTGCGTGACCAACCGGCCGCCGGTGGCGCTGTAGACCCAGTAAGCCCGGCCGCGGGAGACGGTGGTCGGCTGGATATATTTATTGAAGATCGGATCGGCGCTGGCGTTTTCATCCCACCAGAACACCAGCGCGTCCGTCAGGTCATCCTTGATCAGGGCGTCGACGGAACTGGCGCTGAGCGTGACCTTGTTCGACGTCACCATCTTCCACTTGGCGGCGGCCACGTCGATGCCGTCGGCGTAGGCGAGGAAGATCGCCGACACGGCGGTGTTCGAGTCGGAGGTTGCCTTGATCTCGTATACGCCGGCGGCGGCGCCAAGCGTGAATGTCTCCGAGATGTAGCCTTCGGTGTCGGTGAAACTGGTCTTGGTCGTGGCCGAGGAGACGCCGCCGAAGTAGCCGCCGCTGCTGGACGGCCGCGCAATCGTAAACGTGACGGGGGAATACGGCACGGGCTGGGGCGTCAGTCGCGTGTCGATGACTTGGAGACGGATCGGCAGGGTCAGGGTCAGGGTCTGGGTGATTTGCGCGAGCTGATGATTGCCGCTGATGATGTTGATGGTGCCGACGTACTGCACGGCTGAACCGGTGTCGACGCCGAAGGCCCGCGTGTCCGAGTAGGGGCCGACGTTGCCCAGATGGTCGATGGCACGGACGCGCCAATAGTAGGTGTCGGCGGCGAGGCCCGTGTCAAAGTACGTGTCGGACGTGAATGCGCCGTCGATGGTGTCGGCAAAAATCGTTGTGACGAAGTATACCGTATCGGAGATTTCCAGGACATAGGAATCGATTCCCACGCTGTCGGAAACGGCAACCCAGGTGAAGGTCGGCGTCGTGTCCTGCGTGAGCGTGTCGGCGAGCGGAAGGCTCAGGGTGACTTTGCCGACGCCGGTGTCGAACAGGAACCCGCGCACGGAACTCGTGTCCTCCGTCCCCGCTGTGTTGCGGCCAAGCACGCGCCAGAAATAGGTGTCTTCGACGGTCAGAGCGGCGATCACGGCGTTCGTCGTCAGGACGGTGGTCGCGCTGGCGACACTGGTGAAGACGCTGCTGAACGAGAGCTGGAGGGTATAGGTTTCGGCGTTTCCGGTCCAGGCGAAATAGGGCTGGATCACGTTGGTGCTGTGGCCGCTTGCCGGAGAGACCAGAGTGACGCTGATCTGGGTGGTGTCGATTGAGAAAAAGAATGTGTCGGAATAGGCGCCCCGGTTGCCCAGACGGTCGATGGCCCGGACGCGCCAGTAGTAGGTGTCGGCGGCCAGCGCGGTTGGCGTGTCGGAAGTCCGCGAGCCGCTGATGGTGTCGGCGAAGGCCAGGGTGGAGAAAATCTTGCTGAGAGAGACTTCAAGCGCGTAGGAATCGACGCCGACGCTGTCGGACAGAGCATTCCAGGTGAGCACCGGGCGAGTATCGTTGATGATTTCGCTGTCGGCCGGAGAGTTCAGGACAACGATGTTGACGTGGGTGTCCAGGACAAATCCCCGGGTTGTCGATGGGGTCCCGACGTTCCTCAGATGGTCTATGCCGCGGACACGCCAGTAATACGTGTCGTTGTAGAGGCCGGTGATGGTGTCGGATGTTGAATTGGCATCCAAGGTATCGGTGAAGAGGACGCTGGAAAACGCCACGGAGATGGAAACATCCAGCACGTAGGAGTCGATGCCGACGCTGTCGCTCAGGGCTGACCAGGACACAACCACGGATGAATTCGTGGTCTCGTGACCGTTGGCCGGTGCCACCGCGGTAACCTGTCGGACGGACGTGTCCACGAGGAAGCCGTCGAACTGGGTGTCGTAGAAATTAAGGCTGTTTCGGCCGATGACCCGCCAGTAGTACGTGTCCTCCACTGTGAAGCTCCGCGTGACGGTGGTCTCAGTCGTGTCGGTGACGGCGGCGATGAGGCTGGTGAAATTGCTGTCCCGGGCAAGCTGCCAGGTATAGGTCTCGGCGTTCAGGCTCCCCCAGAGAAAGACGATGGTGGTGACGTTGGTCTCGTTCCCGCCGATCGGAGCAATCAGGGTGACGACGTTGCCGGTGTCGATCTGAAGCGTGAACGTGTCGCCGAAGGCGCCGGAATTTCTCAGTTTGTCAACAGCCCGGACACGCCAGTAATAGGTGTCGGCGAAGAGAGAATCCGGGGTATTGCTGGTCAGCGCCCCGGAAATTGTATCGGAGTAGGCCATGGTCAGGAAGTACGGGCTCTTGGAAACTTCGATCGCATAGGAGTCGATCCCCACGCTGTCGGCTACGGCCTGCCAGGTAAAGGTGGGCGTTGTGTCGCCCGTACGGGTCCCGTTGGCCGGGCTGACCAAAGTGACCGTGTCGACGTCGGTGTCGAGGACAAATCCGCGGGCTGTGGGGAAGGTGCCCCGGTTCCCCAGGTTGTCGATCGCCTGCACTCGCCAATAGTAGGTGTCATTGTAGAGGCCGGTGATCGTGTCGCTGGTCAGGACGCCATCAATGGTGTCGACAAACGCCAGGGTTGTGAAGGCGGTTGTCCGGGAAACTTCCATCACATAACTGTCAATCCCGACACTGTCCGTGACGGCGGCCCAGCCTGCCAGGAAATTGGCCGTGCTGGTTTCGTGGCCGGCGGCCGGGTAGGACAGGCTGACGGTATTGACGATGGTGTCGGTCACGAATCCACGGATGGTCAGGAACGGGCCTTCATTGCTGAAATTGTCGGTCCCGCGCACACGCCAGTAATAGGTGTCGTTGTAGAGGCCGGTGATGGTGTCGCTGAGAAACACGCCGTCGACGGTGTCCGTGAAAACGAGGAGCAAAAATGCCGTGTCCCGGGAGACTTCGACGGAGTAGGAATCGATGCCTGAGCTGTCGACGATGGCCTGCCAGCTGACGAGGAAGTTGATGACGTTCGTTTCGTGGCCGTCCGCGGGCAGGGACAGGGTTACGGGGTCAACGGTGGTGTCGATGAAGAGCCTCCGCGTGTCGGAATAGATTCCCATGTTGCCGAGCTGGTCGATCGCCCGGACGCGCCAGTAGAAGGTGTCCGTGGTCAGATTCGCGGCGGTGTCGCTGGTGAGGGCCCCATCAATCGTGTCCTTGAACGCCAATGTCTCAAATCCCGGAGATAGAGAAACTTCGATCGCGTAACTGTCAATGCCGGAACTGTCCAACACGGCATTCCAGGTGAATAGGATCTCAATGTTTTTCGTCTCATAATCGTCTAGAGGAAGCGCAAGCGTGACTTTGCCGACAAGGGTGTCCGTCAGGAAAGCGCGCGTGTCGGACATTGGACCGATATTTCCCAAATCGTCGGTCGCACGGACCCGCCAGTAGTAGGTGTCGTTGTATAGCCCTGTGACGGTGTCGCTGGTCAGAAGTCCGTCCAGTGTGTCGGTGAAGGTGACATTCGTGAAGCTCAAATTGGTTGCGACTTCCAGGTGGTAACTGTCCACGCCAACACTGTCCGAAACCGCGGACCAACCCACCAGAATGTTGATCACGGTGGTGTCGTGGCGGTCCGCAGGGTAGGACAAGGCGACTTGGTTCACGATCGTGTCCGTCACAAACCCGCGGGTGTCCGAGTACGGCCCGGCGTTGCCGAGATTGTCGACGGCACGAATGCGCCAGTGGTAGGTGTCGTTGTAAAGGCCGGTGAGGGTGTCGCTCGAAAGGGCCCCGTCAAGGGTGTCCGTGAAGATCATGTTGGAAAAAGTTGGATTCGTCGCGACTTCGATCGCGTAGCTGTCCACACCGACGCTGTCCGCGCCGACCGTCACCCAGCTCACCAGGATGCCGATGGCCGTGGTTTCGTGGGCGTTGGCCGGGGCGGTAAGCGTCACGGCGTTGACGATGGTGTCGGTCACAAATCCCCGCGCGGTCCCGAAGGTTCCCTGATTGCCCAGGTTGTCGATGGCGCGGACCCGCCAGTAGTAGGTGTCGTTGTAGAGGCCGGTGATCGTGTCGCTCGTGAGGGCCCCGTCCAGCGTGTCCGTGAACACCAGGTTCACAAA